>NZ_LT629750.1:7005000-7305000 GCF_900105125.1 Bradyrhizobium canariense | reverse complement strand
CAGCGAGACTTAGCATCCGCTCGCGGCTGCCCGTTAGCGCGATGGGGGCACCGTGCGACTCGTGCGCGGAACTCCAGCTAAACGGCCCTAACGACGACGTGTGGCAGCGCGCAAGAAAACGCACATTCCATAACCGCTCATAGCCCGATAAGAGCCATAAGATTGCGCGGTTTTTGCTCGACTGCACGCGCTTTCGGAGCAGTACTGTGTTCGTCAACAGGGAGGGCAACATGGACCGCGCCGCGATCGAGCCTGCGATGAGGATCATCCTCTGTGAGATTCACACAAAGCTCGATGAGGCTGGCGCATCGCCAGGGCCGCCGAAGCCTGTGCTTTGACTGGCGCTATTACTGAGGCCGGAGCGGTCTCGATGGTATCGAGCAACTGGTCTATGAGACCCGCCGGCTTCAAGACGCGGCCTCGCTGCTGAATCGTCTGTCTGGCAAATAGCAACGGTTTCCCGACTCCTCTCGCCCCGTTCCGGATTGGCGGGGCTCGCGTCAGTGGCAGCACGTGATGCTGTCGTTGATCCCTAGAGGAGAGCCAGATGCCCGCCAGCAAACCGAAATCGAAACCCGCAAAGACCGCGCGTAAATCATCTCGCTGGCCAAGACGCTCGGCCAGGAGCAGCGTGCCCGCTCGTAAGCCTTCCGTTACAGCTAAAGCCGCTTCAAAGACGGCATCGAAATCACCGTCATCGTCCAAACAGTCGGCCGTACTCAAGATGCTGCAAGAGCCAAAGGGCGCGACGATCGCCGCAATCATGAAGGCAACCGACTGGCAGCAGCACTCGGTACGGGGCTTCTTCGCCGGCGTGGTCAAAAAGAAGCTCAAGCTGAACCTCCTCTCGGACAAGGTCGGCGACGAGCGCATCTACCGGATCGCAAAACCGAGCGCTTCTTCATGACCTCGGGGCAACAATCGTGCAAATCAGCAGACGATCCAGCGGTCAAGGCCGAGCTGGATCGGCTGCCCACGACGCCGATCGCGGATTTGCGAAAGCGATATCGCGACCTGTTCCGGGCCGAACCGCCAAAGGCATTCGGTCCGGATCTGCTTCGGCGGAGCATTGCGCAACGGATCCAGGAAAAGGCCTACGGCGGTCTTTCCCGTACGACGCAAAGGCTCCTCGATCAGCTGGTGAAGGCCGCCGTGGCAAAGCCCAACGGCCGGCTCGAACTGCCTCGTCGGATCAAGCCAGGCTCGGAACTGGTGCGCACATGGAAAGGCAAGAGCTACCGCGTCATGGTGACAACCTATGGGTTTGCCTATGGCGGCAAAACGTTCACCAGCCTGTCGGAAATCGCCTCCGAGATTACCGGCACCAGATGGAATGGGCCACGATTCTTCGGACTACGACCGACACCGTCAAAGGCAGGCGCCGATGGCAGGTGAACCGAAGGTTCGGCGCTGCGCAATCTACACCCGGAAATCTACCGAGCATGGTCTGGAGCTGGAGTTCAATTCGCTGGACGCCCAACGGGAGGCCTGTGAGGCCTATATCAAGAGCCAGGCCTCACAGGGATGGAGGGCCCTTCCCCAGCATTATGACGACCCGGCCTATTCCGGTGGCAATCTCGATCGCCCAGCCCTGAAGATGCTGCTGGCCGATATCGAGGCCGGCAGGATCGACGTGGTGATCGTCTACAAGATCGACCGCCTCACCCGCTCGCTGGCTGACTTCGCCAAGCTGGTCGAGGCTTTTGACGCCAGATCAATCTCGTTCGTCGCCGTCACCCAGCAGTTCAATACGACCTCCTCGATGGGTCGGCTGACGCTCAACGTGCTGCTGTCCTTTGCCCAATTCGAACGGGAGCTATCCTCCGAACGGGTGCGGGACAAGATCGCGGCCAGCCGACGCAAGGGCAAATGGACCGGCGGCACGGTTCCGCTTGGCTACGAGGCTAAGGACAAGAAGCTGGTCATCAACAAGACCGAAGCCGAAACCGTCCGCACCATCTTTCGCCTTTACCTCGACCTGAAATCCTTCAGCAGGCTTGTCGCCGAGTTGGATCGGCACGGCATTGTCACCAAGCGAAGAGACACCAAGGTCGCCAAGTACAACGGTGCCATCCCCTTCACTTACGGCCCCCTCGCCTATCTCCTGAAGAACCGCGTCTACATTGGGGAGGTTCACCACGGCGGCAAATGGTTCAAAGGCGAACACAAGGCAATCCTCGAGCCACAGATCTTCGAACGGGTTCAGGCCCTGCTCAAGACCAACGCAAACGGAAGCAAGGTCAAACACTTCCAAAGCGGCGCGCTGCTCCAGGGCAAGCTCTATGATGACAAGGGCAACCTCATGGGACCGAGCTTTTCGACCAAGAATGGTGTGCGTTACCGGTTCTACGTTAGCGCGGCATTACTGCGGGGACGGAAGGCAGGCGCGGGATCAGTCGGACGTGTATCTGCGACGCAGGTTGAGAATGCCGTCCTTTCGGCTCTTGTATCGCACCAACAAGCGGGAGGCTTCGATGATGCGCCTCTCAATATCGAACGGGTTCAACGCGTCGTCATAGCACGCGATCGACTAATAATCGGACTTTCGGGCTCGGAGAAATATGATTCCAAGCCGGAGATCAAGATTCCATGGTCCCACGAAACGAGCAATAGTGCCGTCGTGATCGATCGCGATAATGAGCTCCTTGGAGTTCGCAACCAAGGTTTGATCCAGGCAATCGTTCGCGCCCATGCATGGGTCCAGCAATTGGCTGATGGAACACACGACTCTGTTGAGGAGCTGGCCGAAACCAATAGCATTCATCCAAAAGTCGTCCGCCAGGCTCTCCGGCTCGCGTACCTATCGCCAGAGATCACCTCGGCGGTCCTGGAAGGCAAACAGCCCTCGACGCTTACGCTGGCGCGGATCCCAAAGCTGCTGCCGCTGTCATGGGCCATGCAACGGCGCCCGCTCGGTTGACGTTAAATGCCCGTTTAAGGTTAAAGCGTTGAATATCTGCACCCCAGACATTTGCTTTGTCGAAATCGCGACGTGATGTCTGCTATTTCGTTCAAAAGCAGACCTAGATCAGAACGCGATGGACGTCGGTTAAGTGCCCAACAGACGATATCGATCTCGGATGGCGGCTCAGTCAGCGGGGATCGTAAACTGAAAGAGCGCACCCCGCGGCTCGCACGTGGCCGCCCAGAGCCGGCCCCCGTGGGCATCGATGATCGACCGGCAGATCGAGAGACCCATACCCATGCCGCTGGATTTGGTGGTGAAGAAGGCGGTGAACAGTCGGTCCGCATTCTCGGCGGAGATCCCGACGCCGCAATCCGCCACACTTACCAGCACTTGTTGTGTCTCGTCCTGACGCGATCGGACCGCCAGTTCGCGGGGCTGATCCGTGACCGATTGCATCGATTCAATGCCATTCATCACCAGGTTGATAATCACCTGCTGCAGTTGGACCCGATCACCAAGGATCATGGGTAGAGTCGGTGCTAACTCCATTCGCAACAATACCTGATGACTGATCAACTCACGCTGTACCAACGGGATGGTCTCCCTCACGACGTCATTGACGTCGAGCGGTACCTTCTCAAGGCTGGTCTTGTTCGCGAGCGCCCGGACCCGCCGGATCACCTCGCTTGCCCGATTGCCGTCGGCGATAATCCATTCCACCGAGCGGCACGCTGCGTCCACGTCGGGAGTTCTGCGGCGGAGCCAGCCCAGACAGGCCTCGGCGTTGGCGACGACGGCGGAGAGCGGCTGGTTCACTTCATGGGCGATCGAGGCCGTCAACTGGCCCATCGTCGCGACGCGGTTGGCGTGCGCGAGTTCCAGTTGCGCCTCACGGTATCGCTGCTCGTTTTCGCGAGCTTCTGCCTCAACCCGCTTGCGCTCAGTCAAATCAAGGACGTAAGCGACACCTTGGTTCCCGCCCTCTTCAAATGTTGCCCCACCAATCAGTACGGGCACACGGCTACCGTCTTTTCTGATGTATTCCTTTTCGAACGACTCGAACCGGCCGCTACTTTTTTGCTGTTCGATCCTTGCGTTGTTCCTGTCGCGCCAGTCGGGCGGCGTCAGGTCCGCCCACCTTATGCGGCCCGAAACCAGGTCTTCGCGGTCGTAGCTCACCATGCGAAGAAATTCGTCATTGGCCTCAAGAATGCGACCGTCGAAATCCCAGATGAAAACTCCCATGATGTTGGAATCGACCAGGCGCCGGATTTTCGTCTCGCGTTCTTCGATCTCTCCGTGCAATCTTGCCAATGACTTCAAGTCAGCCTGCAACATGTCGCGGAAGTGCAGCAGTAGCTTGAGATAAGCCTCGCTATATTCGTTCCTCTTATTGTCGCGAACGCAAATCGTCCCGAATATGCGGCCATTGGGCCAACCGATCGGGACGCCAAGGTAAGAGATCATCCCCAGCCTGACATGCGGGTTCGCTTTCCATGCTTCGTTTTCGAGAGCGTCAGGGATGAGCAGCGGCTGACCGGTCTTCATGACGGTCTCGCAATAAGGTCCCGTATCGAGAGCGCCCGGCTCGCAAGGATTTCCTTCGGACCTGCTGGAGACGAAAACTTTGATGTGGGGAGGATCAACCCGCATTATGCAGGCAGAGGGCACGTGCATGATCTCGGCAAGGAGATTCACAATCTCTTGCCATTTTCGGATGATTTCAGAGGGCACTTCGATCGAATGTGCCACGCTCGAGCTGCGATCTTGCGGCTCAGAAGCGGTCCTTTCTCCGTGGATACTCTCGTTCATGCGGAGCAGTTCCTCGGCTTAGACGGTGAGGTCAGCATAACGGCTCCAGCCACAGCTTGCGATAGCCCTCACGGCCGTCCAGACCGAAGATGCGGCCAAACATCCAACGTCTGCTCTGGGGCCAATCCCGACGTTCTGACCGTCCGTCCGTCGCTTCCGGTCTACCTCGATCAAAGGACATCGTTTGACAAGCTCCAATGGTCCGGTTGGTGCCAACAACGGACTCACGCAGCGCCGCAAAAAAGTCGCTTCATTCGATCACCTCGTCGGCGCGGGCGAGCAGAGAGGGTGGGATTGTCAGGCCTAGCTTCTTTGCGGTCCTGAGGTTGATCACCAGCTCGAACTTCGTGGGTTGTTCGACCGGAAGATCGGCGGGCTTGGCGCCTTTCAGAATCTTGTCCACGTAGATGGCTGCGCGCCGTTGCATCGCAGAGAGGTCGATTCCGTAGGAAATCAGGCCGCCGGCATCAACGAACTCCCGCGATTCGTAAATTGCCGGCAGATGCCGATCGGTCGCGAAGTCGACGATGCGCTGGCGGTGCAGCCTTGTGAACGGATCGACGAGCGTTAGCACAGCGGCGCCCCCGGCGCTCACGATGGCTTCAAAGGCCGGATCGAAGGTGACCAGATCGTGTACCCCGTATGATTGGATCGTCAGCCCCAGCGAAGCTGCGGCCCGTTCCGATTCATGTGCCCGAAGCACCATGCCCGGGTTAGTGTCGTTCCACAGCATTGCCACGGGAGACGTGTTAGGTGCGATCTCCCGGAGTATTTCAAGCCGCTTCGCACTGAGTTCGGTAGCGAGCATCGAGAAGCCCGTGATGTTTCCTTCCGGGCGGGCGAGGCTCGGCACCAGCTCCAACCGGATCACCGACAGCCGTGAAGACGATCGGGATGGTAGCCGTTGGGGTGCTAACGGTCACAAGCACATCGACCTTCAGAGCGACAAGTTCGACAGCTAGCCCGAAGAGCGGTTCGTTGCTTCCTCCGGCCCAGCGAATTTCGAGAAACACATCCCGCCCCTCCTTGTAGCCGAGCCCGCGCAGGCCGTGCCGAAAGGCATCGACGAACGGATCGGAGGGCGATGACGGGTTCGGTTCCAACATGCCTATGCGCCAGTCTGACCGCAGTCGCTCCCGTGCCAAAAGCGGCCACGTGGCGGCAGTGCATGCAAGAAAGGCAATGAAATCTCGGCGTCGCATGGCGCCTCCGAAGGAAACGCGTCAGCCAACCACCAACCTAGCACTTTGCGAATAACCGGCCAGCAAGAATTGCCTGCCAATCTACCTCAGACATCAATCGGTCTGAGGTCCGCTCTGCGTCAAATTCAGCAGAACTCAGCAGGAGCACATATCTTCCGCCTTGCTCCCAAAGCCGGACATTGCTCGATGCTGCCAGCATGTCGCAAAAGTGCCAACAGGCGACGTGCGGTCGCTATTGAACCCGGCCCGGTCCATAATTGGTGGCCAAGTCTCAGCGGCCGGTTTCTGAAGGCCCGGACATATTATTCCATCCGCGCGGCAACGGTCCACCGGGCCTCTCCTGAATCATCTCAAGCTCGGGCAGACGAATTAAGCCGAGTTGAAGCATGGCGCTCAACGCATCTTCTTGTCCCAACTCCTCAGCTATTCGTCCGTTCTCCAAACGCAATATGGTTGTTCCCGCGAACTTCACCTTACGACCCGAAGCAGCAGGAATAGAACCCATACGGAAATCACTAAAGGCTTGACCTGTATGAGTACCGCCACCCTTCCATTGCCCCACGACGAAGTCGCCTTCTGCGATGAGTTTGCCAACTCCCCGGAAGTTGAGATCGGGAAAGGCTTCGCGAAACTCCGTCATAAACTTCAGGACAGCGGCGCGTCCTGTCTTCGGCTCATGCATCGGGTAATGGACGAATATGTCGGACGTTGCCAGTTCGTTTACGATTCTTGGGTTCCAAGGATTTCCCCAAAACTCCCTGAACCAACGCGCTGCAGCATTCTTGTTCTCTTGCATCGGATCGCCTCCGTGCATTGTCGATTTCGAGAACAGCACAGTCAGCCGTGCTCGTATGCTCGTGGTACCTTTGCGAACATAAGCGGGCCACCCGATTTCCGAGTTGGGCTGGAGCATCTCACGAGGCGACTTGCTGAACGTCGTCAGTTGTTCGGTAATCGGGTGGCTCGCTGATCAAAGTCTCCTACTGTGACTCAAACACACAGGAGCGCATCATGCGTAAGTTTCGCTCGATTGCCGCGCTTTGCGGCGACGGACTCCGGCCCGAGTTGCAAGCGCTTTTCGACCGCCTTGCTATCGACCCGCGATCCGAGCTTTTCTTAAGAGACGACGGAATGGTCCAAGCCGGTCCAGACCCCGCTTCAGAGATAGCATTCACAAAAATAGTGCCTCTAATGAAAAAGAATGCCTGAATCGAATTGGCAAGCAGTTCTGCAGACGTCCGCCTTGGGTCAAACTGAGACTCGGTAGGAGCCCAGATCTTCCGCTTTGCTCCTAAACCCGGACATTGCTCGATGCAGCCGGCATGTCGCAAAAGTGCCAAACCCAGACATGCGCCGGTTACTCGATCACCTCGTCGGCGCGGCCGAGCAGTGCCAGCGGGGGAAAGCGAGGCCCAGCGCCTTGGCCGCTTTGAGGTTGAATATCAACTGAACTTTGGTGGACTGCTACACCGGAAGATCGGACGGCTTTTCGCCCTAGTCGCATTGGCCAATGCACATCCCATCAGTGTTTCGTGGAACAAGTAACTTAATCAAACTTGCGAGCGCGCCGGGCAAATGAACTCCCCGCCTGCCGGTCATACGGTCGCCATCTTGATCGTGTCGCTTGGCGGCGGTCGCAGTGGACGCATGATCAACGCAGCTCTCGTGCTCCTCATCCTGGTTCTCGGCCTCGTTGCTCCGGCGACGGCAGCGGAACTCGACGATGCCGTCGCCGCGGCGCACAGTGGCGATTACGCCCCTGCGCTTCGAAGGCTGTCTCTGGTTGCCGCGAAGGGCGATGCGCGCGCCCAATTCGACATCGGATTCATGCACGCCTACGGATGGGGTGTGCAGCGAAATCCTGCAGAGGCGATCACATGGTATCGCAAGGCCGCAGACCAGGGACTTCAGATCGCGCAGCACTTTCTCGGCCTCGCCTACGTGAACGGTGAAGGCGTGCGGCCCGATGATGCGGAAGCCGCGCGATGGTTCGCCCGGGCAACAGCGCAGGGATTTGCCCAGGCTCAATTCATGCTCGGTCTGATGACTCTAGACGGCAGGGGCGTCCCAAAAGACCTGGTGCAGGGCTACGCGTTCCTGGTGATGGCTGGGCAGGGAGGCGTCCGATCGGCGGTACGCGTCGTGCACAAGCTGGCGCTGACCGAAGCGCAGCACGGGCAGGCCCAGCAGATCATCGACGATTGGAAGCCAAAGCCTGAATCACTTCTGGCCGGCATCGCTAGCCCGCGAGAGGAGGAACTGCTCGGCCTCGATCGGCATATCGGAGAGGTCGTGGATCCCTCGACCTGGCCGGCCTCGGCGATCGGCGTCGTCGCCGTTGCGTATTTCAACAAGGGCGGCTGGTGCACGGGCACGCTCGTTGCACCCCGGATCGTGCTAACCGCCGCGCACTGCCTGTTGAACGGAACCGAGCTGATCAGGCCTGGGAACGTCCACTTCCTGGCTGGCATGAACAAGGGAAGGACTGAATCGTCTTCGGCTGCAGAGCGGTTCATCGTGGCGAAGGATTTCGTTCCGACCCTGAGGGACAAGTGGACGCTGGATCGATCGCCGGCAGACTGGGCGCTAATTGTCCTGAAGGACGCCGTGCCGGCACGGCCAGTCGCCGTGAAGGCGCTGACAGGCGAGGAACTGAGGGCGGCCACGCTCGCCGGGACGATCTCCGAGATCGGCTATGGCGAAGAACGGCGCTATTCCCCGACCGCGCTGCGAAACTGCCGGGCCGATTTGGGCAAAGACAATCGGCTGCTGATAGTCCAGTGCCTGGCGAATTTCGGCTACTCGGGCTCGCCGATTCTGGTCGACATCAACGGCGTTGCTGCCGTGGTCGGCATCTTCTCGGCCTTTCAAGAGGAACAGAGATTGACGATTGCCGCCTCCGCCAGCCAGTTTGAAGCGGCCATCACGGACCTGAACGGAGCCAAGGCGGGGCCAACGCGCTGATCGTCCCTCTACCGAAGTCCACTTCGTTGCGCCATCGCTCCCAGAGCATCTGTCTCTCAGCATCGATCGGCCTGGAAATATTGACCACGCTTTCACGGGAGCGGTCTTGAGCCACGAAACGTCATTCTTGATAAGAAACGCATGGGTAGGCTGAACGCACACGCACCATGGAAAAGCTGTGGCACCGGAAATCGCCCCCGACGTTCGCTATAGGTCAATCGCGTCATTGCTAGAGCCTGAAAGTTATTTCCGGTGTACCGCCGCGAACGGACATATTCTGAGCCCGTTGGCGCGACTCAAATGTGCCAATAAACGACGTCATTCGACTTTCGCAACATGGCAGCGCATCAAAACTGAAACGGACTGACCGAAATAGACATCTTCCCATCCGCAGCTTGTTCTACTTGAAAGTCTACCTCTTTTTGCGCTGTCGCATCCTCAACGGTCGCATACAACAGTCCTGTGCAAGTAACTACTCGCTTGGCTTTGTTTCTCGAATTCGTGCGTATTGTATCATCCAATCTGTATGCCGCGCCCTGTCTCGCCCTTTCCCAGATGGCTGATTTTTCAACTTCAGTGTTCGCATTACTTATCCTCGCCGCAACAGCGCTCGAATTCTTCACAGCGTAGTTGACAAGCGCATTGTTGCTGTCGTTCGAAAAGATCTTAACCACCGCACTGCGCGTCTCCAAAGAATCGCACTCAGGAGCTGCCCCGTTACAACCGCTCAGCAGAAGTAAGACAGGGAGACACCCTAAAGCTGTGTGTTCTTGCCGAAAATGCTTCATCGGAAATTCTATTATCTTGCGTCGTCAGAAGCCCGGGCGACGGTTGGTACCGCAAGCGCGTCTAGCCCTGGGGCCCACCTCAATCATGAGGGATTTGCTTCATAGAAAGATCTCCCGGGATTTATGTTTTAGCGAGCGCCCGCCGTCAGCGCGTTCCATGCCCCAAGAGAGTCCATGTAGTCTCTCCAGTGCACGATTTTCCGACTTTCAATCCTTATGATTGAGGCGAAGCGATTGTTATACTTCACACCTGTCGCGAGGATGGTCCCATGGACTTCATACTCGATTACGACGACACGGCCGTCGTCCGTCTTGTGGGTGATCAGCTTGTCTGCAGCCTGGAGCTTGATGTTGTCGACGTAGCCTGCGAACTGAGCCATCAGATCGGCACGGCCCCGGACAATGCGAGGCCAGTCGGGGAAGTCGTAGAGCACCTCGTAGACGACGTCATCAGAGACGATATCGAAAAAATGCTCGCCATCGACCAAGTCGCCTAGCGCCTCTCGGACCAGCTCGAAGTAAGGCCTGACGGCCTCGTAGGCAGCGTATTTCGAACTCGGCATCCTGGGCTCTCCACGCGTTTAGCGATGTTACTTACGAAAGGAGAGCTACATATATGCTGGAAGCTGATATCAAAGAAGGCACTTCCAGTAGTAGCTAACACCGAGGTGAGCTGTGAAAGCCCGAGTAGAACCGGCCACCTAGATCCTGCAGCGGTTTGCAGGAGCTCAGACCCGATGGCAGTGCAGGAACTGCTGACGAAGATCGGTGACAAGTGGACCATTTTCCTCGTCCCTCGCTCGACCTTCTCGGCGGACGCGCTCGATTTTCCGAGCTTGAACGCGCGTCCCGGGTATTTCACAGAGGATGCTGTCTTCGACCCTGAAGAATCTCGAAAAGACAAGTCTTTGTGGAGGACTCTTGGGTCCGGGTGAAGGCTGCTTGGTCTCGCAGTTACTCACGACAAACGACAGAGCCCGGCGCGGGGCCATTTAATCACGGTCTCCGGCTTCACGATCGCCAAGGCGCCCAGCACCTTCGAAGCCAAACGATACAAGCCAGCGAATATCAGATGGTCCAGCACCCCGAACGTCGGCCGTTTCGGCGATTACGCCGGAGCTCGACGCACGCCGTACCGCTGGACGATCCTAGCCGGCGCCGCGAGTATCGCGAGCATGGCCCCGAAGAATGTTCTTTGCCGGACACACGCTTATAAATCATGGCTTTATGCTGTGCGTATTATATGTGCGAAATGGAGGGCGGTATGGCGGTTTACGGATACTTGCGGGTAACGCTCACGGTGGAGTGATCGCGCTGAGCGGATGGGTCCAGCGTCTTGGGTGTTATTCTCTGCGCGTCCGGCACATCTTCCGCAGTGGGAGAAGCACAATGTCCATCCCCAAGCAACTCGGCGCGGCGGCAGTGCTGACCGCGTTAAGCTTCACACCGGCCCCGGCGCAGCAGGTGATGTCCGAGCCCGCTTATTGCGCGTTCTTTTATCCATATGCCAATTGCCAGAACAAGGGTCCAGGCAATCCCTATACCGACCCGAATTACCGGCGCAATGGAGGGCTGAGCTCGGGCCCGTGGCCGAGCGGTGGGACCGTCGGCGTCGCGCCCAAGCGGCCGCGGTCCGCCACAACAAAGTACCTGCGCTGACTGGCGAAGAACGAGCGCGATCGCATCCGTGAGCGCGTGCGCGACGCCAAGCGCCATCGCGCCTCACAGCACCTGTTCGACGTCTGTGCGTAGTCGCGTCCACCTAAGTTAATTAATACGCATGCCAGAACAACTTTTGCTTGGCAACCAAGGATGCCTCCTGGGAACCGGGCCTGCGCCGCGTGCCGCTGGCCTGCACGCCGATAGAGGCAGGCCCCGACAAGGTTCGATGTCCCAGTTGGCTCAAACTGAGAAGAACTCACTGCGAGTTTTCCGCTTTGCCCACGAACTCGGACATTGCTTGACGCCGTCCGCACTTCGCATTTGTGCCAACATGCGACATCCGCTACGCTTGCTTTCGTTTCGGTGCAGATCCAATTCTTGAACGCCGCAATTCCGGGATCGCCGTCAGCTCTGGATAAGATAGTAGGCAAGCTCGCAGTCCGCTGCGTCGCCGAAAGGACGAACGAGGCGGCCCGTCGCCAAATCTAAGGCGACTAACGTCGTCTTACCCAAGGCAATGCCACTTCCGTTGATCGCCGTTTGGTACGCTGCTGCTGAGTCGTTGATTTGCAGCCCACGCTCACAGTTAGATCTCCGGAAAGCTTGCTGCTTGCAGCCACGTGCGCCGCGTCGGGAATGCGCTTTCAGACGCCATCGAGCGATCATGGATGAGAGTGTGGTGCTTTAGGTCCTCCGGACCGCGCAACGGGTGCATCCCTTCGAGCAAGGCCGGACTGCAGACCGGAAAAAACGCGTCGCGCAGCAGGAAGGTAGATTTGAGGTCCGGCCAGCGGCCATCACCGTAAAGAATGCCGACATCCATTCTCTCGGCAGCGAGTCAACGAGCCGGCCGCTGGTATCTCCATCTGAAGCACGCCGCCAGACCTCACACATGCGATGATGCGAACTTCTGTTTCAGATCACTAGCGCGGGACATCACAGGGTGCTCCGTCAAAGCGGACGCGCGCGGCATGGATATCGGAATAACGACGGTCGGCCCAATCGATGAGGCTCGCCATCGGGTCCAGCAGGGATTGGCCTAGCGGGGAAAGGCAATATTCAACGCTCGGCGGCTTGGTCGGAAAGACATGGCGGGTGATAAGTCCGTCGCGCTCCAAGTCGCGCAGCGTCTGGGTGAGCATGCGCTTCGAGATGTCGCGGATGGCTCGGTGAAGCTCGCTGAAGCGCTGCGGTCGCGTCGCGAGGGTCATGATCATGAGTATGCTCCATTTGTCGCCGATGCGGTCGAGCACGTCGCGCACCGGGCAATGCACGGATTCTACTGACTGGGCGTCGTCCGATTGATATCGGCTGAATCGCTCGATCGCGCTCAATGCGTCGCTCATACGGGTTCCCTTTTTCTCTCCTGGTTACAAAAAACTGCCTCCTTACGGTGCAGGTCTAAGGTCTTTATATGAGACCTACCCTAGAATATAGACCATTTAGCACCGGGAGAATACGCATGTTTCTAGTTATGGGAGTTACAGGAAAAGTCGGCGGCGCGACGGCCAGGCATCTGTTGGCCCACGGCAAGAGGGTACGCGCGCTGGTCCGCAGTCGCGAGAAGGCGGCGGACTGGATGGACCAGGGCGTGGAACTGGTGGACGGCGACTGGAACGACACGGCAGCGATCGAGCGGGCGCTCGACGGCGTCGACGGCGCGTTCGTCATGCTGCCGGCAGTCTGGGCTCCCTCGCCGGATTTCAAGGAAACCAAGGGCGTCATCGCGAACTATGTCGAGGTGCTGACCAAGGCCGCGCCGCCGCGTGTGGTCGCGCTCTCGTCGATGGGGGCGAACCGGACCAGCGGGCTGGGAATGATCACCGCCCTGTCGCTGCTGGAGCAAGGCTTTCGCGACTTGGCGTCGCCGGTCGCTGTCGTGCGCGCCGGCGGGTTCTTCGAGAACTTCCTTTACGGCCTGCACGTCGCCCAGGGCGGCACGCTCCCAGTTTACTACAATCCGACCAGCCGGAAATCGACGATGGTTGCGACGAACGACATCGGTGCCGAGGTGGCGACGCTGCTGACCGGGCCGGCGTGGTCGGGGCATCGCGTCATCGAACTTGGTTCGATGGTCAGCGCGGATGAAGTCGCAGCGCAACTGGGCGATGTCATGCAGCGCGAAGTCAAGGCCTTCGCTATCCCGCGGGCCGAGTGGCCGGCAGCGTTCGAGCAGTTCGGCATCCCGAAGGGCCAAACCGGACCGGCTGAAGCGATGTTCGAGGCCGTCAACGCGGGCTGGATGGACCTCGGCGTCGCTGGCACGGAGCACGTCGCCAGCACAACGCTTCCCCGCGATGTCTTCGCGGCGGCCCAGAAGGCCGCCACAGCGTAGGTCCGCGGATCAGCGATGAGATGCGACTTTCGGACCTGCTCCGGAAATTCGCATCTCCTTCGGAACGAATGCATCGCGGCCGGCCGTCTCTTGGCGCGACCACACAGGTCCTCCGCGGCGCCCTATCAGAAAAGGGTTGGACAAATGTCAAAGATTTCCTGGCGCCAAGTCTCGGCCTTGGCACTTGCAGCTTTCTTCGTCGTGGGATCGCTCAGCAACATCTTCGCCCCTGGGTCTATCTACGAGGAATATCTGCGGTGGGGATACCCGCACTGGTTCCATTTCGTGACCGGATCGCTGGAACTCACGACCGCCATTCTGCTGGCGCTGGCACGGACGCGGCTGTGGGGCTCGGCGCTCGGCTGCACCGTGATGTTGGCGGCGCTCGCGACCGTCACCCTCCACGGCGAATACGGGCACGGGGTGCCGCCGCTTATCGCGGCGACACTATCAATAGTCGTCGGCTGGATTGCCTGGCGGAAGCGGCTCCCCAGCCCGGCATGACTGTCGCCACTAGAGGCCGAGGGAATGTCCGCGTGCGAGCGTTCACGGGTGAAAATCTCAACATCCGGGTCTTCAGGCGCCGCCGCTTCCGGAGCGGACCATCCAACCAGGGCGGTTTCGGGATCTACCCGCTGCGCGGCTCCTTGCACGTCCGGACGGAGGGTCCCAGCCGGCAGACATCGCCGGCCGCCGGCATGGACCGAACCGGACCGGCTCTCAGACGCCGCCGCGTCGCCCCCGGAGCGGCACGCTCCAGAACCTGCAGTGATTACCGCCATAGGGCAAAATCTCAACATCCGGGTCTTCACGGGTGTCGCACCCAGCATAGAGCTGTTGGTTCAGCTCCTCTCCACGAGCAAATGAGTTCGTGACAGTCCGGTGCATAATTCTTGATTTCTGTACCTCAGCCACGGCAGCGCGAGGTCCGTTCCGGGTCAAACTGAGAAGAACTCAGTGCGAGCAAATGTTTTCCGCTTTGCCCCCCGAACTCGGACATCGCGTGATGATGTCGGCGGTTCGCATTTGTGCGAAGAACCGAAGTGTCAAGATCAATTCGATCACCTCGTCGGCGCGGCATTGTTATTTTTCGAGCCCGGTACAGTAATGTATGGGCGCTTGTGTAACTCTCCAAGCCGCTTAACGTTTACGCTACATTGGTCGGTAACCGACGCCGCCGGCGACGATACGGCAGCGTCCCTCACTTGATTTCTGAGTACACGTGTCATTGTGATTGGCATCGCAGGGCGACGAGATATCCCATGATTTCTCATAAAATGGTCGCTGCACAATTTTCATCAAGTCGAGACGTCGGCGCCCTATGTCTCAGCAAAATGCATATGGCTTCCGAGTTGCATCCATCAGAAATTAGTCCAGTTGGTTGGCTGTCGTAATCTCAATGGGCAAAACCAAAAGCCCCGGGTTGCCTTCTCTTTGGAACGAGAGTGACGGCTTCAATATTAGGGAGGAGATGATGCTACGCCGATTGATTCCTTTGACTTTCGTGTTGGCGGGTGCGAGCGCGGCTTTGGCCGATGATATGAAGATGCCGACTAACTCTGGCGATCTCAAATGGGGTCCTGCACCGCCGACACTACCGAAAGGAGCAGAAATCACCGTTCTGTCGGGCGATCCGTCCAAAGACGGACTTTACGTTGTCCGCTTGAAAGTGCCGGATGGCTACAAAATCCCCGCGCACAATCATCCGACAACCGAATACGTAACCGTTATATCCGGTAATTTTCATCTCGGAATGGGCGACAAGCTTGATGAGAAAAACGGTATCGAACTAACGGCAGGTGGTTACGGCGAAGCACCCGCGAAAATGAATCACTATGCTTGGGCAAGCAGTCCATCTGTTGTCCAAGTACACGGTCAAGGGCCGTTCGCGATTACATATGTCAATCCCGCTGATGATCCGAGTAAGCAGTAACATTCGGACTCAACCCCTGCCGAACCGAGGACCCCGGCCGTAAGCGCTCTCAATCGCTATTCAACCGGGCCGGATGGCGCCTATCGAACGTTATGGAATTTTTTTCAACTGATAAACCGGCGAGGCACGCTCACCACTACAGGTGGACCACCTCGACGTCGCTCCACTTCCCCTTCAAATATTCAGCGACTAAGCGGCGATGGCAATGGTGAGGCTTGTCTTCGCTGCAAAGGAGGCAACCACCATCCAATTTTTCTCTGTCGAGATTTTCGATCTTGCGCTGAGCCATCAAATCTAAGAATTTCTCGGCATAAGCATGCCACGACCCTTTCGATTTCTTGTACTCATCTAATATGTCTTGAGTCGGCGCCAACGTGAGTAGATGTTCGTAGTCAATATGACAGATCGATTTTGTGAAATAGCGGAGATCGTCCTTTTTGGCGAACCCAGCCAGCTGCGATACGTTATTCAACCGAACGTCGACAAGCCTACGAACGTTTGCACGCGACAACCGGGTAAAAAAAACCTCTGCGGTCGTCTTGGTGAAGCCAATCGTGAACAATTTCATTCTGCATGCCTTATCGAAGCGTCCTGCTCGTCGTTCCCTGTTGGGCTTTCTTCACGATACGCTATTTCTTTGGATCGCTTCTCGTAAGCATCTTTTATGACAGCCGATTGCTCTCGAAACATATCTGCATTTGGGATTTGAAGCATTCCAACGAGCCGATTAATTGTGTCATCGTGTCGCTCTGTTTGTCCGTCGTAGAGAATATGAATCACCGGAATGCCAGCGTCTGTTAGCTCTCGCGCGACTAAAATAGTCCGATGGCAGTCAAGCGGCTCTTTCTCGGCGCACATAAGCGCAATACAGAATTCCTGGCGTCCGTCTTTCAAGCGCTTAATACCCTCCTGGAACAGATCACTACGCGCTAACAGATCGTATTGAACCTGACCGTTGCAGTAACAACTTCGATCTTGCGAACGCGCACCCAATTCTCGACCAAGAAAAACATACTTGATATGGGCCTCGCGAAGCTTTTCCTTCAGTTCGGGCCGGTTAAACTGAGGATTCATTCGACTGAACGGTCGTGAGCGCACGTCGGCAACGGCGGTTATGCCGTGTTTTTTTAAAAGGCCAACGAACCGATCAATGGTCTGCGTGGAGTGCCCGATCGTATATACAGCATCAGTCATTGCCGCCCCGTCACGTTTTCAGGCGTTATCACGGCAGCAACGAGCTTGGTCGCGTTACCATTAAGAATTTCCGGAAGGCTCAAGCAGAGGCGAGACGTCGGAACGTTGTACTTCCCATCAGGAAGGGCGAAGTATTTGGTCTCAATCCACGGGTCGGTCACAACGAAGTTGTACTGCGTATTGTTGTACGAAAATTCCGCGCGGACACGCCGTTCGTATCCGCCTATGTATTTCGATTCCTGAGCCACTACTAGCGTGAGGGTCTGAGGATTCACTAGCATAAGAGAGTTGGTCAAGATTTGCGCGATCGCTTCGGGAACCTTGTCATTCATCCCGTGATAGCTGCTCAATCCATCGTGCCAAAGAGCGCCGTTAGTGGTCTCCGTAGCGGCAGTGACATGGTTCCATGTTGTGCTCTGAAGCTTTTCCCAGCATACAGGCGCGATAACATGGTTCTCGGTCTGATAGTAGAGTGGCTGCGATTGTGAGCATGTAACCTTGATTACGTCGAGAAGTTTCGCACCCGTGCCATCGGCATAAGTGAGTTCAGCGTCGGAAATCTCATGCGTATTTCGCGTGCTCACCGGTCGGAGCCACTCAGTGTAGCTCTGCTGATTGAATGTTCGTCCCGCCACGCAATGTCCACCTGGCTTGCGCGAATTGGCAAGGCAGAGAAATGACTTCGTGTAAGGCGGCAGATAGGCCATTGCGCAAAGATAGTATGTTTTCGGCCAAAGTGGGAGTAGTCACCTAAAGTTCAGGCGATGGCTCCGTTTCTTCATCACGTCGCGGAATCCTTTCGGGCCACCGCCTGAAATCCAGCCATGGAGCCCACGCCTTTCTTCACGGAACGGCACTTTGCGGCTCATCCTAGCGGCTAAGGCGATGGGATACCGGGAAACGGGCGCAATGCGCCGGTGGCGTGATCAACCCAATCGCAGACAGTGGCAGATCCGCCAGCCAAGCTGAAGCCGATCTCCCGACCCGATGCGGCATTCCCGCTGATAGCAGAAGCGGGCGACGACGGCCAGGCGAGAGCGGCGCCGACAGCCGAAGCCGTCGATTACGAAGCCTTGCGACTTTTTCGTGCCGGTCTCGGTACACCACTTGCCGGGAAGAGCTATTAAACGTGCAACCGAAGCTGTATTATCGAAATTAAGCAATTCAGCGTTGCGGTTACCAGAAAAATTTGAAAGGGTTGGAGCTAACTGAAAAGCTACCGATTGAAACGCCCAGCATGTCCGACGAAGCAAGCACTGGTGAGATCGAGTGGCCATCCATTGACGACCATCATCCGCATGAGGAAGGCGGGCCGGCTGCGCGGGCAGGCCTTTCGTATCAAGACGAGATCGTCGTCGATATTTTCCTGGATATGATCGAAGATGCGACCATTCAAAAGGTGCATTGCGAGACGCACGACGACATCTTAATCAAGCGCGTGCAGGACGGCGAAGAGTTCGTCGAATACGTCCAAGTCAAATCGAATGAACCAGATACACTTTGGTCGGTCGCGAGCCTTTGCGCGAAAGGGGCGGATTCCGTTTGCGCAAAGTCGCTGACTCGCGATCAGCATAAAGAGACCGCACGCTTTCGGATTGTCACGCTGCGAGATGTAAATTCAGAACTCAGGCTGTTGACATATCCCTGCTACGGGACCGGACGTGAAACCACCTGTGCGGACTTCGGCGCGCTTTCGGTATCCGTAAAGGAAAGGCTTCCCGATTTCACGTCGGCGAAGGGAAGCGGCATCGAATATTGGCTTGAGCACTGTCTTTGGGACGTGCGACATGACCAAGATACGATCCGCAGCAAAAACGTGTTGCGCATCCTGAAGATCGCCATCAGTCAGAAATTTTTCATTCTGCCCGAGCAGGCAGAAGTCGTGGAAAGCGAACTGCGCTCGTGGGCTTATGACGCAGGGCGGGCATTCTGGATTCCCGACAGGGCTAAAAAGATCATAAGCCGCGCGGCACTTTTGGCGTGGTGGAATGATCGGCTTCAAGAACTTGTCGATGGAAGCTCCGACGTGTCCGGCGCCAAACTTCGGGAGAAGATGGACGACGCGAGTCTTTCTGACGACCAGATCAGAATGGCATTAGAGTTGCGGCGTGATTATGCGCAAATGATGCGTACGCCACGTTATATGAGCGAGAACGATGTCCAAGCGATGCAACGGCGGGTCAAGTCGGAGCTTGCCACGTTGCGTGCCGGACAGATGGCAGGCGAGCTGTCTGTTGACGGAGCGACCTTCCATTCTTTGTGCCTGCAGAAAATGGATGCCATTAGTCAGAACTCGTCCAACTCTGTTGATGACCGGTCAGCCTTTCTGAAAGGCTGCATGTACGACATCGCGGACAGGTGCCTTCATCGTTTCACGAGGCAAGAGCGATGAAGTCGATAAAACAAATAGGCTTCGCCCCGGTCAGCTTGCCTTTGTCTGCGGACAACATTGTTGAATTTCACGCAGCTAGGATACTCCTACTTATCAGCCTGTGCGGAACCGGCAACCGGATCGACGGATTGACAAAAATGGCGAAGCTGGATTTCTTCGTGAGATATCCAGATTTCTTCGCAGTCGCAAAGAACGCATCGCCGCCTGTTGCAGAAAGCAATAATACAGTCGAGTCCGCTATGGTCCGGCATCACTACGGCCCATGGGACAAACGATACTACCATGTTCTGGCCTATCTCGAAGCGCGGCAATTGATCGAGGTCGTGAAGAAGAAGAACGGCTATTTGATAACGCTGACGCCTGATGGGCGAAAAAGAGCGACTGCGCTCGCGGGAAAGCCGTCCTTTGCCTTGCTTGTTGAAAGAATGCGTGCCGTCAAAAAGGAATTTGGCTCCAAGAGCGGCAGCACGCTCAAGAAACTGATTTACAATTTGTTTGACGAGGAAGTCGGCAAGAAGCCCCTCGGAGAGGTGATACGCCGATGAGCACGCCAACGCTTCGCATTATGAGAGTGGAACGCCGAAAGACAGTCGGAGCACCGGAAGAGCTAATCTTCGAGGACGGTGTCAATGTCCTTGTCGGCCGCCCAAACACTGGAAAGACGCGCTGGCTTCAGACGCTCGACTTCCTGCTTGGCGACAGCGGAGCCAATCCGTTCGAGTCCGACATCGATGAGCATCTTGCCATCAAATACGGTGGCGCTTCCGCCATAATGCGCGTCGCTGATGACACCCTACACGTCGAGCGGAAATGGGACGAACTGGGCGCAAAATCAAAGGTCTTCGTCAACGGCGTTCCGATGGGTTCGCAAGATTTTCAGCGCCTGTTACTAGAGAAGCTGAACATACCTTTGCTTCACTTCCCGAAAGGCAGCCCGTACTCCGGTCAAACGTGGCCGGAACTAAGCTTTCGGATGCTATTACGACATATATTCCGCCAGCAGCGGTTCTGGACCGATATTGCTGACAAGCAGCCAGAAGGTGAACAACACGCCTGTCTGCTTCAGTTCTTAGGCTTGGCCGAGAGCGTCTTTAGTGACGAATACGGAGAACTAATCCGATTGAAGACTGAAGCCGCCAAACTTCAGGCGCGACGGGAGCAATATGAAGCGACCTTGCAAGAGCTGGCGGGTGATGTACTGGCGGATGCCGACTTCAAGGGAGCTATAACCATTGCCCGCGTTGTGGAAGCGCAAAAGCGGCTTGAAGACAGCGCTAACGAGCTTCGCATTAGACGAACCGAAATTCTCGAATCGATCCGGACGAACTCATTGCCGGCAAGTGGACGCGTTCGCAGTCAGGAACTCGGAGAAAAGCGAGCCAGTCTCGTGATCGGAATGGAGGAATTAAGCAAGCGAGCGGCGGGTGTCACCGAACGTATCGCCGAAATGAAGGCTTATCAGGAGACCCTTAACGGGGAACTGGAGCGCTTGAGCCGTGTCAGCGACGCAGGAGAATTGCTGGCCGACTTGCGTGTAACTCATTGCCCGGCTTGTGATCAATCGGTAACGAATAAAGCATCGAGGCCCCATAGCTGCTTTTTATGCAGTCAGGAGTTACCCGACGGACCCGCGATTCAGGAGCTTGGTGCGGCCAGGCTAAAATTCGAGAGCGAGCGTTTGAACGGGGAACTAGCCGAGGCGCAACAACTGCTAAGTCTTCTTCACCGCGACAGCAAGCGCATCGAGGTACAACTCGTAGATTCTAAAGAGACCCTGAAGATGGTAGACAACGAACTCGCACCCTTGCGTGCGGCTGTTTCTGCTTTGGTCAGCGAACAGATCAGCGCCACAGACATGGAACTCGGCGAACTGAACGAGCGGCAACGGCAGCTCGGTCGGTTAAAGGGTGCTGTAGAACTTGGCCTGAAGCTGGGATCTGAAATCACCGAGATTGAAAAACGCATCAGACCCCTGGACGAAACTGTGAGCGCGATGATCCGCGCAACCGACTTCGACGACGCCAGTAAGGTACTGGCAGATGGAATGAACGAGTACCTGCATGCGATCGATCGGCTAAAGCCGGGCACCTGGCCGCACAACGACGTGTCATTGGACATTTCGGCCAATTCGTTCAGATTCAAAGTTGGATCGAAGAAATGGCAAGCCGCGCTGGGAGGAACGGACTCCCTGTACTTCCTCATGGCTTACCACTACGGACTGTTGACGCTGAGTGCCCAGGCCCAGTGCCATTATCCAGGTCTGGTAATTCTGGATATGCCCGCCGAATTTGCTGGTGAGCTGATCGAAGATAAAGAGAACTTCATCGTCCAGCCGTTCATCGAACTGTTGGAACGAGAGGAGTTCGCCCAAGCACAGATGATTATAACCGGCGCATCGTTCGCGGGGCTTGAGGGCGCTGCACGTAGACACCTTACTGAGCTTCACATTTCGAACTAAGGGTGCCGGTTCTAAGGGCGGCGGCAGGCCATTGGTCGACTCGCGTTACCTCGTGTGGCAGGCCGGCTCGCACGGTGCCCGAGCGATCCCTCACGCACAACCGCTCTCGCGGGCGGTACGGAACACTTGGCTCCCAATATGGCCGTCCTGATCAAGGGATAACGCGGGCGGCAGTCGCGATCGCACCAAGTCTCCGCCGATAGTCTCCGCAAAATGGGAATATTCCGGGCTGTGGTCGGAGACTTTCGGCAATTAGCGCCCGAGGTCCGGCGCGTTGGGAGTCCAGAGACAAAACCGAATGCGCGAAAAGCCGGGATTTCCGGCCCATTCTCGCGTCTCTTGGGAAGTCTCGCCGAACGGCGGAATGGCTGGCTGGGGCGGGAGGGATCGAACCTCCGAATGGCGGAATCAAAATCCGCTGCCTTACCGCTTGGCTACGCCCCAACAGGCTGTCGGAAACACACCGGGGGCGGTGACGTCCCCTGCGGATTCCCTCCGGCAACGCCGGTCTATAGAGGGAGTTGAACCATTTCAACAGCCTGGAGCCTGATTTTCAGGCGAAATCAGGCTACCCGGTTTGTCCCTTATAATCCTCCATAATAATGTCTTTATGGCTCGAAATGACGTCGGTTGCGGCGGACCGCCGCCCCGCCAACCCTCTCCGGAACGTACTCCTCCGGCCCTTCCGAAGAGTTGAGAGAACGGCAATTTCGTGGGAAGACGGCAGTCCGCCGTTCCGATCCCTTGGCGAGACACCCTTAGCGAGACCACGGTCATGACCTACCGCGCGCCGATCAACGACATGCTGCTCGCCCTCAACCATGGCGCCGGCCTGCAAGCCGCCATGGAAGCCGGTCATTACGGCGACTTCGACGGCGACATCACCGCGGCCGTGCTGGAGGAAGCCGGAAAATTCGCCGGCGACGTGCTGGCGCCGCTCAATCGCGTCGGTGACGAGAACGGCATCAAGCTCAACGATGGCAAGGTGACCACCGCGCCTGGCTGGCCCGACGCTTATCAGCGCTGGACGGCCGCCGGCTGGAACGCCGTATCGGGGCCGGAAGCATTCGGCGGCCAGGGCCTTCCGCTCGCGATTAATGCCGCCTGCACCGAAATCTGGAGCGCCTCGAATGCCGCGTTCGGCCTCTGCCCGCTGCTGACGCTCAGCGCGATCGAAGCGCTCGATGCGCATGGCAGCGAGGAACTGAAGAAGATCTATCTCGGAAAGCTGGTGTCCGGCCAATGGACCGGCACCATGCAGCTCACCGAGCCGCAGGCGGGATCGGATGTCGGCGCGCTGCGCACCCGCGCCGAGCGCGCGGCCGACGGCAGCTATCGCATCAAGGGCACCAAGATCTTCATCACCTATGGCGACCACGACATGACCGATAACATCGTGCATTTCGTGCTGGCGCGATTGCCCGACGCGCCCGCGGGCACCAAAGGCATTTCGCTGTTTCTGATTCCGAAATTCCTCGTCAACGCCGATGGCTCGCTGGGCCAGCGCAACGACATTTATCCGAGCGGCATCGAGCACAAGCTCGGCATGCATGCTTCGCCAACCTGCACCATGACGATGGGCGACCATGGCGGCGCGATCGGCTACCTGATCGGCGAGGAAAATCGCGGCATGCTGTGCATGTTCACGATGATGAACCAGGCGCGGCTGGGGGTCGGTCTCGAAGGCGTCGGCATCGCCGATCGCGCCTATCAGCAGGCCCTGGCCTATGCGCAGGACCGCCGCCAGGGCCGCGCCATCGGCAAGAAGGGCGACGGCTCGGATGCGATCATCGTGCATCCCGACGTCAAGCGGATGCTGATGCAGATGCGCGCCCTCACCGCGGCGGCGCGCACGATTTGCTACGCGACGGCCGTGGCGCTCGACGTCTCCGTGCGCGCAAAGGACCCCAAAACGCGGGCCGACGCCGCCGCCCGCGGCGCGCTGCTGACGCCGATAGCAAAAGCCTTCTCCACCGACATCGGCAATGAAGTGGCGTATCTCGGCGTGCAGATCCATGGCGGCATGGGATTCATCGAAGAGACCGGCGCCGCGCAGTATTCTCGCGATGCGCGCATCACCTCGATCTACGAAGGCACCAACGGCATCCAGTCGATCGACCTGGTGACGCGCAAGCTCGCCGCCAATGGCGGCGAGGCGGTCTGGGCCTTGCTCGGCGAGCTCACGGAGATCGTCATACGGGTCGAAACATCGAACGATCCGGCATTTGGCACGACCGGCGCCAAACTGCGCGACGCGCTGAATTCGCTGGACCGCACCAGCCGCTGGCTGCTGGAGCGCGTCACCTCGGCGCCAAACGAAGCGCTGGCGGGTGCGACGCCCTATCTGCGGCTGTTCGGCGCGACGCTCGGCGGATGCGTGCTGGCCGGAGAAGCGCTGGCGGCCCGCGACGCCAGCGAAGGCGATCCAGAGCGTTACGTCACGCTGGCGCGGTTCTTTGCCGAGAATATTTCGGTGCAGGCTGCCTCGCTGGAGCGGACGGTGATCGACAGCGCCGAAGCGGTCAACGGCGCCGACGCGGTGTTGCTGGCGTAGTAGGATCCGCAGGGTCCCGCAACAGTTAGCGGCGATCAATCGCTGCGGCATTTTTGTGACCTGGAAAATGCCAAAGGCAACTGACAGGGGCAAATGCCAAAAGCAAATGCCAAGAGAACGCCGCCGCAGTGGCAAACTTTCGACACATGATAACGGCGAAAAGGGTTGATCCGACATGACTCGCGCGCGAGGGCAGATACCGATTCCGGTTTTGCGGTCGTGCCCATATTCAAAGAGGCCCTCGTGTCGCAAAAACTCTTGCCGTCGATCCTGCTCGCCTGCGCATTGTTTGCCTTCCCTGCTTTCGCCCAGACCGGCGCTGCGCCCAATAATGCGCCTCGTGTAGCCGCTCCCGCTACAAACATCGCCAATGTACTGACGCCCGATCAGGCGCAGCGGGCGCTCGATACGCTTCAGGACGACAACAAGCGCGCGCAGATGATCGACACGCTGCGCGCGATCGCCCAAGCCGTGCCGCAGGCACAGGCCGCGCCGCAGGTCCAGGCCGCGCCACCCGCGCCCGAACCGCAGCCTGCGATTCCCCTCACGGCGGACAGCCTTGGCGCGCAGCTCTTGCTGACGGTGTCCGAGCAGGTCGGCGAGATCTCGCACGAGGTCGCCGATATGGCTCGGACGCTGACGCACTTTCCGGCGTTTTATTACTGGATCGTGCGAACGGCCAACGATCCCACCGCCTATGATCAGTTGCTCGATATCGCGTGGAAACTGGCGCTGGTGTTCGGCTGCGCCTTCGCCGCCGAATGGCTGATCTTCCGTCTTATCAGGCGGCCGGTAGCGTTCCTGGAAGCGCGCCTTCCGCAAACGGCGCGGGCGCCTGTGCAGACGCCGGCCATGATCGATCCGCCCTCCTCCGCGGCGGATGTCACCGCGGAAGGCGAACTGCATCAACGACGTCTCAGTCTGGCGCGTGCCTGGCAGTCGCTGATCAGGCTGCCGTTCGTGCTGGGACGCCTCGCGCTCGAGCTGCTCCCGGTGCTCGTCTTCGTCGGTGTCGCCACCATGCTGTTGGGCACCGAGATCGGCGATCTCGTAACGACGCGGCTCGTGATCCTTGCGGTCGTCAATGCCTACGCGCTGTCGCGCGGGCTGATCTGTGTCGCGCGGGCGCTGGCGGGACCTTTCGGCCTGTTCCGTGTTCGCGCCGAGACCGCGGCCTATATCGAGATCTGGGCGCGGCGCATCGTCACCGTCGGCGTATCCGGCATCGCCTTTGCGAATGTGGCGCTGCTGCTGGGCCTGCATCGCGCCGGCTACGCGGCATTGCTGCGTCTGGTGCTGCTGATCGTGCATCTCTTTATCGTCGTCATCATCCTGCAATGCCGCCGACAGGTCGCCGAGGCCATTCGCGCGCCGGAAGGCCGCGCGGGCACAGCCGCCATGGTGCGCAATCGCGTCGCAGGTCTCTGGCATTATCTTGCGATCGCGCTCGACCTCGCATTGTGGGCGGTGTGGGCGCTGAATATCCGCAACGGCTACTCGCTGCTGCTGCAGTATTTTGTCGGCACCGTTGCGGTCGCACTGATCACCCGTCTCGCCATCATCGTGGTGCTGAGCCTGATCGATCGCGGTTTCCGGATCAGCCCGGATATCCTGCAGCGCTTCCCGGGCCTGGAGACCCGCGCCAATCGCTATCTGCCGCTGCTGCGCAAAATCGTCTCGGCTGTGATCGCCTTCATCGGCTTCGTTGCGCTGCTTGAGGTCTGGGGCGTGGATGCCATCGTCTGGTTCTACGGCGGCCAGATCGGCAGCCGGTTGTTGGCGGCGCTGGCGACGATCGGCATCGCCGCGCTTGCGGCGGCGGCGATCTGGGAGGCAAGCAATGCGCTGATGGATCGTCAGCTCACTGCGATGTCGCGCGACGGTCACTTCGCGCGCGCCGCGCGGCTGCGTACTTTTCAGCCGATGCTGCGAACGGCGCTGCTGTGCCTGATCGTCATGGTGGTCGGCTTGACAGCGCTGAGCGAAATCGGCGTCAACGTAGCCCCACTGCTGGCCGGCGCCGGGATCGTCGGTATCGCCATCGGCTTCGGCTCGCAGAAGCTGGTGCAGGACCTCATTACCGGATTGTTTCTCCTGCTGGAAAACACCGTCCAGGTCGGCGACAACGTCACGGTGTCCGGCCTGTCGGGCACCGTCGAGAATGTATCGATCCGTACCATTCGTCTGCGCGCCGGCGACGGCGCGCTGCACATCGTTCCCTTCAGCGCCGTGACGACGCTCACCAATGCAAGCCGGGGCGCCGGCAATGCGGCCGTCAGCGTCAACGTTTCCTACAAGGAAGACACCGACCGCGCCGGCCAGATCCTCAAGGATATCGTCGCCGAAATGCGCCGCGAGCCCGAATACCGGCAGGCGATCCGCGGCGATCTCGAATTGTGGGGCGTCGACAAGGTCGACGGCTCGATGGCGTCGATCGTCGGCCAGATTCGCTGCACCGACAGCGGTCGCTGGCCGGTGCAGCGCGAATTCAACCGCCGCATGAAGCGGCGCTTCCAGGAGTGCGGAATCGAGATCGCGTCCGCAGGTCAAACCATTCTGATGCAGATTCCCGCACCGGCCGAAATAGCGCCGGATGCGATGCCTCGGCGGGCGGCTGGCTAATTTCGATTCAGTTTTCAAAGAGCGGATCGGTCCGAGGCCGTCATTCCGGGGCGATGCCACCGGGTCCGCGCGGATGCGCGGCCCGATGACAGGCTCCGCATCGAACTACGATGTGCAATTGCACATCCGAGAATCTCGGGATTCCCCGATGTGCAATTGCACATCTGAGGTCTGGTGCTAACGCACCATCCCGGAATGACGCGGGATATGCATCCGCGATCCCGCGGCACGATGCGCCCGAGGCTTGCATGAAGCATTCGCCCAAGAAAGAGAGGGCGCAGGGAAAGCCGGGTGCCCGCTGCACCCGCAGCCCCGTGTGCGGTGGTGGTAGTGGCACACGAGTGTCGTCACCACAGGTTCACCGGAAACACCCGGCCTTCCCTGCGCAATGGTTTTAACGGCTTATTTCGCGCTCTCCTCGGCGACGAATTCGTCTTGTCACCGTCGTTGACGAATAGGGCGCATCGAATCCCGGTTGGGCTCGCAACACCTCCGCCAACTTGACACCAGCAACGGGTGCCAGGACCACACGGCTTCACCGTCCACAACTAGCGCCGTTCGTCCGCTCGCCCTGATCGCTCACGAACTTCAAATGAAGCCGCCCTGCGAGTTCAGTCGCGCGCCCGACGCTGCTGCGTCCACCGCATCCCGCCTCGCGTTCGTGACGATCGCGATACGCCCCTCTGGGAGGCGGAACGGGGCGGGGGATATTCCTGTGTCGGGGAAAGTGTCAAGGATGATCGTTCCGCCGAAGCGGCTCTGCACTGGATCGCTCGCCCATGGCAAGCGCTAGATCATCGTAGCCCACAGCCATAACTCTGGCGGTGCCCGTTATTTGGCGCTTATCGACAGCAGCAGGAAACGCTGCTAATTCAACCATTTGTATAAGTGCATAGTGAACAACAACCCAATTAGAATAGCGTGTTCGTATATGGGGGGTTACGGGTATGGGGGTTTTGCCGTTGGACCAAGTGACGGGTTCTGACAATGAGGCCGCATCGAAGCGGTTCATCGGCCTGCTCGATTACGTCAATGCATTGATCAAGCTCGATGAGCGCGTTCCGTTGCGCTTGAGCCAACACAAGCTGCCCAACGGAAGCTCGGTGGTACTTCACGAACACGAACTCAGCAAACTTCCTGGAATCACGCTCAACAAAGCGGACTACGAAGGCCCTGTCTGGCTCCGCGCTCAGCGCCTGCAGCGCTCTGCTCCCCCAGCCCCGCCCGAAGAGACGGTGCAATGGATCGAGTCGTCGGATGACCCAGGGATCCCACCCTCCCTGCATGAAACAGTACACGAGCGGGTTTCGGCATCTGTCAAAGAGCAACTCATCGCGGAAGGTATGCTGAGGCCAAGCGATTGCTCCCCCGCGCTCAAACCCGCGAGCGACAAAGACGACGAATCTTACTTTGACGTCTTCTATCGGCTCGAAGACCGGCCTGATGTTCAGCTTACCTGCAGCGACTATATGAAGGAGACGTGGCAGATCTGGGCCGATCGTGAGTTCCCACGTCGGCTTTCAATTCAGGCCTATCAACGCCTGTTCGATCTGGCCCAGCGAATGTCTCTCTCCGGAGGTAGCGAGTCGATTGAACTTGTCTGGGGCGTCGGTGTGTCACGTTGGAATAAGGGAATGCTCAGCGTCGAGATCCCGCTGATTGAACTGGGCGTGGAGCTTGAGATAGCCGATGACAAGGGTGCCGACGTCATCATTCGCCCGAGAAACCTTCCGCCTCGGTTCGATCTGACAGCCTTCGACAAGCTGGCAGAAGAACAAGTTGGCGCGGCTGAGCAAATTTGCGGCCGGCAATTGAAGATCATTGAACGCGACGAACCGGAGGGCATTTCGCCGTTCCGAGCAGAGTCTTTCTCATCGGTCTTGAAGCTTTGCGGTGGCGCACTGGATCCGGAATGCGAATACCTCCCCGAGACCCATAAAGTCCCAAAGAACCAGCCGCTGCCGGAACCGCCAGAAGATCGCCTCGTAGTTAGCGATCGGTGGGTCGTCTACGCTCGCCGGCGATCGATCAACGCGACGTTGCGCGATATCCAGCGTTTGAAGGACGAGGTCGCGCCGGAGGAAGGCGGTGGTGTGAAATTGGCCGGAGCCGCCCGCACACTGATCATGGGTGCCCGCGATGATCGCGAGCGGGACTATGAGCCGCTCGGGACCACGCTGGGAGCGCGCGATACGGTGTCCGCGGAGGTCAATCAGGAACAGCTGGATCCCGATCATAGTGATCTGTTCTTCCCCAAAGCCTTCAATGACGACCAGGTACAGATTGTCCGCCGCCTTGAGAAGGCGGACGGGATTGTTGTTCAGGGTCCGCCTGGTACGGGCAAAACGCATACGATCGCGAACATCATCAGTCACATGCTGGCGACGGGACAAAGAGTGCTAGTCGTGTCCCATGGCGAGACTGCGCTTAAGGTTATTCGCGACCATCTTCCCGAGGGTATCCGCGATCTCGCGATCAGCGTCACCACATCGGAACGCGAAGGGACCAAGCAGATCGAAAAAGCGGTCCAACTTATGCTGGAGATCGTCAACACGGTCGACGCAAACTTATCGAAGCAAAAGACCATCATCAGCCAGCTCTCGAGCAACATCGTGAAAGACCGGCAGCAACTGAAATCAATCGATCGTAAGCTCGATGCGCTTGCCTCGTTGCATTTCGGCGTTATTCCCGGCAGCTCGTACAATGCGTTCGAGTTGGCAACGAAGCTGGTCGCCGAGAAAGATCGTCACGGCTGGTTTACCGACAGACCGAAAGTAAATTTTGAGAGTTCCGGCTTGACCAGGCAGATGGTCGATCTGATCGCAGATGCGCGCAAACGTGCTGGCAGCGATCTTGAATTCGTTGACGTGGAACTACCAAGCCCCGACCTGTTGCCAGCTGCAGCCGAACTGGGCGGTTGGCACCTTGATCTACTTGAAGCCGATAATCTCGTAGCGTCGCAGCCAAACCACCAAGCGATGATGATCAAGCGTATCGTGGCAAGCGTCGGCATGTCGCGCGCCCATGAAATGGCCACGGCCTTCGAGGACTTGGTGGTTTCGGTAAGAGCCTATGGCTCCGCGCCTTGGGCCCTTGAGATCGTCAGGCGCCAGGTAGCGGGCGACGCTCGCATGCGGCGGGTCAATCCGACGCTGTATGAATTTCAGCGCGACATGCGTAACTTCCTCAAGAACTACCAATCGTTCCTGGCTAGACCAGTTCAGTACCCACCGGAACTAGCCGATCGAGCCGCCGACAAGATTTGGATCGCACTCTGCGAAGGAAAGAACCCGTTCGGTCTTATGGCGTTTGGGAATAGGTCCTTCAAGACACCGTTCGAGCAGGTACGGGTTGCGGGACGGCCGCCCGCGACTACGGACGAATGGAAACACGCGTTGCGGTTTGTGACCCTGCGCCGAGAATTGCCTGCGATACGTGCACGTTGGCATGCATTGCGCGATTTGATGGAAATTCCCCCGTCAATTGACTTTGCAGAAGACTCGCCGCCGCAACTTGAAACGTTACTCGGTCTGCTCGAGAACCTAAGCACCGAGATTCCCACCAAGACGTCCAAGGCCACAAAATATCTGACCGAAGCGCTCCGCAACCCCGGTGATGCGGCCAAGATCATGGCTGATAACGGCTCGATCAATGACTTTTCCGAAACATTGTCGAGGACGGTACGGGCAGCTCGTTTGAACGAGGCGCGTGAGACTATCGCGAAGCTAACGGGTCTGTTGGCACGGGACGTGCGCTGCCTCACCGAAGGCCGGCTAGTCCTTGACGAGCGGTTGGGCTGCGCCCAGTTCAGTGCGGAACAGGTCGAAAAAGAATGGTCCGCGTTCCTAGCGACACTTAATCGTATTCGCATGCTCGCACTGAGCTTCGAGGCTATCGTACATGGCGCACGAGCCATCGCGCAGGCCGGGGCGCCCAACTGGGCCGAGCGGCTCAAGACCGAGCCGGCAGTTGGCGAGCGAGACCCATGCTTTCCTTCGGATTGGACCGATTCCTGGGATTGGGCGACATCGATCGCGTTCTTAGAGAGAAGCGGATCCGTCAAACAAATCGAAAGCCTCAACCGGGAACGGTCGGATATTGAGAAGCGATTGCGCGACTCCTTCGCCAAACTCGTCAAAGAGCGAACGTTCTATAATCTCACGCGGACGATGACCAATGCGCACAAGACCGCACTCGGCATCTTCGCAAACATCATCAAGAGGATCGGCGCCGGCACAGGCAATCGTGCCAACCTCTTCAGGCGGGATGCGCGCGAGGCGATGGAGAACTGCTACGATGCTGTTCCTTGCTGGATTATGCCCGCGTGGCGTGTCTCCGAACAGCTGCCGTCCAAGCTGGCGAGTTTCGATCTCGTCATTCTTGATGAGGCCTCGCAGTCGGATGCGCGAGACCTCCCAGCGATCCTGCGGGGGAAGAAGTTGCTGGTGGTCGGCGACGACAAGCAGATTAGCCCGACCGCGGCGTTCATTTCGCTCGCCAACATCAGACGCTTGCGCAACAACTTCTTGAGCGAGATGCCCTATCGAGCCCAGGTTGAACCTGGCGGCTCACTCTACGATCTGGCGCGGGTGATGTTCCCGGGCAATTTCGTCATGCTCAAGGAGCATTTCCGTTGCGTCGAATCGATCATCCGTTTCTCGACGAACTTCTACACGCAACCCCTTATCCCACTCCGCGTGCCGACTGCCAGCGAACGGCTGGATCCGCCGCTGATCGATATTTTGGTCCAGGACGGCAAACGCCGTGGCAAGTCGAAGATCAACGATCGCGAAGCGGAGGTTATCGTTGAAGAGATCACGTCGATCATTTCCGATCCCTCTCAAGCAAGGAATCCCGAAACTCAAAAGCCTCGCACAATTGGTGTGATTTCACTGATCGGTGGCCATCAGGCAGCATTGATTCAGAAGATGTTACTCGATCGGATCGGCGAAGTGGCTTTCATCCACCATGGCATTGTCTGCGGCGACAGCGCTACATTGCAAGGCAATGAGCGCGATATTGTATTCCTTTCGATGGTTGCCGACCCATCTAACCGTTACGCGCAAACCGCTGAGCAGTATGCGCAACGCTTCAACGTGGCACTTTCTCGCGCACGAGACCGCATGTACCTGGTGCGCTCCGTTGAGCTAGACACTCTTAATCCGAGGGATCTGAAAGCTCGGGTGATTCAGCACTTCCGAGACCCGATGCCAGCTTCGGCGCAGAAGGCCTCGAACCTAATCGAGCTGTGTCAGTCGGGTTTTGAGCGAGACTTATTCACGCGTCTTACTGAGCATGGCTACAAGGTTACGCCGCAAGTCGGTTCGGAAGGTTTTTTCATTGACCTGGTGGTTGAGGGTGACGGCGGTCGCCGCTTGGCGATCGAATGCGATGGCGACCAGTACCATGGACCTGAACGCTGGGCCGACGACATGCGGCGGCAGCGGATTCTAGAACGGGTCGGATGGACGTTTTGGCGCTGCTTCGGCTCTGACTATATCATTGATAACGACGGAGTGGTCGGTGATTTGCTGACAACGTTAGAGCAGATGGGCATTCGACCGATCGGCGGCCAGATCGAACCATACCGTTACACTGAACATCGGGTGGTGGGGGAGCCGATCGAGAGCTTGCCTGCTGATGATAACGCCAATGCCGCAAATCTCGGCTCAGGCGCCGGATTGGCGATCGGCGATCGTGTGGTAATCAAGTTTGTCGATCGCGACAGCCAGCGACCGCTTTCCTATGCGATTGGCGAGGGACAATCGGACGAGCAGAATGGGTACTTGAGCATCAATTCGGAGCTGGCGCGCGCGCTATCGCGAGCAGAGCCCGAGGAGGAGATAACTGCAGAACTTGAGGGGCAAGAGCGGCGGTTCATTTTCATGGTCCACGAACCGGCCGTGATGGAGGCCGCTTGATCGTTATCGCTGAAACAGCAGGCTACCGCCATAGACTCAGGCGCCGAACCTGCGGCGTGAAAGAACCACTGCTACCGCACGGGCATCGGCGGCCGCGGCACCGATGACAGCTCGGGATCGGTGAGCGGCTGCGGCGTGGCTTGCGGTGGCACGTAAGGCGCTGCGGCTGGTGGCGGCAGGGGAGCTACCGCGGCTTGCGGCGCCGGATAGGCCTGCGCGGGCGGATATGTCGGCGTCGGCCGGCGCGCCGGCGTGGCGGCCCATCGCGGTGGAGGCGGTAACGGCCTGGGCCGCAGATTGCGCTCGGAAACCTTAGCTTCAGAAGTTCTGGCTTCGGAAGCTTTGGCCTCAGAAGCTTTGGCAAGGTCACGGGACATTTGTTCCTGGCTGGCCTTGAGCTGCGCGACGCTGGCCTTGAGCTGCTCGATCTCTTGCCCCGCGGTTGCGAGATCGCGCGCCATGGACTGGATCGACTGCGCCGATTCCGGCGGCAGCGCGGCGATGGCCGGCGCGACACTTTCCGGTGCGCTCTGAGCCGGAGCTGTTTCCGCTGCGGTTTGAGCCGGAGCTGCCGGTTGCGGAGGCGCGTCGCTCGCCACTGCCGCCTGAACCGGAGGTGGCGTCGGCTGCGCGGTCGCTCCCGGTTTTTCCTGCGGCAGCAATAATGAAGTCACGACGAACTTTGGCGCCCACTTCGCGACCATCTGTTTGGCCAGGTTGCCGGAAGACTGCCAGGCGATGGCGGCGCCACCGATGCACGTGGCCAACAGCACCGCCGTGAAGGCGCGTATCGCGCGCCCGCCACCCGAGGGCCGGTAGCCCGGAATCCGGACATCATGGATATCAGCAGGGCGAAACGTCGTATCGACAGGTGGCACCGGTGGGACGGCGGAGAAATCGGATCCCACCTGGGGCTGCGGATTCCAGGGACGGCTGATGGCGTCGTGCGCCACGCCGGAAAGCTCTTTATCCCCGGGCGCGACCAGAACGACATCGGGCGCGATCACAAGCACATCGCTCGGATCGGATTGTTTCGGGTTCAGCGTCGATTGCATTGGCGCTCCATACTTAGTCCAATGTCACCGCCCAAGGACGGCTGGCGGATTTACGCGAGATCATGATCCTATTGGATCGGATCACGATCGCATTTCCTTCTTTGAGTCTGATCGCCGCGCAAACGCCCGGCGTCTGTCGCGCGGGGAAACCGGTCCCCATTTTTCGCCGGTCAGGCTCCAGCTCGACGAAATCCTGCCCCAGACTTCATCCCGGTTTGACCAAAGCAAGGCGATACGGTGGAGACTATAGGGCCGCTCGTGTGGCCGCGTGCGGCTCCGGGCCAGGACGTTGCGGCCTCTTTGGTCTTCCGCCCCCCTCACCCAATTTGCGCTGGACGATCTGACGTCCGCTTCAACCCGGACCAACCGACGGCGCCGAACGCGAGCCCCACGTCAGCTAAGTGCCATTCCGGATCAGCGCGAGTCTGGACATAGGCCGAACCTTGCTCCGCTTAGTCTCTCGCTCTTTCGAGTGCGTGTCGAATGAGCTTTTGTTCGTCATTCGTCATCTGTTCAGGACCAAGTTTGTACATGAGTTTATCGATCTTGCCGGTGAAGCGGAACGGAAGTTTGTAACTGTCGTCCACTGCCGTGCGGGTATCGCTGCCGATGTCAAACGTTTCGTCGATAGCCATAAGAAACGGAATCGTGTGCGGGATCGTCTTTGCGGCCACCAGCTTGCCATCGACCGTCAATACACCGGTGCCACCCTTGCCCGGGCCGGGGCCGTTGTATTTGAAATCGAACACGATCGTGTGTTTGCCGGGCTTGAGTGCGTCGCTAAACAAGTCACGACCTCCCACGCCGGCTTCCCAGCGATACCGTTCCAGATCGAGTAAGTTGTAGACGAAGACCGGCTTGCCATTGAGCAGGTAGAGGGCGTATCCGCCAAAGCGACCGCCTAGAGTTACGATCATTCCTTCCGCACCGCCTTTAGGAACGGTAACCTCGGCCGTGATCGTGTAATCCTTATTGAGAATGCTCGGCGCGTTACCGTCAGGGATGCCAGCGTTCTCGCCGGAATATGTGAAGACGGTTCGTCCGGCGGTCGCACTTGGGCGCGGGGTCACAATGCGCGGCAGGATTGAATTATCCAGCGGCAAGACCTGATATTTCCCCGCCTCCGTCAGGAACAAGGCTTGCAGCTCGCGCAACTTGTCAGGATTTTTGTCTGCGACATCATTGTATTGCGAGTAGTCGTCGGCGATGTTGTAAAGTTCCCACTTGTAGTCGTTGATCTCAGGAAGCTTTGCCGTTCCTAAAAGCCAAGGCGGCACTGGCGGTGTTGTGCACGCGTACCAGCCATCGTGGTAGATTCCGCGATTGGCGAACATTTCGAAATACTGCGTGTCGCGCTTCGAAGGTGCGTTGGCGTTGGCCTTGTCGAACGTATAGGCCATGCTCACGCCTTCGATGGGCTTTTGCGTGATGCCATTGACCGTGGCGGGAGCCTGGATGCCGGCCGCTTCGAGGATCGTCGGCACGATGTCGATGATGTGATGGAATTGGGTGCGGATGCCACCGGCGTCCGTGATGTGGCCGGGCCAAGAGATGACCATGCCTTGCCGGGTGCCGCCGAAGTGCGATGCAACCTGCTTGGTCCACTTGAACGGTGTATCAAACGCCCACGACCACGCCACCGACATGTGCGGGTAGGTTTTTTCGGAACCCCAATCCTCGTAATGCAGCATCAGCTCGGTTTCAGGGAGTTTCAGAATGCCGTTGTAGGCGGTCATCTGGTTCGGGGTGCCTTCAAGAGTGCCTTCAGCGCTGGTGCCGTTGTCCCCGCTGATGTAGATGATCAGCGTGTTATCGAGTTTGCCCATATCCTCGACCGCCTGTATGACGCGACCGATCTCATTGTCGGTATAGGCTGCGTAAGCGGCGAACACCTCCGCTTCCCGCGCGTAGAGTTTCTTTTGCACGAATGAAAGCGAGTCCCACTTCGGCAGGCTGTCCGGCCAAGGGGTGAGTTGGGTGTTCGCCGGGATAACCCCGAGCCGCTTCTGGTTGGCGAAGATCTGGTCACGCATCTTCTCCCAGCCTATGTCGAACTTGCCCTTGAACTTCTCGATCCATTCCTTCTTCGGTTGATGCGGCGAGTGCGTGCCGCCCGGGACGTAATAAAGAAAAAACGGCGTGTCCGGTGCGGCAGCGTTCAATCCGTTCATGTAGCTGATGGCCTCGTCCGCCATATCGGTAGTGAGGTTGTAGCCGGGCTTGCCGATCCACGGAAAAATCTGAGTCGTGTTGCGATAAAGATAGGGTGTCCACTGGTCGGTCTCGCCGCCCATGAAGCCGTAGAAGTACTGGAATCCCATGCCGACCGGCCATTGGTCGAATGGTCCCGCCGCGCTGTAAAGATAGGTGGGAGTGTTGTGGTTTTTACCAAACCACGACGTGGCATATCCGTTATCGCGAAGAATAGTTCCGATCGTCGCGCTCTCGGGACCGATGACGGAATCGTAGCCCGGATAGCCGGTGGACATTTCACCGATGACACCGTAGCCGACCGAATGGTGGTTTCGGCCAGTGATGAGCGCTGCCCGCGTTGGCGAGCAAAGCGCCGTTGAGTGAAACTCCGTGTAGCGCAAACCCGCCTTGGCGATGCGATCCATACTCGGAGTCGGGATGACACCGCCGAAAGTACCAGACACGCCATAACCCTGATCATCGGTCATGATCAAAAGCACGTTTGGTGCGCCCTTGGGCGGCACGACCGATGGTGGCCAGTAAGGCTTGGAATCTTTGGCGTCTTCCTTGATCACGCCGTCGAATTTCGGAGGCTCCGGCGGAAGCTGCTTGCCATCGATCGTTGTCGTGGCGCTTGGCGAACCCGGCGTGCCCGTGATTTGCTGAGCCAAAGCACCCGATGCAAGCGATACACACAGAAGAATGCTTGATGATGATAGGAAACTCGTAATTTTACTCACGACGCCCTCCTATAATAACCAGTTTCGCAGTACACAACTCCTACGCTTCGAGTCCAAAAATTAAAGCCCAAGGATTAAAGGAGGAGCGCGAGCTTATCGGGCAACCAACCTCGCTTCGGCAAAAGCCGAAATCTTCGTAGATTAAAGTGATGTCGGCTCGAACAGCGGATATTGATCGACACGATCGACAAGTCGGAAAGATCACGCCCGCCGGCGGCCCGCACAGGATTCCGTAAAATGGATGGTGGCAGTCGTGAACTCCCTTGTCACTCGGCCTTGTCACTCGGCCTTGTCACTCGGCCCTTCGCTTGGAACCTTCCACGCTTCTGCGACTTCGTCTACCGAGAGAGTCCCATCCTTAGGACGTTATCTCAGGTAAGAGCGGGTCAGCGAGGTTGACCTAATGAGCGCCATATATCCACTGAGTGTGCATCGAAACATTGAACGGCGGTGGGCTGAACGCATTAAGTCGCTCAGACAAATCCGTGGACAATTACTTGTTGCGACCGGGCGAACACTGCAACACGCATTCAACAATGACGGTTCGCAGATTCCACTCCCTGTGAGAACAGCCTCGGATATGAGAACAGCCGTCGATATAAGAACAGCCTGGGACCGGGCACGAATTAATCGGCCTCGACCCCGTGATTGATTTTCCAAATCATAGTCGTTCATATGACTCAATGCGGCGTGCCGTGCGATTTTGGGGACACGACAGCGCGATGGAAGCATCATTTTTTATAAATGAAGAGGCCTTGAGGCGAATTCAACCAGATGCCGGCCCCGATGAATCGGGCTTTCTGAACGCGTTCGATTCCAACCGTGATTTGATCTGTGCCGCCGCGGCCAAGCTCTATACGCGCGGAAGCAGAGGTTCTTATGATCTGGTTGCCGCAAATTTTTGAAACAATTGCGGCCGCCATCAGCGACGGCCTGATGCGTGCCGATTCGCCACTGTCGAGAAGCGTATTTCCCACGGCCTATTTCCTCCCGTTGCTCGGCCAAGCCGCCATGGCCGCTGTGGCGATGCTTCTCAATTCGGCCGGGGTGGCGCCGTCTCGCGCCTGGATTGCCATCCCCTGGAAGACGCTCAGATAGAACCGGCTTAGGCCATCGATGTCCGTCGAGGCGGGCAGTTCGCCTTCGGCCACGCCAGTTTTCAGGCGCGACCGCAACTTGCCCAGCACTTCAAGTCGGACCTTGCCGACGACGTCGGTAATCGCGGCCGGCCACTCGTCGCTGACGGCCGCCAGCATCGCCATGCAACCCGCTGGCATCGCCCCGGATTCCGGCAGCGTCTCGGTCCCCGCAAGCAGAAGGTTTTCAACACCGGCGCGAGCGGTCGTCCCTTCCGCAAGCTTGTCCCAGACCGGAGGTCCGATGGTCTGGACGTAATGCTCGACCGCTTCGAGATAGAGCGCCTCCTTGCTGCCGAAGGCCGCGTAAAGGCTCGGCGAACGGATGCTCATGGCGTCGCACAGGTCGTTCATCGAGGCCGCCGCGAAGCCCTTGCGCCAAAACAGCAGCATGGCAGCCTCGAGCGCCGCGTCGCGATCAAATCCCCTGGGTCGCCCGGTAATCGCCATTACCGTCCTTTCTGTAACAATCAACACATAATTCACTTGACGCTGGCAATCAATGGCTTAGATAATTCTGTGTCGATTGATACAGAAAGGAAGAGAACAATGATGCTAACGGGAAAGCGGGCCCTGGTGACAGGCGCGAGCAGAGGGATTGGCGCATCGATCGCCAAGGCGCTGGCCGCCGAGGGCGCGGATGTGGCGATCACCTATGAGAAATCCGCGGAGCGTGCCGCAGAGGTGGTCCGCGCGATCGAAGCGCACGGGCGTCGGGCCGTGGCGATCCAGGCCGACAGCGCTGATGTCACCGCTGTCCAGGCTTCGGTCGAGAGGACGGTCGCCAAACTGGGCGGCCTCGACATCCTCGTCAACAATGCCGGGATTCTTCGGGTGGCGGAGCTGAAGGACATCTCGCTCGAGGATATTGACGCAATCCTGAACGTCAACGTGCGCGCGCCGATCGTCGCAAGCAAGGCCGCGCTGGCCCACCTCACCAAGGGCGGTCGCATCATCACCATCGGAAGTTTCTTCGCCGACCGCGTGCCTGCCTCGGTCCTCAGCGTATACGCGGGGTCGAAGTCGGCGCTGGTCGCATTCACAAAAGGTCTGGCGCGGGAGCTTGGCCCCAAGGAGATCACGGTCAACCTCGTGCAGCCGGGCTCGATCGACACCGACATGAACCCGACAAACGGCCCGTTCGCCGGCACGCTCCAGCAAATCACCGCACTCGGCCGTTATGGCGCGGTCGAGGACATTGCCAACGCTGTGGCGTTCCTGGCGAGCGCCAAAGCTCAGTACATTACCGGCTCGGCGTTGACCGTCGACGGCGGCGCGATCGCCTAGATGCCGTGCGCTTTACAGGTTTTATGTCGCAACCCAAAGGAGATCGATATGTCGATCCGTAGCATGCTTGTTGCCGCTGTATTCGCCTTGGCCTCTCTGGAGGCCGCCCATGCCGATGGCCTGCGTCCGATTGCTGCCAAGAGCATCGACCTCGGCGAGGTGTCCGGTGTCGCCTACTACACCGTCGAGCGCGACGGATTCCATGTTGTCACGACCCTTGCGCAGGGCATGGCGGGAACGCCGATCCGTGTCGTGTCTGTTCTTGCACCCGGTCAGAGTGTGGCTTTCTCAACACCGCACCAGGCAGGTGCGCTCGAAATCAGCCGGAACGGCGACAGCGTGCTCTTCCGCAAGGCGAAATCGGTCTTGAACTAAGTTTCGGGCCAATTGGCGCTTCTCACCGAGCGGGAGGGCGAGATGGCCATGAGATGCGAGAGTGGAAGTTCGCTCAGGCCGACAGATTTTTTTCGTAGATGAGAATCGTCCGTCTCAACGCGCGTTTTGTCAGCGGTGGGGACGAAGTTGGGAGCCGCCGCGATCTTTCTTTGCCTTCTTTGCCTTCTTTCCGAATGCAGGTTTCACCGCAGACGCGCTGGCAAGCTGCGGCTGTCGCGCGTGGTCGGACTTGTCCTGGTGTCGCTTTTTCCTGTTGGGACCGGCTTCATTGTCAAATCTCGATCCGGTTTCGTTGTGAGACTTGCCGTGCTGCCTCGGCCCGCGCTCATCACGCGCGCTACTGTTCTGACGAGCGCCGCGGTCGGTCTCTTTGCCTTCGCGCGGCGGCGTGTGTAACCGCTGTTCCGAAGGCGCCTGCCCCTGCGGCGCATTTCCCAGCGGCTCGATCCGAATGTTGTCTTCCTTGTCGGGACGCCGGATTTTGACGGCAAACGAGTCCGCAACCCGCTCGGAAATTTCGAACTCGGTGGTCGTGTCCATAATCCGGATGGCGCCAATGTCTTGCTTGTCGATGCCGCCACGCCGGCAAATCATCGGCAACAGCCAGCGCGCTTCCGCATTCTTCCTGCGTCCAATGGCGGCGCGAAACCACACGCTGCCCTCCGCCATACCATGGCGTGGCGATGATTTCCCCGTCTTCGACCGCGGTCCGGCAACCCGATCGTCGCCGCGCGGCGCTCGGCTATCTTTTTCCCGACTGCGATCGTCACGGGATCGGCCGGTGCCTTGGCCGGGATCGAGAATGTCCTCGGGCGAAGGAAGCCGCGCCCGATAGAGCCGCGCCAGCGCCGCGGCGACATCCTCAGGTGACCGCTCGGCGAGCAAAGCCCGCGCCAGGATCAGATCGTCGGCGGTCGTTTCCTGCGCGAACAAAGCGTCTTGCAGCATGCGCTCCTGATCGAGCTTGCGAATTTCTTCCGCGGTGGGGGCTGTGCCCCATACGGCGTCGATGCCTGCCAGATTCAGCAGCACTTCCGCGCGTCGCCTTCGCGCGGGCGGCACCAGCAGGACACTCACACCCTTTCGACCCGCACGACCGGTGCGGCCGGAGCGATGTTGCATGACCTCCGCGTCATTCGGCAGATCGGCGTGAATGACGAGGTCAAGATTCGGCAGATCAATGCCGCGCGCCGCCACGTCGGTGGCCACGCAGACGCGAGCACGTCCATCGCGCAAGGATTGCAGCGCCTGGGTTCGCTCGTTCTGTGTCAACTCTCCGGAGAGGGCGACCACCGAGAAACCGCGCTCCAGAAGCGTCGCCTGCAAATGCCGGACGGCGTTTCTCGTGTTGCAAAACACAAGTGCGCTCGGTGATTCAAAAAATCGCAGTACGTTGACGACCGCATGTTCGACATCGCTCGCAGCGATCCGGATGGCCCGGTACTCGATATCGGCGTGGCCACCTTCATCGCCTGTGACCTCGACGCGAAAGGCCTGATGTTGATACTGCTTCGCCAGCGCCACGATGCCGCGCGGCAAAGTCGCCGAGAACAGCAACGTGCGGCGGGTGTCCGGCGTGGTCTTGAGGATGAACTCCATGTCCTCGCGAAAACCCAGATCCAGCATTTCGTCCGCCTCGTCCAGCACGACAGCCCTCAATTCCGAGATGTCGAGACGGCCGCGCCGCAGGTGATCGCACAGCCGTCCCGGCGTGCCGACCACGATATGAGCGCCCTCGGCAAGCTCGCGCTGTTCGCGGCGCGGATCCATGCCGCCAACGCAGGAAACGACGCGCCCATCCGCATGCTGATAGAGCCATGCGAGTTCGCGATGCACCTGCAAAGCGAGTTCCCGCGTTGGCGCCACGATCAGTGCAAGGGGTGCGGCAGCCTGCTCGAATCGCTCGGCATCGCCCAGAAGATTCTTTGCAATGGCCAGTCCATAGGCGACAGTTTTTCCCGAGCCGGTTTGCGCCGAAACAAGCAGGTCGCGGCCGGCAGCTGCGTCCGCAAGCACCGCGGTCTGGACAGGAGTCGGCTGATTGTAGTTGCGCTCCGCCAAGGCTCGGGCGAGCGGCGGGCTTGTGGTCAAGAATGTCACGAGATGGCAGACCTTGGTTGGCGTTTAACGCCGGAACATTGAGTAGGCCCGGAACCGAACAGGTCGAGCTGCCGCCTGGAAGATGAGCAGCCGCGTGGCCCGATGGATTTGAGCGAGGTTGGTAGGCTTTTAGGCCAAGTGAAACCAAAGCGCCATGCATTGCTGGCGGTTTCGTGCAAGATCGGCCGGAATCCGGCCTCAACCGCCCCGCCGCGTCACAAAACCTCAGATACCGACAATTGTCTCAAGGCGCTTGCCAGCCCGGATTGCGGCGACTTGCTGACACCAGCGGGTGGGTCCGTATCGTGCCACGAGGAGACCTAGGCGACTTCATTCGATCGTACACCGTGACGGCCAGATTCTCCGCCGGACCCTCCAGCCATTTGATATTTGCGATAGGATCGCCCCCGCTCACTCGAAGGCGGCGCAAATGGCAATTCATGCTCCCTCGCCTGCCCGTGTCCGTTTCGCGGTCGCGGTGCTTTCGGCAGCGGTACTTTCAGTGATGGGTGCGTTTCATGCCGTCGTGCGTGCGGCATCGCCTGTGCCCGACACAGTGTCTCTCCGCGAGTCGACGATGACGTGGAGCACCGTCAAGTACGCGACCGATGCGGAGAACGGCTTCGTCAGCGGGTCGCTCGACGAGAAGACCATCGTCGATCACACCTTCAAGACCTACGTGCTCGAGAATCGTTATCTGAAGGTGACGCTGGTGCCCGAATTCGGCGGGCGCATTATTTCCATCATTTACAAGCCGACCGGCCACGAACAACTTTATCGCGCCGAAGTCGGCGTGCCCTACGGGATGAAGGGCGGCACTTTTTATTACGACTGGATGATGGTGTATGGTGGCATCTTCCCGACGTTCCCGGATCCCGAGCACGGCAAGACGTGGCTGAAGCCGTGGGATTTCAAGGTGGTGAAGGAGGGTGCCAGCGAAGTGACGGTGTCGATGTCGCTGAAAGACGATTTCGCCTATAGCGCGGCGCCGAAGAGGTTCAGGCCGGGCTCGACGGGCATCGAAGCGACCACCTATGTCACGCTGAAAGCCGATCGCGCCGCGCTCGATGCGCGCGTGGTGCTGAAAAATCCGCAGGACAAGACGATCGACTACGAGTACTGGACCTGCACGACGCTCGCGCCGGGATCGGACCCAAACAACCCCAAAACGACCGGTGGCGCCGAAATCATCGCGCCGATCCAAGCCTACACCACGCCCCACTGGTCGGCCAACCTGGCCGACGGCGACAAGAGCCTGGGTCCGGGCCGGAGCCGTTTTGAAAAGCTGCGCTATTTCCGGAACTGGCCGACGATGGGCATCGCCTACGCGGCGCCCGATATGCAGGGCGGGAATTTCTGGGGCGTGATCAACCACGACAACGAAGAGGGGATCATCCGCATCGCCGACAATACGGTTACGCCGGGCCTGAAAATGTGGACGTGGGGATACCAGTCATTTACGAACGAAACCGACGCGCGCAAAGACCCGGAGCCGCAGCAGCCTTACGTCGAATTATGGGCGGGGGTGTCGGACCAGTTTTTCCACAGCGCCAACTTTCCCGCATTGGGCAAAGTATCGGTTTCGGAAACCTACAGCCCAACCGTCGGCATGAGCAACGTGACGCAGGCGAACGAGAACATCTTGATCAATCTCTCGGCCGAGGCGTCCGGCGTTAATCTTCAGTTCTTCAGTATCGAACCGGACACGCCGCTGCGCGTCACGCTGAAACGCGGCGGCGCGGTATTGTTCGACGACACCGTGCAGGCCGACCCGAAAAACGGAAATCGCATTTCCGCGACGATTCCTGAAGGCCTCAGCGGCGAACAAATACAGCTGACGATCAGGACCGCGGAAGGCAGTGAACTGATCGCAGCCGAGACAAAAATAAAATAATTTCCGCCGACCGCAAACGATTGGCGAGGCGTTGCACAACCCGCGCCTCTTGCGTGGCGCGATCGTGGGGGCGTGTCTGTGCGCATTTTGCAACGCGGCGGCTACATCCTATCCGAGCGGCTTCAGCCCCGCCTCGATCTGCTTGCGGCGCGGTTCCAGAAACGGCGGCAGCGCCAGTTTTTCGCCGAGCGTTTCCATCGTCTCGTCGGAGGCAAAGCCGGGTCCGTCGGTGGCGATCTCAAACAGAATACCGTTGGGCTCACGAAAATAAAGGCTGCGAAAATAAAACCGGTCGACCTCGCCGCTGTTGGGGATGCCAAGTTCGTTCAGCCGTTGCGTCCAGGCGTGGTACTGCACGTCGTCGTGCGTGCGGAACGCAACGTGATGCACGCCGCCCGCGCCTTGCCGCGCCATCGGCAAGTCCTTCTGCTCGATCACATGAAGCTCGGCGGCCGGACCGCCCTCGCCCATGGCGAATACATGCACCTGCGCCGGTGCATCCGGCGCCGCATAGTCGCGCACCCGTCGCATGTTCATGACGCCGGTCAGGACCTGTTCGGTGCGCGCAACGTCATGCACGTTGAGCACGATCGGGCCGAGGCCGCGAATTTGATGCTGCGCCGGCACGGTGCTGCGCTCCCACGGCGATGCCGAACCCGCGCCACCGTCATCGACCAGCACCAGACGTTGACCTTCCTGATCTTCAAACGGCAGCGTCAGCCGGCCGTCGACTTCGACGACATCGCCGGCATGGCCGCCGGCTTTCCTGAGGCGATCCCGCCAAAACCCAAGGCTGCTCTCTCCGGCGACCCGCAGTCCCGTGCGCGAAATGCTGTTGCTGCCGCGGCGCTCGGGCGCGGCCGGGAAATCGAAGAATGTCAGGTCGGTGCCGGGGTTGGCTTTGCCGTCGGCGTAGAACAGGTGGTATGCGCTGACGTCATCCTGATTGACGGTCTTCTTCACCAGACGCATGCCGAGCAGGCCGGTGTAAAAGGCCAGATTCTCCCGCGGTTTCGCCGAAATCGCCGTGAGATGGTGAATTCCCGTTAACTGCATTGCCTCTCTCCGCGCGTCATTGAGTCACCGTTGAAAACCGGCCAGCGCCGTTTGGACGCCTGAGGACTTGATGTAGGCTGTCCAGGAAAGACTCGCCAGCGCCACACCGGCCAGGGACAAGAACAATGACGGATCACCTGATAGTCACCGACGAAAACACGATGCGGGTGATCAAGCTCAGGCGGCCTGAAAAGAAGAATGCGATCACGCAGGACATGTATCGCATGATGAGCGATGCCATCGACACCGCGCAGAACAATCCGGATATCCGCTGCATCATCATCACCGGCGGATCGGGCGTATTCACCGCCGGCAACGATCTCGAGGAATTCCTGCACGAAGGCACGTCGAACGCCGACACGCCGCGCGCCTCCAACGCCGTAAAGTTTCTCTATTCGCTCGCACACAACGTCAAGCCGATCATCGCCGCGGTCGATGGCATCGCGATCGGAATCGGGACCACCATGCTGTTCCATTGCGACTACGTGCTGGCCAGCAACACCGCGACGTTCTCGACGCCGTTCATCCATCTGGGCCTGGTGCCGGAAGGCGCCTCCAGCCTGCTGATGCCGCGCACCATGGGACACCAACGCGCGTTCGCCACGCTGGTGATGGGGCGCACCATGAGCGCCGATGACGCCTGCATCGCAGGTTTCGTCAATGTGGTGGTGCCGCCCGGCCATACCGAAGCCGAGGCCCGCAAGGTCGCGCGCGAGATCTGCCATTTGCCGGCCGAAGCGGTCGCGATCTCGCGCAAGCTTTTGAAGACGCCGCCCGAAGACCTGACGCGCCGGATCGACCAGGAAAGCCACCTGTTCGGCGAGCGCATGCGCTCCAAGGAGGCGGTTGCCGCGTTCAAGGCGTTCTTTTCGCGCAAGAAGGCCTAGGCTTGCGCTTCGTGAAATCGTTGCACTGCCCCTCTATCATCAAGTCATGAGACGTTCGCCTTTTCAGATCCTCGCCGCGGTGCTGCTGACGATCATGCTTGATCCGGCCGCGCCCGCGCTGGCCCAGGCCGCTCCCGTCGATGTGAGGATCCTCGCGATCAACGATCTTCATGGCTACCTCCAGCCACCGGCGGGTGGAATTCGCATTGCCGATCCCGACGACAAAACCAGAAAGATCGCGCTGGCGGCCGGCGGCGTCGAGACCATGGCGACCCTGGTCAAGCAACTTCGCCAGCAGACAAAAAACAGCATCTTCGTCGCGGCGGGCGATTTGATCGGCGCCAGCCCGTTTCTGTCGGCGATGTTTCACGACGAGCCCACCATCGAATCGCTGTCGATGATGGGGCTTGAGATCGCGTCGGTCGGCAACCACGAATTCGACGAGGGCGTGGACGAACTGCTCCGGATGCAGAATGGCGGCTGCCATCCGATCGACAAATGCCAGGGACCGCATCCGTTTCCCGGCGCGAAATTCCACTATCTGGCGGCGAGCACGGTCGAGAAGAGCACGGGCAAGACGATATTTCCGCCATACGAGATCAGGGACTTCGACGGCATCCCAGTCGCCTTTATCGGCCTGACGCTGAAGGGGACGGCGAATATCGTGTCGCCTGTCGGTATCGCAGGCCTCGAGTTCAGGGACGAGGCCGACACCGTAAACGCGCTGGTGCCGGAGCTGAAGGCGCGCGGCGTTGAAGCCATCGTCGTGCTGATCCATGAAGGCGGCTATCCGACCGGCGACTACAATGAATGTCCTGGCATATCCGGCGCCATCGTCGATATCGTCAAGAAATTCGATAAGGCTGTCGACGTCGTGATCAGCGGGCACACCCATCAGGCCTATGTCTGCGACATCGACGGCCGGCTCGTCACCTCAGGCGACAAATACGGCACCATCGTCACCGCGATCGATCTGAAGCTCGATTCGGCGACCCGCGACGTCATCAGCGCCAAGGCTGACAACGTTATCGTCCGCACCGGCGTTTACGCCAAGGACGCGGACCAGACCGCATTGCTGGCCTCATATGAAAAGCTCGCCGCGCCGATCGCCGACCGCCGCGCGGGGTCGATCACGGAAACGCTGTCCCACATTCCCAACAACGCCGGCGAGAGCCCGCTCGGAGATATCATCGCCGATGCCCAGCTGGCCGCGACCCAAAACCCAACGAATGGCGGAGCCGTGGCCGCGTTCACCAATCCCGGCGGCATCCGCATCAACGTGACGAAGAAGGAGGACGGTGCGGTAAGCTACGGTGATCTGTTCGCCAGCCAGCCGTTTCGGAACCAGCTGGTGACGCTGACGCTGACCGGGATGCAGATCAAGAATGTGCTGGAACAGCAATGGCGCGACCCGAAACTGCCGCGCATCCTTCAGGTCTCCAACGGTTTCAACTACACATGGGACGGCGCGAAACCCTATGGTGACCACGTGGTGGCCGATAGTATGTCGCTGAACGGCAAGCGCATCGATCCCGCGGCGAGCTACCGGGTGACGGTCAACAACTATCTGTCGGTCGGCGGTGACGGCTTCACCGGCCTGAAGGAAGGGCTCACGCAGCAGTTCGGCGTCTACGACATCGACGCCTTGTACGGATATTTCCAGGCGAACAGTCCGATCGGGCCTGCCGCGGCCGGTCGCATCGCGCGGATCAACTGAATTACACCGCCATAACTGTGGCGTGGCTCTTTCGGAGCGGCCGCGAACCCCCTAGATTAGCCGCTTCTCGCAAGCGCAATCAGCGCCAGGGTTCTGCATGACGCTTCTTCTCAGCCATCCGGCAAGCCTCAACCATCTAACGCCGCCAGGACATCCCGAGCGCCCCGATCGAATTCGCGCGGTCGAGCAAGTTCTCGGCGAAAGCAGCTTTGACGGGCTGACGCGCGAGGAAGCGCCCGAAGGCTCGCTCGACCTGGTCACGCTCTGTCACGATGGCCACTACGTCGAAGAGCTTCGGCACATCTCGCCATCAAGCGGACTGATCTATCTCGACGGCGATACGTCGATGTCACCAGGCACATGGGAGGCGGTGATGCGCGGCGTCGGCGGCGCGGTCGCAGCTGCCGACGCGGTCATGACCGGCACCCATCATAATGCATTCGTCGCGATGCGCCCGCCCGGCCATCACGCCGAAGCCAACAAGCCGATGGGCTTCTGCTTTTTCGATCATGCCGCGATCGCCACACGCTACGCCCAGCGCAAATACGGCATCGCCCGTGCCGCGGTGGTCGATTTCGACGTGCATCACGGCAACGGCACCCAGGATATTTTCTGGGCCGACCCGACCGTGATGTATTGCTCGACGCACCAGATGCCACTGTTTCCCGGCACCGGCGCCAGCGGCGAGCGCGGCGAGCACGACACCATCGTCAATGCACCGCTTGCGCCGGAAGACGGCAGCACCAAATTCCGCGCCGCGTTCGACAACGTGATCCTGCCGCAACTGAAGAAATTCAGCCCCGAACTGATCGTCATCTCGGCCGGCTTCGACGCGCATCACCGCGATCCGCTGGCTTCGCTCAATCTCAGGGCGGAAGATTTCGGCTGGGTCACACGCAAATTGATGGACGTCGCGGATAGCAGTGCCGGCGGGCGAATCGTCTCCGTACTCGAGGGCGGATATGATTTGCAAGGCCTGAAAGAGTCAGTGGCGGAACACGTCACGGCATTGATGGGCACGTGAATTCCCGCCACAATGCGCCCGCATAAATATCCTTGAATCTCAGCCGGTGAAGGGACGCATCGGGGAAACCAATATGGCCGAAAACACCCAAATGGACGTCAAGAAACTGAGCTTCGAGCGCGCGATCGAGGAGCTTGAATCGATCGTCAAGCGCCTCGAGGAGGGCAAGGTGCCGCTCGAGGAATCCGTCGCCATCTACGAGCGGGGCGAGTCCTTGAAGAGGCGGTGCGAGGAACTGCTGCGGCAGGCGGAAGCCCGGGTCGACAAGATCACCACCGACGCCACCGGACAGGTGACCGGTACCGAGCCGCTCGACGTTCAATGATGATCGGACGCTGTCCGGCGATAGTTAAAGACTTCGAGCGCAATCCGGCCGCGACACCGCACCGCACATTGCCGGAAATTAACTGCGGACCGCCCGACCGGGGATGAAATAGCTCTTGGCGCATTACGCGGCCTGATATAGTCCGGCTATTAGTCCGGGGATTATCAATACGTGCGCGTCCAGCAGCGCCATATCATCTATGTGCAAGGATACGACCCGCGCGGCCTTGCGCAGTACTATCGCATGTTCAGAACCGAACTGCGCAAGTTTGGCCGTTTGTATCAGCTCACGACCAATGTCAGCCGCCCGCAGAGCGCGGCCGACGGCGAAACCGCATCCTGGACCATCGAGACCAAGGGAAACGACTGGCAGACGCGGACCAGCTACGATTTCCTGCGATGGGAAGACCTGATCCAGCGCGACCTGGCCGCGCCGATCTGGCACACGGTTTTCCAGGCGATGTGGATCTATTGGCGGCTGGTGTTCAACGGCACCATTGCGCGATTCTGGCGCGCGCATTGGCGCTTTGCGACCTTCATCAGTTATCCGCATTTCATGCTGTTCAACGAGGCGCTGTGGACGCTGGGCATCGCGTTCGCCTTCGGCAAGGGCCTTGAAGCGCTGGGCTCTCCCAACCTGTTGAGTGTTGTCGCAGCCCTCGGCGTGTTTGTCGCGGTCCTCGGCGCATTGCTGAAATACACGGAAAACCGCACCTATCTGCTTTATCTGTTGTCCGACACGATCTGGACCTGGCAATTCTCGCACCGCCGGCGGCCGGAATGGGACGCGCGCATCGACCGTTTCGCCCGCTACCTTGTTGACGTCGCCCGATCGAGCGAAGCCGAGGAAATCGTGATCGTCGGCCACAGCTCGGGATCTTTCCTGGGCGTGGAGATTCTGGCGCGCGCGCTCCAGCTCGATCCGGACATCGGACGCCACGGCCCCCGGGTTGTTCTGCTGACGATCGGCGGCAACTTCCCGATCGTCGGCTTTCATGCCGTGTCACGGGATTTCCGCGATCACCTGCGCCTGCTGGCGATCGAGCCTTCGATCGACTGGATCGACTGCCAGTCGCGCAAGGATGTCATGAATTTCTTCCCGTTCGATCCGGTCGCCGGGCACGGCATCGATCTCGGCGCCGACAGGCGCAACCCCACGATCGTACCGGTCCGGTTTCGCGAGATCATCAAGCCCGAAAACTACAATCTGTTTCGCTGGAAGTTCTTCCGCGTCCATTTCCAGTTCGTCATGGCCAACGAGCGGCCGCATGCCTACGATTTTTTCATGATCGTCTGCGGGCCCGTCCCCTTACGGGAACGCATGGCTCGGCCCGAAGCTGCGCTGGCCGTTGCAACCGGGGACGACGCCACCCGCGAATGGGCATGGAAAAGGCTGAAAATGGCCGCCACTGCCCGCCCGGATGCCGCCGATTTAGGCGAAATGGAACCATCGGCCCGGCGCCGGGGTTGAAACTCGCGCCTTCGTTCCCTTATCTGTGCCACGCCATGCTGTCTGCGAGTTGGCTTTGACGGCAGCTTTGGTGTAAAGCTTGCAGGGTTGTGGGCTATTGATGGCGGACTTGGCGCCAGCTTTAGACGGGTGTAAGCGCTTCAAATACCTCATGAAAATGATCGAGAAGGGCTAAATCACCAAGAGTGATGTATATCACATTGAACGATCCGGGGCGCATCTGGGCTTTCAAATCGGGCTTCGGCCTGCTCAGGTGGCATCCGGCGTCTGGGTTTTCGCTGCGCTGATAATGCGCAACCCATCTCACGTCGGGCCATTTATCCCGACATGCAAAATTGGAATATCGCTGTGACCACATATAGTAAAACGCCGCTTCTCGATACGATCCGCACCCCTGACGATCTCCGCCGGCTCAAGGTGGACCAGGTTCGGCAAGTCGCCGACGAGTTGCGTCAGGAAACCATCGACGCCGTTTCGGTCACCGGCGGCCATTTCGGCGCGGGCCTCGGCGTCGTGGAACTAACCACAGCGTTGCATTATATTTTTGACACCCCGCGCGACCGTTTGATCTGGGACGTCGGCCATCAGGCTTATCCACACAAGATCCTGACCGGCCGCCGCGATCGCATCCGCACCCTGCGCACCGGCGGCGGGCTGTCCGGATTTACCAAGCGAACCGAGAGCGATTACGATCCGTTCGGCGCAGCCCACTCCTCGACTTCGATCTCGGCCGGCCTCGGCATGGCGGTGGCGCGCGATCTCTCCGGCGGCAAGAACAATGTCATCGCCGTGATCGGCGACGGCGCGATGTCGGCGGGCATGGCCTATGAAGCCATGAACAATGCCGGCGCGATGAACTCCCGGCTGATCGTCATCCTCAACGACAACGACATGTCGATTGCGCCGCCAGTCGGCGCGATGAGCGCCTATCTGTCGCGCCTTTATTCGGGCAAGACCTACCGCTCGCTGCGCGAAGCCGCAAAACAGATCAACAAGCGTCTGCCGAAAGTGCTGGCCGACCGCGCCAACCGTGTGGAAGAATATTCGCGCGGCTTCATGGTCGGCGGCGGAACGCTGTTCGAGGAACTTGGCTTCTACTATGTCGGCCCGATCGACGGCCACAATCTCGACCATCTGCTGCCGGTGCTGAAGAACGTCCGCGACATGCAGGACGGTCCGATCCTGGTCCACGTCGTCACCCAGAAGGGCAAGGGCTATCCGCCCGCCGAAGCATCCGCCGATAAATATCATGCGGTGGTCAAATTCGACGTCGCCACCGGCGCACAGGCCAAGGCCAAGCCAAATGCGCCGTCCTACCAGAACGTGTTCGGCCAGAGCCTGGTCAAGGAAGCGGCAAAGGACGACAAGATCGTCGGCATCACCGCGGCAATGCCGTCGGGCACCGGGATCGACATCTTCAACAAGGCCTTCCCCGACCGCACTTTCGATGTCGGCATCGCCGAGCAGCATGCGGTGACTTTCGCCGCCGGTCTTGCGACCGAAGGCTACAAGCCGTTCTGCGCGATTTACTCGACCTTCCTGCAACGCGGATACGATCAGGTGGTCCACGACGTCGCGATCCAGAGCCTGCCGGTACGTTTCGCGATCGACCGCGCCGGATTGGTCGGCGCCGACGGCGCCACCCACGCCGGTTCCTTCGACAACGCCTATCTCGGCTGCCTGCCGAACTTCGTCATCATGGCGGCATCGGATGAGGCCGAACTCGTAAACATGGTCGCAACCCAGGTCGCGATCAACGATCGGCCCAGCGCGCTGCGCTATCCCCGCGGCGAAGGCCGCGGCGTCGAAATGCCGGAAGTGGGCGTTCCCATGGAGGTCGGCAAAGGACGCATTGTCCGGCAGGGTAACAAGATCGCGCTGTTGTCGTTCGGCACCCGGCTTGGCGAATGCGAGAAGGCCGCGGACGAACTGGCGGCGCATGGACTTTCAACCACCATCGCCGATGCGCGCTTCATGAAGCCGCTCGACGTCGACCTGGTGCTGAAGCTGGCGCGCGAGCACGAAGTGCTTCTCACCATCGAGGAAGGCTCGATCGGCGGCTTCGGCTCCCATGTCATGCAGACGCTGGCAGAGCACGGCATGCTCGACGGCGGTTTGCGGATGCGGGCGATGGTGCTGCCTGACGTGTTCCTCGACCACGATTCGCCGAACGCGATGTACGCCCGTGCCGGCCTCGACGCCAAGGGCATCGTCGCCAAGGTGTTTGAAGCGCTCGGCAAGGACTTCAAGACCGAAACGGTGAAGCTGGCCTGACCACTCGGCCTCATTCCGTTTTTTCTGCACAGCGACGGCATGGTGGCGGTCCGGATTGAAGGTTGTCGAGACGGAGACCGGCATGCCCCCTCCCCGCAAGCGCGCGGACGTATTGCTGGTCGAGCGCGGCCTGTTCGAAAGCCGGGCGCGGGCCCAGGCCGCCATCGAAGCCGGCCTCGTTATCGCCAATGATAAACAGGTCCTGAAGGCATCCGAGGGCATTCCCGACGACGCCGTGCTGCAGGCGCAGCCGGCGCATCCCTTTGTTTCGCGGGGCGGCGTCAAGCTGGCGGGCGCGCTGGAACGCTATCCGATCGACATCGAAGATCACGTCTGTCTCGACGTCGGCGCATCGACCGGCGGCTTTACCGAAGTCCTGCTCGCCAACGGCGCCGCTCTGGTATTCGCCATCGACGTCGGGCGCGACCAGCTCCATCCCTCGCTGCAGGGCCATTCCAGAGTCGTTTCGATGGAGGAAACCGATATCCGCGACTTTGAGGGCAAACGCCTGCCGCAGCGGCCCGATATCGTCGTCATCGATGTCAGCTTCATCTCGTTGAAAGCCGTGCTGCCGGTTGCGCTGTCGCTGGCGGCAGCGCCGATGCACCTTCTGGCGCTGATCAAGCCGCAGTTCGAAGCCCAGCGAAAGCATTCCAAGCGCGGCATCATCCGCAATGCGTCGGTGCACCAGGCGATCTGCGACGACATCGCCGCATTCGCCTCGTCGCTCGGATGCACCGATATCCAGGTGTTTCCGTCTTCGATCACCGGCGGCGACGGCAATATCGAATTCTTCATCGGCGCGCGCCGTGGCTGAACGTGTCGTCATCGATCACGTCGGTCATCGCGGCGACGGCGCGGGTTTTGCCGGCGGCGAGAGCCTGTTCGTGCCTTACACGCTCGGTGGGGAAATCGTCGAGGTCGAGCCCGTCGCGGGGCACCCCGACCGCAAACACCTGTTACGCATCGAGCGCGCGAGTACGGAGCGGATCACGCCGTTCTGCAGATATTTCGGCGCTTGCGGCGGCTGCGCCATTCAACATTGGCAGCCGGAAGCCTATCGCGCGTGGAAACGCCAGATCGTGACCGATACGCTGGCGCACGCCGGTATCGAATGCGAGGTCGATGCGCTGATCGACGCCCACGGCGCCGGCCGCCGGCGCATCACCGTGCATGCGCGCCGCGGCGATGATGGCGAGTTGCGAACCGGGTTCGCCGCGGCCAACAGCCACGCGATTGTCGCGATCGACGATTGTCCGATCCTCGATCCAGCCTTGCGCGGCGCGCTCGACGCTGCGCGTGCGCTAGCCGAAGCCTTGAAGCCCGCCGGCAAGCCGCTGGACATCCAGATCACGGCTGCCGACAACGGGCTCGACATCGACGTGCGCGGTTCCGGGCCGCTGACGTCGGCTGACATCGCGGTTCTGTCCGATCTCGCTCAAAGGCACGGTCTGGCGCGGCTGACACGCCATGGCGAACTGGTGTTGATGCGGACGCCGCCGACGGTCGCGATCGGCACCGCGCGATTGAACCTGCCGCCGGGTTCGTTCCTGCAGGCGACGCGCGCCGGCGAAGAAGCGCTGGCGGCACTGGTCATCCAGCATTGCAAGCGCGCCAAACATATCGCTGATCTGTTTTGCGGGGTCGGACCATTTGCGCTGCGGCTCGCGGCCATCGCGCGAGTCTCGGCTTTCGACAGCGATGCCGGCGCGGTGACGGCGCTACAGAAGGCCGCGGCGTCGGCGTCGGGACTGAAACCGATCAAGGCCGAGACGCGCGATCTGTTCCGGCGACCACTGATGCCGCAGGAACTGCGCGATTACGACGCGGTCGTGTTCGATCCGCCGCGGCAAGGCGCGCAGGCACAAGTGCGGCAACTCGCGGCCAGCAAGATCTCTTCGATTATTGCCGTGTCATGCAACGTCGCGACATTCGTGCGCGATGCGCGAAGTTTGATCGATGGCGGCTATAAAATAGAAAACGTCACGCCGGTTGACCAATTTCGTCACACGCCGCATGTCGAATTGGTGGCCAGATTCACGCTGAAACGCTGAACCTGCCGCCGTTGAACCTTCCCAGCGACCGCGTGACATATCCTGAAGTGACGGAGTTTGCGGGGCCGGTTTTTCACCGCCCCTGATGCGGCGCAGCCGCCATATGATCCGCACGAAGCAATCACGCCACGTCATTGAAACATCTCACATTCGACGGAGGTCATCATGGACGTCAATCCTGACAGACTGAACGCCTTCATGGGAAAAATGCTGGGCGATGTCGGCTCGGCAATGAATGCGTCGCTGATGCTGATGGGCGACAAGCTCGGCCTGTACAAAGCACTCGCGACAAAAGGTCCGATGAATTCCCTGGAGCTTGCGAAGGCCACCGGTACCACCGAACGCTATGTTCGCGAATGGCTCGCGGCGCAGGCTGCATCCGGCTATGTCGAATATGACGCCAAGTCCGGCAAATTCTCGATGCAGCCTGAACAAGCGATGGCACTGGCGGACGAGGACAGTCCCGTTTTCATGGGCGCGGTCGGCGATCTGGTCTCGGCGACGTTTCTCGACGAGCCGAAGATCTCCGACGCATTCAAGACCGGCAAAGGCGTCGGCTGGAACCGGCGCAGCGAGTGCCTGTTCTGCGGCACGGCACGCTTCTTCCGCACCGGCTACAAGCACCATTTGGTGCAGGAATGGCTGCCCGCGCTTGACGGCGTTGTTGAAAAGCTCAAACGCGGCGCCAAGGTCGCCGATGTCGGTTGTGGGCATGGCGTTTCGACCCGCCTGATGGCGGAGGCATTTCCGAAATCACGCTTCTATGGATTCGACTATCACGAGGGATCGATCGAAGCCGCGCGCGAGGGGGCCAGGAAGGCCGGACTGAGCGATCGTGTGCGCTTCGACGTCCACTCCGCCAAGACCTACCCGGCGGAAGGCTATGACCTCATCTGCTTCTTCGACTGCTTGCACGACATGGGCGATCCGGTCGGCGCGATGAAGCATGTGCGCGAGACCATGGCCGAGGACGGCACCTGCATGCTGGTCGAGCCATTCGCCAACGACCGCCTGGAAGATAATCTCAACCCGATCGGACGCATCTATTACGCCGCTTCGACGGTGGTCTGCACGCCTGCGTCGCTCGATCAGGAGGTCGGTCTCGCGCTTGGCGCACAGGCCGGTGAGGCAAGGCTTCGCGAAGTCGCCCGCCAAGGCGGCCTGACCCGGTTCCGTCGGGCGACCGAAACGCCCTTCAATCTGATTTTGGAGGCCCGGGTATAGAGCGTTACCGGTTCTGATTGGATCAGAACCGGGCTCTCCTATTTTGTTTGAGGCGTTTTCCCGGCGCGAAGCGATATCCACTTCGCTCGAAAGCGTTGGGATCACCTGCCCCAGCGATCCTGCCAGATCTTCTCGCCGATCAGGCAGGAAACACGCGGCTCTTTCTCGGCCACCGGGATAACCCGGCGCTCCGGCGTTCGCCCTGCGACTTCGAGCACGAGCTTGGTGCGGATCGCCTCCTTGAACTTCTCGCGGTCCTTGATCGACACCACGAAGGAACCCGGGCCGCCGATCACGCAGTCCTCGTAATAGTAATCGAGGTTGTCGATATCCATGGTCGAGTAGGACGGCTCCTTCACCATGATCGGCAGGCCGTTGATGGTGATTCCCTTCGACAGCGCCTCGTCGCGGGCGCCGGTAACCGGCGCACCGTTGTTGTTGGGACCGTCACCGGAGATATCGATCACCCGCCGCAGCCCGTGATACGGATCCTGATCGAACAGCGGCATCGCAAAATAGATCGCGCCCGAGATCGAGGTGCGCGACGCGCGGCGGACCGGCGTCTTCATGATCTCGTCGGCAACCGCATCCGCCGTTTCCGGCCCGTCGATCAACCGCCAGGGAATGATGATCTTCTGGTCGCTCGATGCCGCCCATTCGAAATAGGTCACGGAAACCTTGCCGTTCGGCAGGGTCTTCAGCGCCTGCAGAAATTCCTTGGAAACGATCGCCTGCGCATACCCCTCGCGCTGAATGGCGAGTTCGTCCATGTCCATCGAATAGGAGACGTCGACGGCAAGGATCAGTTCGATGTCGACGGCAGGCCGGCTGTCAGTGGTTTCCGTCAGTTGACGTGCAGTATTCGGCGCCGCGATACTCGCGACGTCGCCACCTGCCATCGCCCCCGCGAAAAGCACGGCCCCGATCGAGACACACCATCGCATTGCGGCCCTCCCGTCGTCTGACGGATCGTGACATGCAAAACGCGCTCCGAAAAGCGGGAAGATCGGTTGCTCTTCACATTCAAGTCAGGCAATCGCTGCTGTTGTTTTGGGCGGGAACCGGACTCGAGGACACCGGCCGGCTGTCATCGTTGACCTGCGAACGGTGCCGTCGCTGCAACGAAGCCATCGCAAACAGCCGGTTCCGCCGCTGCTCGCGAGACGGTATTGTGGTGGATGAACCCCGAAGATATCTGGAGACGCCTCCGGGATGATCGACACCGTCACCACACCCAAAACCAAAGTCCTGACCAAGACCGAGCGGCCTCGCCTGCACAAGGTGATCCTGGTCAATGACGACTACACGCCCCGCGAATTTGTCGTCACCGTTCTGAAGGCGGAATTCCGCATGACCGAGGACCAGGCCCACAAGGTCATGATAACGGCGCATCAGCGCGGCGTCTGCGTGGTCGCGGTCTTCACCAAGGATATTGCCGAGACCAAGGCGACACGCGCCACCGACGCCGGCCGTGCCAAGGGCTATCCGCTGCTGTTCACCACCGAGCCGGAGGAATAGCCGGCGGCCAGGCTGACTTTTCGGCAACCACCTTCCTTGTGCCGGATCGCCCTAGGCGGCCGGCGTTTCGTCCTCCATGCCATAGACGCGTTCGGCTTTCGAAAATCCCGCGATCGGAAATTCGCCGAGATCAGCCCAGCCGCCGGCGCATATTCCGGCGAAACCTGAAGATGCGACGATGGTGCGGTGGAGTCGACCCGCGATCTTCTCCAGCCGGGCCGCGAGATTGACCGCCGGCCCGATGCAGGTGAAGTCGAGCCGATTGCCGCCGCCGATATTGCCGTACAGGATCCGACCCAGATGCAGCGCAACCCCGAAGCGAAAACGCTCGACGGCTTCACCGTACGGATAATGCAGCGCATCGACGCTGGCGCGGGATTCGCGCGCCGCTTCCAGCACGCGGCTGCAAACGTGCTGGGCATCGCCGACATACTCATCGATCGGAAAAACCGCGAGCAGTCCGTCACCCATATATTTCAGGACCTCACCGCCATGCGCCCGGATCGCGGATACCTGGCAATCGAAGTAATGATTGAGAATGTCCACCACGGTTTCGGCCGGCAACCGGTCCGATAGCGCGGTGAAGCCGCGCAGATCGGACAGCCAGATCGCGGCATTCATCGTCTCGGTGTGGCCACGGCGGATCTGGCCACCCATGATCCGTTCGCCGGCGCGGTTGCCAACATAGGTATCGAGCAGCGTCAGGGCGGTGCGACGGAGGCTGATCACTTCGACGTAGCGCGCCAGCGCCGGCACGATCTTTCGCAGGGCGGTCACCTGTTCGTCGGTGAACCCTCCAGCCTGCTTGGTGGTCCAACTCGACGCGTGAATCGGACCTTCGATGTAGCGAAGCGGAATGGCGATGTAATCGGTAACCTCCTCCACGCGCAGGTCGTCGAAGATCGGAAAATTCGGACTTGCGGGGTCGTCGAGGTGGTACCTGACCTCGTCTTCAGTGGCGTAGAGGATCGCCAGCGGGCTGCTCTTGAATTGCGGTGAGTCCTGGACATCGAAGTCCGCATTGGCGACGATAACCTCGGTCCCCGGACGCCAGGTGAAGCTTCGACCGAAAATGTCGGGATGCAACGTCCGGACAAAGACGCCGACACGCCACAACGGCACACCTGCCTGCACAAGGCGTTCGCAGCACTCCGTCATCATCTGTGTCGGAGTGGCCGCCGACCTCGCGCCGTCGACCATCCAGTCGATAATCTTCTGCAGGTCCGATGCGTTCATGGGGTCATCCAGCCGAATACCAACTCAGATAACCGGCACCCCAGGCAGCTAGCCAACCTGCCCGCGATGCCGCAAAAAGTGATCCGCCAGCACGCAAGCCATCATCGCTTCGCCGACCGGCACCGCGCGAATGCCGACGCAGGGGTCATGGCGGCCCTTGGTCATGATATCGGTATCGGCGCCGCTGCGGTCCACGGTGCGGCGTGGCGACAGGATCGACGATGTCGGCTTCACCGCGAAGCGCGCCACCACCGGCTGGCCGGTCGAGATGCCGCCCAAAACGCCGCCGGCATGGTTGGACAGGAACCGCGTGCCGTTATTGCCGGTCCGCATCTCGTCGGCATTTTCCTCGCCCGACAATTCCGCAGCCCCGAAGCCTGAGCCGATCTCGACCCCCTTCACCGCGTTGATGCTCATCAGCGCGGCCGCGAGTTCAGCGTCGAGCTTGGCGTAGATCGGTGCGCCCAATCCCGCCGGCACGCCTTCGGCCACGATCTCGAGCACCGCGCCGATCGACGATCCCTTCTTTCTGATGTCGTCGAGATAGCTTTCGAAGAACGCGGCCTTGTCCTTGTCCGGACAGAAAAACGGGTTGCGCGCGATCTCGTCCCAATCCCATTTGTCGCGGTCGATCTTGTGCGGCCCCATCTGCACCAGCGCGCCACGCACCGTCATAGCAGGCACGACCTTGCGGGCGATCGCGCCGGCCGCGACCCGCATCGCGGTCTCGCGCGCCGAGGAGCGTCCACCGCCGCGATAGTCGCGCAGGCCGTATTTGGCCTCATAGGTGAAGTCGGCATGGCCCGGGCGAAACTTGTCCTTGATCTCGGAATAATCCTTCGAGCGCTGATCGGTATTCTCGATCAGCAACGCGATCGGCGTGCCCGTCGTCACCTGCACGCCCGTCTCCGGATGCGCCATCACGCCGGACAGAATCTTGACCGCGTCGGGCTCCTGGCGCTGGGTGGTGAAGCGCGACTGTCCGGGGCGGCGGCGATCAAGATCGTGCTGGATGTCCTCTGCGGTCAGCGGTATCTGCGGCGGGCAGCCATCGACCACGCAGCCGATCGCGATCCCGTGGCTTTCGCCAAAGGTCGTGACCCGGAACATGTGGCCGAAGGTATTGAAGGACATGAAGCCGTGCGCTCGCTGCCTATGTTGACAATCCGCATTAATGCGAACTGTCAACATAACTACATGTCGTAACGCCCGGCCGTCAAACCTCATTCGTCATGGCCGGGCTTGTCCCGGCCATCCACGTCTTGTTTCTTCGTGCTGCCAAGACGTGGATGCCCGGCACAAGGCCGGGCATGACGGCGAATAGCCCGGGCTATCACCGCTCTTAACTATACTTTTTCAGCTCGCCGTCCCTGAACACATAGACCACGCCCTGCCCGATCGGCGTCTCGGCAGCTTCCAGCGGCGTCGCCACGCCGAGCGCCACCATCAGCGCGCGCATGGTGCCGCCATGGGCAACAGTCACCGTATCGGCAAGGAGGGAATCGAACCATTCCCGCATCCGCAGCGTGACGCTGGCATAGCTCTCGCCGGACGGGGCGGCGACACCCCATTTGTCGATATTGCGCGAGGCGAAGGTCGCCGCGTCATGCCGCTCCATTTCCGGCAGCGTCAGCCCTTCCCAATGGCCGTAGCCGATTTCCCGCAATCGATCGTCGACGCTGTAATCCGCCGCCGGCAGTTGCAGCGCCCCGCGCGCCAATTCCATCGTCAGCCGCGCACGGCCGAGCGGGCTTGCGACATAAGGCAATGATGCCGCCTCACGGCCATCGCGCGCCAGCAAGCGGGCGAGGATTTCACCGGCGGCAACCGCCTGCTTGCGGCCAAGATCGTTGAGCGGGATATCTTTCGATCCCTGAAAGCGGCCTGCAGCGTTCCACGCCGTCTCGCCGTGGCGAATATAGTAGATCGTCGGCACCGGCATCGAAGCTGCAACTATTCCTTGCTCGTGGAATGGCTGAGCGAGATGTCCGGCGCCTCCGGGCGCTTCATGCCGACGGCGTGATAGCCGGAATCGACATGATGCACTTCGCCGGTGACGCCGCGCGACATGTCCGACAGCAGATACAGCGCGCTGTTGCCGACTTCCTCTGTTGTCACGTTACGCCGCAGCGGCGTGTTGTATTCATTCCATTTGAGAATATAGCGGAAATCGCCGATGCCGGACGCAGCCAGTGTCTTGATCGGCCCCGCCGAAATCGCGTTGACGCGGATGTTCTTCTCGCCCAAATCAGCGGCGAGATAACGCACGCTTGCTTCGAGCGCTGCTTTGGCGACGCCCATCACGTTGTAATGCGGCATCCATTTCTCGGCGCCGTAATAGGTCAGCGTCAGGATCGAGCCGCCGTCGGTCAGAAGCTTTTCGGCACGCTGCGCGATCGCTGTCAGCGAGTAGCAGCTGATCAGCATGGTCTTCGAGAAATTGTCGGCGGTGGTCTCCAGATAGCGGCCGTCGAGCTGGTCCTTGTCGGAGAACGCGATGGCGTGAACCACGAAGTCGATCTTGCCCCACTTCTGCTTGAGTACATCGAACACGGCGTCGATGGTCGCGGCATCGGTCACGTCGCAATGACCTAGCAGGATACCGCCGAGTTCGGCAGCCAGCGGCTCGACGCGTTTCTTGAGCGCATCGCCCTGCCAGGTCAGCGCGATCTCGGCCCCCGCCGCACGGCAGGCCTTGGCGATGCCCCAGGCGATCGAGCGATTATTGGCGACGCCGAGGATCACTCCGCGCTTGCCCTGCATCAGACCTGAACTTTGAGTCATCCGGTTTCCAATCGAGCCCATCTGCGATTTGGAGGTACACCAGCGCTCCAGCGCGGTACAGTCTTAAATCCACCCGGGATTAACGCTGTTTGGCCGGAAACCCTGACGGCCGGAATAGTCACGTCACCAAGGTGTTAGCTTCAAGTAAGGCGTTCGCGTTGCATGATTGAACGCTGCTGACAGATACAGACCGAGCCTCCATGACTGCATTTCGCGACAGCGTCGAAGCCATGATTCCGGCCCTGCGCCGCTACGCGCGCGCGCTCGCGCGCGATGCCGATATCGCCGACGATCTTGTGCAGGATACGCTGGTAAGGGCGCTGCGTTCGGAGCGGCTGTTTCTTGGCGGCGACGTCAGGAGCTGGCTCTACACCATCCTGACCAACCTCAACAAGAACAGGCGCCGCTCGCTGGCCCGGCGGCCGCAATTCATGCCGCTGCTCGACAATAATCCCGACGCCAGCGGCACCGAGGCGGAGGGCCGGGACATCGCCCGCGCGCTGTCCACGCTGGTCGAAGAACAGCGCGCGGTGCTGCTGTTGGTGATGCTGGAGGGATTAAGCTACCGCGAGGTCGCGGATATTCAGGGCGTGCCGATCGGCACCGTAATGTCCCGCCTTGCGCGCGCCCGCGCCCATGTGAAAGCCTCGCTCGAAGGCGACCGCCCGGCGCTGCGACGGGTGAAATAATGGCAGGTAATATGCATCAGCGAACGAATTAAGGAACAAGTTAAGAAACGAAGTGGAAGCCAAGTGGATGAGATGATCGAATTTGAATCACGATGGCATTTTCTCAATCCCCTCGCGTGGGAGGGATCGCAACCGGCCGGGCGACAGACCTCGACCGAGATTAGACAGAGACGACGACAATGACCGACCCCAAAATTCCCGTCACCGAAGACGAGTTGCACGCCTACATCGACAATGAATTGCCGGCGGAACGCCGCGGCGACGTCGAGGCATGGCTGACGGCGCATCCTGACGATGCGGCGCGGGTGCAGTCATGGCGCGCGATGGCGGACGCGCTGCATGCGCGCTACGACACCGTTCTCGACGAAGCTGTTCCGAAGCGGCTGGAGATCGAGCGGCTGGTGCGGCAACCGCGCAAATGGATTTATGGCGCTGTCGCGGCGACGCTGGTGGCGTTCATCGCTGGCGGTGGCGCGGGCTGGGTGGCGCGCGGAGTGGCTGCCTCACCTTCGGCATTCCAGAATTTCACGCTGGATGCGCTGGATGCGCACCGGCTCTACGTGGTCGAGGTGCGTCATCCGGTGGAGGTCGCAGGCTCCGAGCGCGACCATCTGGTGCAATGGCTGTCGAAGCGTTGCGGCTATGACGTGATGGCGCCGGAGCTTGACGGCACCGGCCTCAAACTGGTCGGCGGCCGGCTGTTACCCGGGCCGGAAGCTCCCGCGGCGTTCCTGATGTATGAAAGCCCGACCGGCGAGCGCTTCACGCTCTACGCCTCGCGGGCGGACACCCAGACCACCCAGATGCGCTATGCGGCAAGCAATGGCGACGGCGCCATGTTTTGGGCCGATCGCGGCGTCGGCTACGTCCTGAGCGGCCCAACCGACAAAACCCGGCTCAACCAGGTCGCGCGGCTGGTCTACGACCAGACGGAAAAGACCGGGGCGGAAAAGACCGGCGGGTGAGTAGGTCACCCCCGATGTCCCAATTCCGACATCGAAAATGTGAAATTGGAACATGGGTGCGTCTCAATATCGCACCGGTACTCACGGGAAATTGTAGCGCGTTCGATCCGCCGATCGGCGCATGCGGCCTCGATCGGGGTTTGGTACCGCGCTGGTCCCCCTTTCGAGGCCGCACCCCTTTTATGGCGATCCGGAACTGTCAGCCCAGATCGGTGCGCGGGTTGTAAGGGTGTCCATCGCGCCACTTTTGCATTAACGCCTCCAGCTCGCTGTCGTTCCCGTCCGGCAGCATAATTCTTGTGGTCAGGAACAGATCGCCCGGCGTGCCCGCAACCTTCGGCAATCCCTTGCCTTTCAGCCGAAAAATCCGGCCGCTCGAGGTGTTCTTCGGGATCGACAATTCGACCGCATTGCCGAGCGTCGGCACGCGAACCTTGCCGCCCAAAACCGCTTCGTACAGCGTGATCGGCAGGTCGACGCGCAGATCGCTGCCGTCGACCTTGAAGAAGGGATGCGGCGCGATGCTGACGGTAATCAGGAGATCGCCGGGCGGATGACCCTGCGCGGTCTCGCCCTGCCCCTTCAGCCGGATCTGCTGGCCGGCGACGACGCCGGCCGGAATCTTGACATTCAGCTCTTTGCCGGTCGGCAGCCGGACCCGCTTCTCGGCGCCGTGGACCGACTCCTCCAGCGACACCGACATGGAGACGTTGAGATCGAGATCGAGCGCAATCCCGCCCGGATCGAACTCGAAGGTCGTGCTTCCGCCCGGCCGGCCGCCGCGCGCCGCGCCAGAAAACATGCTGTTGAGGATGTCTTCGAAACCTCCGCCGCCGAAGCCGCCGGGACCGGTGCCGCCGCTACGGTAGGTCCGCGATTCGAATCCGCCGCCGGGTGAGGACCCGCGCGCACGCGGATCTCCACCGGGAAAGCCCTGGAAGCGGGGCTTGCCTTCGGCGTCGATCTCGCCGCGATCGAATTGCTTGCGCTTGTCCTCGTCGCCGACGATCTCGTTGGCTGAGTTCAGCTCGGAAAAACGGGCCGCAGCTTTTGGATCGTTCTTGTTATTGTCCGGGTGGTGCTTTTTGGCGAGCTTGCGATAGGCGCTCTTGATCGCCGCAGCGCTGGCGCCCCGCGGCACCCCCAGGACCTCATAGGGGTCGCGCATCCGTCACGTCTCCTTCAAGGAAAATCAGGCGTTTGAACTTCGGGCTGCTTGCCCATCTCGGTTTCATTTGGGGTCTTCGTGGCATTTTTGCAACGGGATTACGCAATCAACCCTGCTTCCAGGGCTTTAGCGTATGGATCTCCCAGCGGCCCCGACCGGACTGGCAGGCCGCGCCCTGCAGCCAGCTTTCCGAGTGGCCGTTAACGTAACTTGCCAAAAAATCCCGGCAGGTGCGCCCGTCCGAAGAATAGGCCTGGGCCAGCGGCGTCACCGAGCCGCGCGCGCCGGTCTGGGGATTTTCCCAGGGCTGGCTGGAATCCTTATCGCCCTTGGTCAGCACGTCGGAAGCGGCGTTGCGGGCAAAGGCCAGGTCGCTTTCAGTCGGCGCGGGCACCGCGCCGGCCGCCAAGGGGTTGAGCGAACCGGTAACCTCCCGGTCTTCCATTTTGGCAAAGGCATTGCCGGTACGGGACATGCTGCAGCCGCTCGAGCCTACGCCGATTAGAATCAGTGTCATCATGGCGCCCGCCGGCCTGATCGCCGATAGGCCAACGCGCCGCCATGTCCTATATAGGGCTTGCCTATACCGGGGCGATAGCGCGCTCTGGGCCGCGGGCGTACGCAACTGGAATCTCCGGGCATGACGGACACGACCTCCATCAGACACACGACACCGTTAACATCCGGTGATTTCACCGCGGCCGATGAACCGTTCGCGCTGTTCGCCGAGTGGTTCGCCGAGGCCGTGAAGGCCGAGCCGAATGATCCCAACGCGATGTCGCTGGCCACCGTTGATGCCGATGGCCTGCCCGACGTGCGAATGGTGTTGATGAAAGGCTATGACGCCGCAGGTTTTGTGTTCTACAGCCACATCGCCAGCCAGAAAGGCCGCGAACTCGCCACAAATCCTAAGGCTGCTTTACTGTTCCATTGGAAATCGCTGCGCCGTCAGGTGCGCATCCGCGGCAACGTGTCGCCGGTGACGGACGCGGAGGCCGACGCCTATTTTGCGACCCGGCCGAAGCAGGCCCAGATCGGCGCCTGGGCCAGCAAGCAGTCGCAGCCGCTGGAAAGCCGCTTTGCCTTCGAGCAGGCGATCGCCACAATCGCCGCCAAGCACATCATCAGCGACGTGCCGCGCCCGCCGGGCTGGAGCGGCTGGCGCGTCGCGCCGTCGCGATTCGAATTCTGGCACGACCGCCCGTTCCGCCTGCATGACCGCATCGAATTCCGCCGCGATGCGCCGGATCAACCATGGTCCAAGACACGGCTTTACCCGTGACACCGACAGCCTGAAGGACTTCCATGCCGAGTTCCGCTAACGCGCCGCGGCGCACGTTGCTTCTGACCGGGGCCAGCCGCGGCATCGGCCATGCGACCGTGATCCGCTTTTCCAGCGCGGGATGGCGCGTCATCACCTGTTCGCGGCACCCGTTTCCGGAAGAATGTCCATGGGGCGCCGGACCTGAGGATCACGTCCAGGTCGACCTTGCCGACCACGACGACACCACGCGCGCCATCTCGGAAATCCGCCGCCGGCTGGACGGTGGCGAACTTCATGCGCTGGTCAACAACGCCGCGATCTCGCCGAAAGCACCGGGCGGTGGCCGTCTCGGGGCGATCGATACCGACATCGACACCTGGAGCCATGTGTTCCGCGTGAACTTTTTCGCGCCGATCATGATGGCCCGCGGATTGATGGATGAGCTGAAGGCGGCCAAGGGCTCCGTCGTCAACGTCACCTCGATCGCGGGTTCACGCGTGCATCCATTTGCGGGCGCGGCCTATGCAACCTCGAAGGCGGCGCTGGCCTCACTCACTCGCGAAATGGCGTCCGAGTTCGGCCGCATCGGCGTTCGCGTCAATTCGATCGCGCCCGGCGAGATCGACACTGCGATCCTGTCGCCCGGCACCGAGAAAATTGTCGATCAGCAAATTCCGATGCACCGGCTCGGGACACCGGATGAAGTCGCAAAGATCATCTATGTGCTGTGCACGGAAACATCATCCTACGTGAACGGCGCCGAGATCCACATCAACGGCGGCCAGCACGTTTAAGGCTTTGTCATCCATGCATGGACATAGCTGCGCCAATCGCAGGGAATGCAGCCCTTGCGAGCAAAAGATGCGCGATCAATCCGCGTAAAACCGGCGCGGTTCCGCGCAAAGGACCGACGCCTCCTTGTTGAAGGCACTGGAACAGTCGTCTTCGCTTTCACCTTCCAACAGCGCCGCACCGCAATGCCGGCAGTTCCGCGCCACCATCGCGCGCGCCTTGCCGGCTGCGTTACGACCCTGATAGCGCGAGAAGTCGACGACGTTGGGTCCGGGCGTTATGACTTTTTCAACCATTGCTATCCTCGCGGCGTGAGGCAGCGTTATCGCAGAAACATTTCGCTCAAACGTTCAGTGCAACGCTCAAATTTTAGCAGAGAAATTGAGGCAGGTACGGCAGGATTCTTGCCCAATACCACCTTGCCAGGGAACCAGTTGCAGCCGCGCCCCGCCAGCTCCTACAGCCACTTCTTCCACTTGAAAACAAGGTAGGGCAGCACGGCCGCGAGCACCATCATGACAAGCGCCAACGGATAGCCGTGGGTCCATTCCAGTTCCGGCATGATCTTGAAATTCATGCCGTAGATCGAGGCGATCAGCGTCGGCGGCATCAACACCACCGCCATCACCGAAAACAGCTTGATGATGTTGTTCTGCTCGAGATTAACCACGCCAAGCATCGCATCCAGCACGAAGGTGATCTTGTTGGAGAGATAAGAGGCGTGATCGGTCAGCGAGATCACGTCGCGCTGCATGGTCTTCAGTTGCTCGCGCATGTCCTTGGACCATTTGGCGCCCTCGACGGCGGCAGTGACGAACGTCACCACCCGGCCGACCGAGACCAGACTTTCGCGTACTTTGGAGGTCAGATCGCCCTTGCGGCCGATCGCGATCAGGATGTCGGAATAGCGCTTGGCATGCCCGGTGCGCCCACCGCCGTCGGGCTCGAAAATATCATGACTGATGGTATCCATGTCGCCGCCGGCGCGCTCCAGAATATCGGCGTTGCGATCGATCACCGCATCGAGCAGTTCCATCAGCACCATTTCGCCAGTGATGCCCTGCGGACAGGATCGCGCCAGCTTGTTCTCCACCAGCATGAACGGCTTCGGCGCGTCGTAACGCACCGTCACCAGGCGATGACCCGCAAGAATGAAAGTCACCGCCGTCGTGCGCGGATTCTCGCTGTCCGACGAGCACATCAGGGTTGCCGTCATGTAGCGTGCGCCATTCTCGATATAGAGCCGGCTGGAAATCTCGATTTCCTGCATGTCTTCCCGGGTCGGCACCGCGATGCCGGCCAGCCGTTCCACGGCGTGATCCTCTTCCGGACTAGGCTTGACGAGATCGATCCAGACCGCGGCTTCGGGCAACGCCGCGAGATCGACCGAAGCGACTTTCTTGAGCGAGGCTTCGGAAGGAATGAACACCGAGAGCATGCAGCAGGACTCCAGAGCTGAGCGCGTGGCCACCCAAACAGGACTTCGCTCGATTCTGGCAAGCGCTTCATGAGCGGGGCATGAACCACCGATCGCATTTACGGCAACCGGGTAGCGAGACCGTGACAATGATTCGCCCCGCTGCGCATTCTGCCCGAAAATACGCCAGAAACCGCAAAATATGCGGCAAAAAAGACACAGAGTGTATCCCGCATTGCGGGACCGGGCATCTAGTTCTGGAATTGTGGCCAATTTTGACGATAATGAGATCAATGGAATCGTGGCGTTCAGAGCGCAATTTTGACGCTACGAACGCGAGACTTTCGATCGGAAATGCACATGTCGTCGCTCAAGGTAACGTTTGGGATTATGGCCGCCGGCCTGATGTTGTCGGGCTGCATGCAGGCCACGACCTATGAGGCGACCAACACGGCCGCTTTCAAACCGCACGACAAGGAACTGCTGGCGAAGATTCGCTACACCAACGTTCCGGTTGCCGAGCCATTCCGCCGCGCCATTGTCGACTATCATCGCAAGGAAGCGCCCGGCTCGATCCTGGTCGATTCCGACAATCATTATCTCTATTACGTGCTCGATAACGGCAAGGCGATCCGCTACGGCATCACCGTTGGCGAGGAAGCGATGGCATGGTCGGGCATCGCCAAGGTCGGCAGCATGACCGAATGGCCGGCCTGGCATCCGACCAAGGGCGAAATCGAGCGGCTCGGCGTTCCCACATTCGTGGCGCCGGGACCAGACAATCCGATGGGCTCACGCGCGATGTATCTCTATGCGGGCGGCAAGGACACGCTGTTCCGCATTCACGGCACCAACCAGCCGGAATATATCGGCGCTTCGATCTCTTCCGGTTGCATCCGGATGACCAACGAGGACGCGATCGACCTGTATAACCGGGTGAAGGTCGGAACCGTGGTGGTGGTGCTTGAGCCGCACCATGGCGATTCGCCGTACAATTCGCAGATGGCGCTCCAGGGCGGCGGCAACACCGTTCAGTAACCGATCGCATCAGTTCGATCCGACAACATCAAGCGCCGGTTTACCGGCGCTTTTTTATTGGCGGTGATTTTGCCTGCCTGGCTTGGCCGGCCTCGGCGTATCCGGTTTAACGCCAACTGATTCCGTCTCGTCGGGTTTTTCGGCAATCTTGCGCGGCGGCGCATCGTCGGGCCGCGCAGCCGGCAGCAGCGGCGCAATCTGCGGCATGGGCTCCCACACGTCCCACTCGCAGATCTTGTAATTGTTGTGCCGCTCCATCAAATCGAGATGGATGTGATCCTCATGGTAGCCGTCCGAGCCCGGCCCCAGCACCGTCGAAAACCGCGTACACACCGAATGCAGCACATTCTCTCGCAACTCGCGCGGCACCGTGCGGTCGGTCAGTGAAATCGACTGGCCGTTGGCGAGCCCAAACGCGCGGACGTCGAGCGCATTGGCACGGCCATGTTCGGATAGTTTGGCGCCGACGATGCGGTTACGGCCGCGACACTCGAATGAATCGAAATTGTCGAGACTGCTGATCGTCGTGCCCAAGGGGGCCGTCAGCGGTGCGATGTCGGTCCGGATCCAGTCCGCAATCGCCGACGCCATCGCGCAGCGCAGGGTCGCGGCGGGCTTCACGGCCACCTGCCGCCTATCCGGCAGCACTACGGCCTCCAGCCGCACCAGGCCCTCGCCGCCGCATCCGCCGGGGCCATGGATGTCGGGAATGCTGGGAGCAATGGCCACTGCGTCGGTCAGCGCCAACCGGCAGGCCGAAAGCGCCGGCGCGGGCGTCGCCTGTCTGGCTGGCTCCTCAGTCGAAGGGGGCGCCTGCTTTTCAGCCGCGGTCCCCTCCGCCGGCCCGGTCGCCGGCGCCTCGGCGGGACGCGCCTTCGGCAGCGGCACCGATCTGGGCGGCCTGGCGCGGCGCGGCTTCGGCCTGTTCTCCCCGAACAGGCCGATCCACGGCGCCAATCCGGACTTCCGTGCCGCCACAGCCGGTCCGGACGGCGCGAAAACCGCCAGCAGCACCGCCGCGACGGTAACCATTGCCACTTCGCCGCGGCCAAACGCATTACAAGGCCATTTGCGGGCTGCTTTCTCCGCGCTAAAGTTCATGTCAATTCCGTGAAGAGCCGCGGTAAGCGATAACACAATCTGGAGGAACGTTCGTATGCGTGGATTGATGCAAGATTGGCCTTTGCTGTGTCACCGCATTATCGAGCATGCCGCGCTGTATCACGGAACCCAGGAGGTCGTGACGCGATCGGTCGAGGGCCCCATTCATCGCACCAATTACGCCGAAATTCGCGATCGCGCCCTGAAGGTCTCGCAGCGTCTCGATCGCGACGGCATCAAGCTCGGCGACCGCGTCGCCACCATCGCATGGAACACCTGGCGCCATCTCGAAGCCTGGTACGGCATCATGGGCATCGGCGCGATCTGCCACACCGTCAATCCGCGGCTGTTTCCCGAACAGATTGCCTGGATCATCAACCATGCCGAGGACCGCGTGGTGATGACCGACATCACCTTCGTGCCGGTCCTGGAAAAAATCGCCGACAAATTGCCGAGCGTGGAACGCTATGTCGTATTCACCGACAAGGCGCATATGCCGCAAACCACGCTGAAGAACGCCGTCGCCTATGAGGACTGGATCGCCGAGGCGGATGGAGACTTCGCGTGGAAGACCTTCGACGAAAATACCGCGGCCGCGATGTGCTACACCTCGGGCACCACGGGCGATCCCAAGGGCGTGCTGTATTCGCACCGCTCCAACGTCCTGCACGCGCTGATGGCCAACAGCATCGATGCGCTGGGGACCTCCGCCAGCGACACCATGCTGCCGGTCGTGCCGCTGTTCCACGCCAATAGCTGGGGCATCGCCTTCTCTGCGCCCTCGATGGGCACTAAGCTCGTCATGCCCGGCCCGAAGCTCGACGGCGCCTCGGTCTATGAGTTGCTGGATACCGAGAAAGTCACCTACACCGCGGGCGTGCCGACGGTCTGGCTGATGCTGCTCAATCACATGGCCGCGCATAATCTGAAGCTGCCTCACCTCAGAATGGTGGTTTGCGGCGGCTCGGCGATGCCGCGCTCGATGATCAAGTCATTCCTCGACATGGGTGTGAAGGTGCGCCACGCCTGGGGCATGACCGAGATGAGCCCGCTCGGTACGCTGGCTACGCTGAAGCCGCCCTTCACTGAGCGCACCGGCGAAGAACGGCTCGATATCCTGCAGACCCAAGGCTATCCGCCGTTCGGGGTGCAGATGAAGATCACCGACGATGCCGGCGAGAAACTGCCATGGGATGGCAAGACGTTCGGCCGGCTGAAGGTCAGCGGCCCCGCGATATCGAAGGCTTATTTCCGGGTCGACAGCAGCATTCTCGACGAGGAAGGCTATTTCGACACCGGCGACGTCGCGACCATGGACCAACATGGCTACATGCGGATCACCGATCGCTCCAAGGATGTGATCAAATCCGGCGGCGAATGGATTTCGTCGATCGACCTGGAAAATCTCGCGGTCGGACATCCCGCGGTCGCGGAAGCCGCCGTGATCGGCATCCATCATCCGAAATGGGACGAGCGCCCGCTCCTGATCGTGCAGCTCAAGCAGGGCCAGCAAGCGACCCGCGAGGACATCCTGAAATACATGGATGGCAAGATCGCCAAATGGTGGATGCCCGATGACGTCGCCTTCGTCGAGGCCATTCCGCATACCGCGACGGGAAAGATCCTGAAAACGGCGCTGCGCGATCAGTTCAAGGCCTATAGCTTCCCGAACGCCGCCGCGTAGAAATTAGTTAGCTGCGCAGTGGATCAAGAGGTCTGGATAGCCGGGAGCGCAGGCAAGTATACCCGGCCTGCGCGGGCTCGATTACCGGGCCCGGCCGCGGCGGACCCGGGCTGATAGGCGCGAAAGTCCCTTGAATTCGCCGCAACCCCGTGGTCTCAACGGGCTGGATCATGATCTGATGAGATGAAATCCGATCATGATCTCATCTCCTTGTTCGAGCATGATCTTTTCGGAAAACCGGTTTCCACTTTTCCGGATCATGCTCTAGTTTCCAGCCCGGCATATTTTATCCGGCAAGGTTCCAACCCGGCAGAATCAAACGATGGCCCGCAGGTTTTCCGCTCCCTATCAGACGGAGCCCGTGTCCCGCCTCGCCTCCTGGGCGCGCAATCTTGCGGTATTTTCGGTGGTCGCGGTGGTGGTTTCGATCCTGATCGTCCGCTTCGGCTTCCTCGAAATCAAACCCGCGCTGGCGACGTTTTTCGGCGCGCTGGCCTGCTCCGGTCTTTCCATCCTGGTCGGCTTCGCCGCCTTTGCCGCGATCTGGCAGAATGGTTCGCGCGGCATGAGCCTCATCCTGCTGGCGCTTCTGATCGACGCCGTGGTGCTCGCCTACCCGGGCTATCTTGCCTATCAATATCGCAAGCTTCCGCCGATCCACGACATCACCACCGATCCGATCGATCCGCCGCGCTTCGACGCGCTGGCCCGGCTTCGCACCGGCGACGGCGCCAATACGGCCGTCTATGCCGGGCTGTACTCCGCCGAGTTGCAGCGGCAGGCCTATCCCGACATCGAGCCGGTGGACCTCGAAACCCCGGCACAGCGGGCCTATCAGATCACGCTGCAACTGGTGAACCGGCGCAAATGGCTGGTGATCGACGAACGGGCTCCGCAGCCGCCGCGAATGATCGGCCACATCGAGGCGGTGGCGCGGACCCCGATCATGGGTTTTCGCGAGGATGTATCGATCCGCGTCGCGCCCGATGGCGAGGATTCCCGCGTCGATATCCGGTCGTCCTCGCGCTATTTCGAGAGCGACCTCGGCAGCAATGCCGCACGGATCAGCAGGCTGATCGACGACCTCAATAGCGCCGTCGACAACGCCAACCTCAAGCCGGTGGTGAAGAAGCCGCAGTTGCCGGTCAAGCTTCCGGCCAAGACGGTGAAGAAGTAGCGGTTGTCATTCCGGGGCGTGCATCAGCGCGAACCCGAAATCTCGTGCCACAATTCTCCAGATTCCGGGTTCGATGCTCCGCATCGCCCCGGAATGACAACTAGGGGCTAGCCAGCCGATAGGTTCCGCCGATCACGGGATCGCCATCGGTCGCGACCATTCCGCGCGCGACCAGATCTTCCAGATGCGCCAGCACGGAGTAGCCGGCAGCTCCGGTCAGCCGCGGATCGATACCGATATAAATCGCGCGCACCATGGATGGGATGTCCGCCTCGCCTTTGGCGAGGCGATGCAGGATCGAGGCTTCGCGCGCCTGCCGATGCCGGATCAGGAAGCGCACATAGCGCGGCCCTTCCGGGATTTCCGGTCCGTGGCCGGAGAAATACAGCTCCTCGTCGCGCAGGGCCAACCGTTCGAGCGATGCCATGTAATCGATCATCGATCCGTCCGGCGGCGCCACGATCGAGGTCGACCAGCCCATGACGTGATCGCCGACGAAATTGATTTTCCGTTCAGGCCACGCAAACGCCAGATGGTTGGCGGTGTGCCCGGGCGTCGCCACCGCCTGCAACGCCCAGCCGTCGCCCTCGACGGTTTCACCGTCGCGCAGCCGGACATCGGGATTGAACTCGCGGTCGGCGCCGGATTCCGGATTGTGCTTCTCGCTCTCATAGCGCGGCCGCGAGGCCCGGTGCGGGCCCTCGGCATAGACAGTGGCGCCGGTCGCGGCCTTGAGCCGCGCGGTGTTCGGCGAATGATCGCGGTGGGTATGGGTGACAAAAATATGCGTGACGGTTTCGCCGCGCACCGCATCCAGCAGCGCCGCGGCGTGGGCCTCGTCGGCGGGGCCGGGATCGATGATCGCCACCTTGCCCTTGCCCACGATGTAACTCACCGTGCCCGTGAAGGTGAACGGGCTCGGATTGTTGCAGAGAATCCGCCGCACGCCGGGACAGACTTCATCCACCACGCCGGGCTTCAGCGGAAAATCGCGGTTGAACGGGACGTCGTCATTATCGGCCATGGAGGATTCCCTACTCAAACTACGTTGCGCGGATGCGAGAAGCACTCACAACCGTCATACCCCGCGCAAGCGGGGTATCCAGTAGTCGCAGACGTTCGAGATAAAAACGAGGCGCCGCGGAGCACTGGATCGTCCGCTTTCGCGGACGATGACAGCAGAATTCTTGGCCACGCCGGAGTCCTGACAACACCGCCTTATGAAAACGCCTGGATGCCGGTGATGGCGCGGCCGAGGATCAGCGCGTGAACGTCGTGCGTGCCTTCATAGGTATTCACGGTTTCCAGGTTCGCGGTGTGGCGCATGACATGGTATTCGATCTGAATGCCGTTGCCGCCATGCATATCGCGGGACATGCGCGCGATATCGAGCGCCTTGCCGCAATTGTTGCGCTTGACGATCGAGATCATCTCCGGCGCCATCTTGCCTTCATCCATCAGCCGGCCGACGCGCAAGGAGGCCTGCAGGCCCAGCGCAATCTCGGTCTGCATGTCGGCAAGCTTCTTCTGAACCAGTTGCGTCGCCGCCAACGGGCGATTGAACTGCTTGCGATCAAGGGTGTATTGCCGCGCGCGGTGCATGCAGTCTTCGGCCGCGCCCATGGCGCCCCAGGAGATACCGTAGCGCGCGCGGTTGAGGCAGCCGAACGGCCCCTTCAGACCGGATACGTTGGGCAACAGCGCGCTCTCCGGCACTTCCACGCCTTCCATCACGATCTCGCCGGTGACCGAGGCGCGCAGTGAGAGCTTGCCGCCGATCTTGGGCGCCGAGAGGCCCTTCATACCCTTTTCGAGAATGAAGCCGCGGATCTGGTTGTCATGCGCGGCCGATTTCGCCCACACCACGAACACGTCGGCGATCGGCGCATTGGAAATCCACATCTTGGAACCGGTCAGCCGGTAGCCGTCGGAGGTCTTCTCGGCGCGTGTCTTCATGCCGCCGGGATCGGAACCGGCATCCGGCTCGGTCAAGCCGAAGCAGCCGACCCATTCTCCGGTGGCGAGCTTGGGCAGATATTTCTTGCGCTGGTTCTCGTCGCCATAGGCATAGATCGGGTGCATGACCAGCGACGACTGCACCGAATTCATCGAGCGATAGCCGGAATCGACGCGTTCGATCTCGCGCGCGACCAGGCCATAGGCGACGTAGCTCGCGTTGGCGCAGCCATATTCTTCCGGCAGCGTAATGCCGATCAGGCCAAGCTCGCCCATTTCGTTAAAAATCTCGCGATCGGTCTTTTCTTCGAGATAGGCCTTGGTGACGCGCGGCAGCAGCTTGTCCTGCGCATAGGCGCGCGCGGTGTCGCGGATCATGCGCTCATCCTCGGTGAGCTGCTCGTCGAGCAGGAATGGATCATCCCACTGAAAACCCGCCGCGGTCGGCTTGTCCTTGGTCTGAGGGCGCACGCTCATAACAATTCCTTTCGCGTCAGTCCTTATGGATCAACTTGCTAAATTAATGCGCTACGAACGGAAGCGCAATTGCGGGATGCCGAATCTGGCTCGGGCGATCCCGGAATGGCACGATCTAACCGTCGAGACGTTCGTTGGAGACGATCTCAATACCGAAGCCGGACAATCCCTTGTAGTCATGCACCGACGACGTCAGATTGACGATCGAGGTGACGCCGAGGTCGCGAAGAATCTGCGCGCCGACGCCAACCTCGCGCCATTGCCGGTTGCGATCGGCTTCGGCCGATTGCGATTGACCGACCGGCTCGACCGGAACACCGGCGGCGCCATCGCGCAAATAGACCAGCACGCCGCGGCCGGCCTTCTTGAAATGCTGGAGGATGACCTGCATGCGGGCCTGGCCGGTGAAGAGATCCTTGACGATGTTCGGCTTGTGCAGCCGGGTCAGGACATTCTTGCCATCGCCGATGCCGTTATAAACAAAAGCCGCATGCGCGATCTCGTCAAACGGCGATCGATAGGCGTAGCCTTGCAGCGGACCGATCGGGCTCTCCGTCGTAAAGGTCGCGACCCGCTCGATCAGCTTCTCGCGCGCCTGACGATACGCGATCATGTCAGCGATGGTGACATGCTTGAGTCTATGGTCAGCGGCGAACCGCGCCACCTGCTCGCCCTTCATCACGGTGCCGTCGTCGTTCATCAATTCGCTGATGACGCCGACCGGCGGCAGGCCGCTGAGCTTGCAGAGATCGACCGCGGCCTCGGTGTGGCCCGAGCGAAGCAGCACGCCGCCATCGCGCGCGATCAGCGGGAAGATATGGCCGGGACGGGCAAAGTCGTTGGCGCCGGCATTGGGGTTGGCCAGCGCGCGGCAGCAGGAAGCGCGTTCCTCCGCCGAGATGCCGGTGCCGTTATCGGGCTTGTAGTCGATCGACACGGTGAAGGCGGTGGTGTGATTGGACTCATTATGCGCGACCATCGGATCAAGCCGCAGCCGCCGCGCATCGTCCGTGGTGATCGGGGCGCAGACGATGCCGGAGGTATGGCGGATGATGAACGCCATTTTCTCGGCGGTGCACAGCGACGCCGCGATAATCAGATCGCCCTCACCCTCGCGATCGTCGTCATCGGTCACGACAACGAGTTCGCCGCGGGCGAAGGCATTCAAAACTTCCTGGATCGGATCGGCCATTGAGGATCTCTGCTTTATCGGGGCAGCATTAGCCGGACTCGCCAGCCCGCGCCAGCACGATTACGCAGGGCAGAATATCGCCCATGGGACATCGCGTGATGTAAACGCCCGCCATTGCGCGATCAAGCCCGCAAGTAACGATCGCCGCCGCAGCGGAAGGTGGTGGCAAAAGCCAACTCACGGCAGCACCTCCTTTCGTTCGCTCAATTGCGCGTCCATCTCGGCTCGCATGTTTTGCAACAGCCCTTTGTCGGCGGCCTCAATGACCATGAAAAGCTCGTGGGCGTCGCTGACCCGCGGTACCGTCACATAGTCGGCGCCCGCGGCATAGAGGTCTGCGACATTCGCCAGCAGATCGGCTGTCGCAACAATCTTGGCGACCGCGTTCAGCGTGCGAACGTGGCGGACCAGCTTTTCGTTGTCGGCGCCCTTGAGCAGGGCATCCGGCACGCTCAGGATAATGACTTCGGCGTTGCCAATGCCGGCATGCACCAGGGTATCGAGATTACTGATATCTCCATAGATAACATGCACGCCGCGGTCTGCCAGGTTTCGAAACGCATCGGGGTTGAAATCGACGACGCTGATCTGGTCAAGCAAGGATGCATTCTGGCGCTCGATCTCGCTCAACAAGGCGCTGGCGGCGCGGAAAAACCCCAGAATGACGATCCGCCGCGCTTCGCCATGACCGCCTTCGTGCCCTGGCTCGCCGGAATGGACATGGTCGAGGTCGCGAAGGCCGATCCGCTTCAGCGGGCCGATGGCCAGCCGCGTGATCTGGTCGCTGCGCACCATTACAAACGTGCTCAGCACCGCCAGGATCACAAAGGCAAATGAGACCGCGTTGGCGGTCGGGGCCTGGATATGTTTCGCGGCCACGCCGGTCTGGATCACCACCAGCGAGAATTCGCTGATCTGCGCCAGATTAAGCGCCGGCAACAGGCTGGCGCGCAACCCCTGCTTCATCAGGTAAAGCGGCGTAAACGTCGTTATCACGCGGCTGACCACGGTGAAGGCGGCGATAATCAGCGCAAGCCCGATCACCGGCAGATTGGGGATCGGGATCGTCATGCCCAATGCGACAAAAAACAGCGTGATAAAGAAGTCCCGCAACGTCGTGACCTTGGCCGTGACGTCGAGCGCATAGGGAAACGTCGAGAGCGAAACCCCGGCGACCAGCGATCCCATTTCGCGCGACAGATGCAGCTTTTCGGCGATTTCCCCGATCAAAAAGCACCAGGCCAGCGCGCCGAGCAGCACAAGCTCGGGCCGGCGCGCGATCTGGTGGAACAGCCGCGGCAAAACATAGCGGCTCAGCATCAGCGCCGTCGCCATCAATATTCCGACACGGCCGATCGACAATAAAATCACGCTGACTTGAAGGTTGCCGAGGCTCGGTTGAACGGCCAGGAACAGGATCGCGAAAATATCCTGCAAGACCAGCACGCCGAGCGTGACGCGGCCGGGAAGCGTATCGAGTTCGCGTTTCTCGTAAAGCACCTTGACGATGATGACCGTGCTGCTCAGCGCACAGGCGACGCAGAGATAGACCGCGTCGAAACGGCCGCCTCCCATCGAGAGCCCGATCCCTGCGAAAAACAGGACACCAAGCACGCAGCCGCCCACGAGCTGTCCGCCGGCGGCGAAAAGGATCACCCGGCCGGCGCGCACGATCTTCTTCAGATCGATTTCCAGCCCGATCATGAACAGCATGAAAATCAGGCCCAGTTCGGAGATAATGCGGATGGATTCCTGGGACTCGACCCACCCCATCCCGAATGGACCAATGAAAAACCCGGCGATAAGATAAGCCAGGATGAGAGGCTGCCGGAAAAAATGGGCCAGAAGCCCCAGCAGCCACGCAAACAGGATGCACAGAGTGATATCGCCGATAAGTTCATGCATGACCGAGGCCCCCTGTTTCAGCCTAAAGGCGCGGTCGTGACGGTAAAACGGGCAATGTGTCACATCCTGACAAGGGGCCTTTTTCTGGCGATTCTCGGAGGCCTGGCGCCGATACTTGCGCCGCCCGCGAGCGCACAGACCGCCGCCGGCATCGAACAGGCTTTTGCCGGTTCTCTGACCACGATGCCGTCGGAAAATCTCGACGTATCCGGTGCGTTCTATGTTCCGGTTTACTCGAGCGTCTCGATGAGCCAGGGTAAATTGCGTGCTGATTTCTCGGTTACCCTGAGCGTTCATAATGCCTCGGAAACGCGCCCACTGGTTTTGAAGCGGATCGCCTATTTCGACACCGGCGGAAAATTGGTGGAGAGCTATCTCAAGGCGCCGGTAGCGCTGAAACCCTTCTCGACGATTGAAGTCTTCGTGGGCGCGGTGGACGTCCGTGGCGGCACCGGGGCCAACTTTGCGGTGGACTGGGCAGCCACCGGCGAGATCGCCGAACCCGTGGTCGAGGCGCTGATGATCGGCAGCCTGGGTAGCGGGCACTACGCCTTTATCAGCCAGGGCCGGCCCCTGAAGATGGTCGGAAAGAACTAGCCTGCACCGAAGCCACGATCAGCGGCTTCGCAACGAGAAAATAATAAGGGAGACAGCGTTTATGACCTCGGCAACTTTCGACTTCGCCCCCCTGCTTCCAGCCGGACTACCCGCCCCCGCCGCAAAATGGACAGGGCTGGCGAAATACAGCTTCATCGGCGGCAACAACGATGCCGACCAGGTCCCGGTCGAGGGCCTGATCGACGCGGTCAACGCCGTTCTCAAGCGCGAGGGCAAGACGCTCGCCACCTACGGGCTGGCCAGCGGTCCGCAGGGCTATCGGCCGCTGCGCGAATTCATCTCGGCCAAGCTCAAGCGCGACGCCGGCATCAACTGCACGGCCGACGACATCCTGATCGTCTCCGGCTCGCTGCAGGCGCTCGACCTTGTCAACCAGTCGCTGTTGACGCGTGGCGACACGGTCATCATCGAGCAGGAAACCTATCAGGGCTCGCTGAACCGGCTGACCCGGCTCGGCGTCAACGTGGTCGGCATTCCCCTGGACCAGGACGGCATGCGGATGGACGCGCTGGCGTCCGTGCTTGCCGACCTCAAGCGCCGCAGCGTCACGCCGAAATACATCTACACCATCCCGACCGTGCAGAACCCGACCGGAACCATCCTGCCCGAGGTGCGCCGCGCCGAACTGCTCAGGCTTTCGCAGGAATATGGCGTGCCGGTTTTCGAGGATGATTGCTACGCCGACCTGATCTGGGACGGAAAGCGGCCGCCGGCGATCCATGCGATGAGCAAGACCGGTGGGGTGATCCATATCGGCTCGTTCTCCAAATCGATCGCGCCGGCGCTGCGGGTCGGCTATATCGTGGCGCCCTGGCAAATGCTGTCGCGGATGCTGGCGCTGAAGACCGACGCCGGTTCCGGCGCGCTGGAGCAGATGGTGCTCGCGGAATACTGCGCGCCGCATTTCGCGTCCCACGTGCCGAAGCTGACACGCGGATTGCGCGCCAAGCTCGATACGCTGATGGAAGCGCTCAATGAGCAATTCGGCACGGCGGCGGAATTTTGCGATCCCAAGGGCGGCATCTTCCTGTGGGTAAAACTGCCTGACAATGTCGATACGCTGAAACTCTATCAGGCCGCGCTCGCCGCGGGCGTCGCCATCAATCCCGGGCCGGAATGGTCGACCGACAAGGCCTATGCCGGCAGCCGGCTGCGGCTCTGCTTTGCCAGTCCGTCACATGAGCAGATCCGCGAAGGCGTCGCCGTATTGGCCGACGTTTGCCGTCGCGAATTCGGTGTGCCGGCCAGAAGCGCAAATGTGGAGAAGCGGGCGTAAGCCCGGGATCGCCGATCATCGCGTACAACGGAACTACCCTGCACAGACCTCACTCCAATCCTCCATCTTTGACATCAAAGGGCCCGAAGAGCCCGAACGGGAGATCTCCATGACTGCCATCCGAATCCTCGCAACTGCGCTTTGCCTGATGGCTTCCAGCGCCGCTTTCGCCGAAGACCCCCTGCCCCGCGCCAAGCCTGAAGACGTCGGCATGTCTTCGGAACGGCTGGCGCGGATCGAGACGACGCTGAAAGCCGACATCGAAGCCGGGCGGATTCCCGGCGCGGTCATTGCCATTGCCCGGCACGGCAAACTGGTGATGCTCAATGCCTATGGCTGGCGCGACAAGGCGGCCGGCGTTGCCATGACCACCGACACCATCTTCAACATCGCTTCGATGACCAAACCGATGACGACGGTGGGCGCCCTGATGCTTTACGAACAGGGCAAGATCCTGATCGACGATCCCTTGAGCAAATACTTTCCGAAATTCGCCAATATGCGTGTCGCCGCGCGCGATGCGAATGGCGAGCCGACCGCGGAGACCGTTCCGGCCAATCGCCAGATCACGATCCAGGATCTGATGCGTCACACCTCGGGTATCGTCTATGGCGGCCGCGGCACCACGCTGGTGCACAAGATGTATCCCGCCGGCAGCGGCGATGCCTCGCATGATTATGACGGCGCAGCCTTCCTGGACAAATTGGCGTCGCTGCCGCTGCTCTATCAGCCGGCCACCGTGTGGGACTATGGATTCGGTCTTGATATCACCGGCCTGATCATCGAAAAAATCAGCAAGCAGACGCTCGGGCAATATCTGCAGGCCAATCTGTTCGCGCCGCTCGGGATGACCGACACCGGATTTTCGATTTCGCCGGACAAGGCGGCGCGCTACGCCAAGCCGCTGCCGGCCGATCCCGACACCGGCAAGCCGCAGGCGCGCAGCCCGGAATTGACAGAGCCGTTGAAATTCGAATGCGGTGGCGGCTGCGCGGCCTCGACCGCAACGGATTATCTGCGCTTTGCGACGATGCTGATGAACCACGGACGCGCCGGTGAGGCGCAACTGCTCGGCCGCAAGACCGTCGACTACATGCTGTCCGACCAGCTCGGTCCCAACATCAAGAACCTGATCGGCAACGCCGATCCCACGCGCGCCGATTACGGCTTCGGTCTCGGGCTTGCGGTTCGCATGACGCCGGGTGTGGTCAGGATGATGGGATCGGTCGGACAGTTCTCCTGGCCGGGCGCCAGCGGCACCGATTGGTGGGTCGATCCGAAGGAAGAGCTCGCGGTGGTCTACCTCTCGGCGGCGCCCGGACCGCTGCGCTGGCACTATCGCCAGAAGATCAACGCGCTGGTGTATCAAGCGATCATCGAGTGAAGCGCACTATCGGGCATCGACTTGCTCTCATTGCCCGCATTAGTCGCAAGCTGAACAGCTGTTCAGAATTCTCCTCGGGTTCCGCGGGAACGTCGCATCAAATGTGACGTTACATCCCTGCTCAACCGAGGAGGATAATATGAGAAAGTTTACTTACGTCATTGCCGCACTGGGTGCGATTGCCATTGCGGCGCCGTCGATTGCCAGCGCTGAAACCGTCGTGGTTCGACACGGCGATCATCATCCGTTCGGCGCACGCGCCGAAATGCGCGATCATGGCTGGCATCGTGATCACGGCTGGCATCATCACGACAGGGTCGTGATCGTGAAGCACCGCCATCACGACTACTGAGAGCGACAAAATAAAAAGAGGCACGACACAAAAATGGCCCCGCGAGGGGCCATTTTCTTAAGGTTCAATTTCTTTGGGTTCAATCCCATGCCGGCGCGAAAGCCGGCTTCACGAAGCGCTGGTCTTTCGGCAGCGCCGCGATCGCCTTCCTGTCCTCGTCGTCGAGCTTCACCTTGAGCGCGCCGAGGTTGGCCTGCTGGCTTTCAGCGCGCGACGCCTTCGGAATGGCGGCGACGCCATCCTGATCAAGCAGCCACTTCAGCGCGACTTGTGCTGCGCTGGCATTATGCTTGCGGCCAATCGCGATCAACGCCTCGTTGGTGGCGGCGCGGCCTTGCGCCAGCGGGCAATAAGCCACCAGCGGGATCGATTTCGACGCCAGATATTTACGAACCGGCGTCTGATCGAGCATCACATGATATTCGATCTGGTTGCAGGCGATCGGAGCCTTGATTTCCTCGACCACGGTCTTGAGCAGCGCGATGTTGAAATTGGCGACGCCGATGGCGCGGGTGCGGCCCTCTTCCTTCAATTTCATCAGCGTCTCGAATACCGCCGGCAGATTCATGTTCTTCGACGGCCAATGCACCAGATAAAGATCGACATGATCGAGCTTCAGTTTCTGGAGGCTGGTGTCGAACGCCTTGCGGATCGCATCCGGCGCCAGATTTTCGTGCCACACTTTGGTGGTGACGTGCAGATCCTTGCGCGCGACACCCGAGGCGGCGATCGCCGGGCCGATGGCCTCCTCGTTGGCGTACATTTCGGCCGTGTCGATGTGCCGGTAGCCGAGACCCAGCGCGCTTTCGACCGCCGCGCGGCAGACATCGCCCTGCATGCGAAAGGTGCCGAGCCCGAGCCGTGGCAGGCTGAGGCCCTGGGTTTGCAGATAATCCATGATGACTCCTGAAAGCTGGGGAACGCCGGATGAAACCCGGCGACGCGCACGAACGGCGCTTTAGTGAGGGAATAGAAGACCGTGGGCTTGATAGCCTGACAGGCGGGCCAAGTCCAAATCAAGACCGCGTTGACGGCTCAGTTCGCGGTCGATTGCTTCATTGGCGCTGCCAGTCGCAGATGCCGCCGGTTTTGCATGGCCAGACCTGAATACGCGTGTCGAACGCCTCGGCGTCGAGCGGATTGCTGTGGCGCCGCACCAGCTTCGTTCGCGCCGATCCGCGCGGTTTCTCGGGGCGTAGATGCGCCGTTCTGGTTTTGGAAACGGTGACATGCGAAGCGACCTTCGGCCGTGCCGGCGCCTGCGCGATCGAGTTGCTGGAATTGGCCTCAACGCGGACCGGCGCGAATTGCGTTTCGGGCCCGAGCCGCTTTGGCGAAAGCACCGCTTTGGAGAGATCAAGCCCGAGGAATTCGCCGGGCCGATATTCATCGGCGATCGATTGACCGCTCCACGCCAGCAGCGCCGCGCCGATCAAGGCGCCCAAAACATTTTTCGCGACCATCTGCGGCTATCCTGAATACTCGAAACCCCGATACCCGTATTTAGGTAGTAAAACGCGCAATTCCAGCCGAAGTTGCCGCCAAGGTTACCCGCGTCTTCCCGGCAAGGCTCGGATGATCGGCAGCCCCTAGCCGCCGGTGGCAAAACCCGGATAGAGCGTCATTCCGCCGTCGACAAAGAGCGTTGTGCCGACGACATAGTCGGAATGATCCGATGCGAGCCAGACCGCGGCGCGTGCAATATCCTCGGGCTCGCCGATCCGCCCATAGGGAACCAGCGTCATGAGGGAATCATAGGCTTCCTTGGTCTGCCAGGCTGCGGTGTTGATCGGCGTTCTGATCGCGCCGGGGGCAATGGCATTGACGCGGATACGCTTCGGCGCCAGTTCCTGCGCCATGCTCTCCATCAATAGTTTGATGCCGCCCTTGGAAGAGGCGTAGTTCACATGGCCTCCCCACGGGATCTCCTGATGCACCGAGCTCATGCAGATGATCTTGCCGGCCGCGCTCGATACCGATGGCACGACGCCGCGGCGCAGGAATTCGCGCACCGCCGCGCGCGCGCACAGAAATTGTCCCGTCAGGTTGACGTTCAGAACCTTGTTCCACTGCGCCAGGGTCATCTCGTGAAACGCCGAGTCCCGCTGCAGGCCGGCGTTGCTGACGAGAATGTCGACCGTGCCGAATTCCTGCATCATTCGCGCAAACATCGCGGCGACCTGATCTTCCGACGACACGTCGGCCTTGTGCGCATAGGCCCTGGTGCCGGACTTCTTGATTTCCTCGACCACAGCGGTAGCCGCTGCGTCATCATCGACATAGTTGATGACGACATCGGCGCCGGCCTGTCCCAACGCGATCGCCACCGCCTTGCCGATCCCGGAATTGGCGCCGGTCACCAGCGCCCTCTGGCCGGTGAGCAGCTTGTGCATCGTGACCGGCGGCGCGGTCGTTTCAATTGCCGAAGTGGTCGTTGAATTCATTGGGGAGCCTCCGATTTCGAGAGGATTGCCGCCGGAAGCCGGCGCCGGCTTTGAGCGAAGGTGCAAGGAAAGCTGGTCGAGAATACAGGAAGGCCGGGCTTTAGGCCCGGCCTTCCAAGCTGCATCAATAAAAGTTCATTCCGATTTATCCCTCCTTGGTGAGAGGAACCGCGACGAATCTGGTCGCGTCGGATGTCTTCACGCGCATCAGGACGCTGTGCTTGCCGCCTTCCTTGGCTGCGTTCAGCGCCGCCCGCACGTCGGACACGCTGGAGACCGTCTTGCCGCCGACATTGAGGATGACGTCACCGGTCTGGAAGCCGTGCTCTGCCGCAGGACCGTTCGGATCGACAGCGGTTACCACGACGCCCTTGTCACCGGAGCCTTCAACCTCGCCCGCGGGCGCAAGCTGCAGGCCGAGACGCGGCGTGCCAGCCGTTTCCTTCGACTGCTCTCCGCCGGCGTTGGCCTGATGGTCGTTCGGCATTTCGCCGAGCGCCACCGTCACCGTCTTGGCGTCGCCCTTATGCAGGACATCGAGCTTCACGGAAGTGCCCGGCGCCATCATGCTGATGTTACGGGCGAGATCGCGTGCATCCTTGACGTCGGCGCCATTGACCGCGGTGATGACATCGCCGGCTTCGATTCCGGCCTTGGCCGCCGGACTGCCGTCCTGCGGATTATCGACCATCGCACCCTTTGCCTGCTTCATGCCGAGGCTGTCAGCGATGTCGGCGGTGACCGGCTGTACCTGCACGCCGAGCCAGCCGCGCGTGATGTAGCCCTTGTCCTTGAGCTGGGCGACGACGAGCTTCGCAGTAGCGGCGGGAATGTCGAAGCCGATGCCGACCGAGCCCCCGGATGGCGAGAAGATCGCCGTGTTCACACCGATGACATTGCCGTTCATGTCGAACGCCGGACCGCCGGAATTGCCCTTGTTGATGGGCGCGTCGATCTGGACATAGTCGTCATACGGGCCTGCGCCGATATCGCGGCCGCGCGCGGAAACGATTCCAGCCGTGACCGTGCCACCGAGACCAAAGGGATTGCCGACGGCGACCACCCAGTCACCAACGCGCGGCAGCGCGTCCGCGAACTTCACGTAGGTGAAGTCTTTCTTGCCGTCGACCTTGATCAGTGCGAGATCGGTCTTCTTGTCGGTGCCGATGACCTTGGCCGTGTAGACGGTGCCGTCATCCGTCGTGACCTGGACGGATTGGGCGTGATCGACCACGTGATTGTTGGTCACGGCGTAGCCATCCGGCGAGATGAAAAAGCCCGAGCCTTCACCTGTTATTACCTGATGCCGCTGCGGCATGCCGTTCGGAATGCGGAAACCAAATTGCTTCGAAAACTGGTCGAGCTGGGAATCGGACTCATCCGAATTCATCCCTTCCTTCTGGACACTCGCTCCATTTTCGGTGTCGCCGTCGATCTTGACGCGCACCGAGATGACAGCGGGTTTGACCTTTGCAACGAGATCGGCGAAGCCCGGCGTGTTCTGCGTGGTTTCGGCCGCGTGTGCGGATGAAGTCCATGCCGGAAGATTGAACGGCAGATAGCCGCCCGGACCAGCGGCAAGAACGGCCAGGCTGAGACCGGCAGCCGAGGCCAGCAGCGCCAGCCGCCGGGGCTTGAGAACTTTTCGTGGTGTGAGGTGCGGGGTGTTCGTTTGATCGTTCATGATGGCGTCTCCAATGTTGAGCAGGGCGAGTCCCTGGCCCCAACATGGCGAAGTCACATTACGTGGTCCTGTTCGGCTGATTAATCTTTCGCAAGAACTGTGCGACGAACCACCGCACGCTTTGGTATGAAAGCATATGAACGATCTTTAACGGAACATTTTTTCTTCCCGTACTTTTAGCGTAGGGGCGGCTCATCAAGAGAACCGCCATGAAGTTTCAACTCATCACCATCGCCACGGCTGCCGCGCTTGCATCTACAATCGGCACGGCGTCGGCCGCCGAGCATCATGCCATGTCGAAAAATTCGCAGGCCATGCAATCGATGCCGAAGGACAGCCTTTCCCTGACGCGCGTGCAGCAGCGGACAGCCTGGAGAGACATCAGCAAACAGGCCAACAGCCAGCCTGCGCCGTCGAACTTCTCGGCCGCGGTCGGCGCCACCGTCCCCAGTGACATCACGATCCAATCGGTGCCCACCAAAGTCGCTTCGCGGGTGTCAGCCTTGAAGCCTTACGATTACGCATTGCTTCCCGACCAGCTGCTGATCGTCAATCCCACCGACAAGAAGGTGGTCGACGTCATCAAGCATCGCGCCTGATGGCCCACGCTGGCCGCCCCGGCGGGATCGAAACATGTCCCGCCTGAGGTCAGAAAGGAAAAGCACGGCTTCCGCAGATCCGCAAAATGCCAAAACACAAACCCAGATCCGGGGGATACATCCATGAAACTGCGCGGTATTTCCGCGCTCGATTGCTACACGATGGCCTTCGGGCTTTTCCTTTTCATATCGCCCTGGCTGTTCGCCTATGTCAGCGAAAGGGCACGCGTGGATATCTGGACCTCGGGCGCTGCGATTGCGGCGATCTCAATCGCGGCGATCGTGGCATTCGCGAATTGGGAGGAATGGCTCAATCTCCTCCTCGGCGTGTGGTTGATCGCATCGCCCTGGGTGCTGGGATTTGCACACACAAGAGCGATGCATGTCAGCATTTTGATCGGTGCAATGGTCGCGTTCTTCGCTGCTCTGGAACTATGGCTGGTGCGTTATGAGCCCGACTATGGCCGGCAGCGGCCTGAAAGCGGCGAATTGCCAGGACAGGGCATCAATACCCCAATTCACCGTCATTGAACCCACGATTATTGAACCCGCAGCCCTACCTCGGAACCCGGCGTCATCTGCGGCAAATTTGTCGCAAAATTTTGCTTTGGGAACCGAACGATCTCGCCCTGCGGGAGTTGGGATGGGCCGCAAAAACGCGCTGAAGAGCCCCGACCCGCCATGATGAACTCGGCGATCGTAAGAATTGTTGATCTCTGCGCTCGCTACCGGTGGACGGTCATCATTGCCGGCACACTGCTGATGGTCGGTACTGCCGCCTTTGCCGTCACACGATTTTCCATCAATACCGACGTCGAGAGCCTGATTGCAAATCTGCCCTGGCACGAACGTCAGGTGCAACTGACCAAGGCATTTCCCCAAAAGGCCATTTCGGCCGTGGTCAAAGCTCCGACCGCCGAGAATGCCGAACTCGCGACCAACGCGCTGGCGCAGGCACTCGCGAAGAACACAAAGCTTTTTCCTCTTGTCGGACAGCCCGAAAGCGGAGACTTTTTTGAACGCAACGGGCTGTTGTTTGCCTCGCCATCCGAAGTCAAGCAAAGCATGGAGGGTTTGGTCAACGCCCGGCCGGTGCTCTCGCAGCTCGCCGGCGATCCAAGCCTGCGCGGCGTCATGAAAGCAATTTCGTTTGCCGCCCAAGGCGTGCAGGCGGGCAAGATCAAGCTCGACCAATTGGCTGGCCCTCTTTCGCTCGCGCAGCGAACACTGAGCGACGTGCTGTCGGGAAAGCCGGCCTCATTCTCTTGGAAGGAGCTTCTGCAGGGACATCCCTTGCCGGCCAATCAGTTGCGGCACTTCATTGAAGTTCAGCCCACACTCGATTTTACGGCGCTGCAGCCCGGTCGTGAGGCCACGGAAGCCATTCACCGGGCGGCCGCCGATCTGAACCTGCAAAACAAACTCGGTGCCAGCGTCGAGCTGACCGGCCAGGTCCCGATGAACGACGACCAGTTCTCGGTCATCCGGCACAGCGCGGTGCGTGACACGCTGACCGCGCTGCTTGGCGTGCTGATCATTCTGTGGCTCGCGCTGCGCTCCTGGAAAATCATTGCCGCGGTGTTCTTTAGCCTCATGGTCGGCCTCGCCGCGACGGCAGCGCTCGGGCTGGCCATGGTCGGCTCATTCAATCTGATCTCGATTGCGTTCTTTGTGCTGTTTGTCGGCCTCGGCGTCGATTTCGGCATTCAATTCAGTGTGCGCTACCGTTCCGAACGGCATGATCACCCTGACTTGCGCCAAGCGCTGCGCAGCGCGGCCCGCAAGGCGGGCAATCCTCTCGCGCTGGCTGCTGGGGCTACCGCCGTCGGATTCTTCGCGTTTCTGCCCACCAGCTATCGCGGCCTTTCCGAACTGGGACTGATCGCGGGCTGCGGCATGCTGATCGCCTTCGCCTGCAGCATCACGCTGGTGCCGGCGATGCTGACCGTGCTCAATCCGCCGGGCGAGACCGACGCGGTCGGTTTCAAGGGCCTCGCGCCGCTGGACGATCTTCTGCAGCGGCACCGCATCGCTGTGATCGCCGGCACCGTCCTCGTGGTTCTGGCCGGCGCGCCGCTGCTGATGCACCTGCCGTTCGACTTCAATCCGGTCAATTTGCAGAGCCCGACTTCGGCGTCTGTCGTGACGTATCGCCAGCTACAAAAAGATCCGGAAACCACTGGCAATGATGCCGAGGTATTGGCCCCTTCGATCGAACAGGCCGATGCCATCGCCAAACGCCTCGCCGAACTTCCCGAGGTCTCCCGCACATTGACGCTCAGCAGTTTTATCCCGAGCGATCAGGATCAGAAAATCGCAACGTTGAAGGCAGCGTCCCGAAGCCTCGGCACCGCCCTCAATCCAGCGAAGCAGCAGCCGGCCCCGAGCGACCAGGAGACTATCGCCGCGATCCAGGGCGCGGCCGATGCTCTTTCCAGGATTACCGGCAATCAAAAAGGCGCAGGCGCGGACGCCGCACGCGAGGTTTCCGGCTCACTCAAGCGTCTTGCCAGTGCGGATGCGGTGGTCCGCGGAAGAGCGGAGGCGGCGATCGTGCCACCGCTGACCTTCGATCTCGATCAGCTGCGCAAGAGCCTTGCGCCCGAAGCGATCACCCTCAAGACGCTGCCGCCCAATCTGGTCCGCGACTGGCTGTTGCCCGACGGCAGCGCCCGCGTTCAAGCCTTGCCGAAGGGCGATCCCAACGACACCAATGTGCTCAGAACATTTGCGACCGCGGTTCTTCGCGCTGAACCGACGGCGACGGGCGCCGCCATCAGCTATTATGAGTCCGGAAGAGCGGTTACGACGGCCTTTATCGAAGCCGGCATCCTGGCGCTGATCGCGATCGCGATATTGCTGTTCATCGCGCTGCGGCGTGTGACGGACGTGCTGCTGACGCTGATTCCGCTCCTTCTGGCCGGTGCGGTGACGCTCGAGATTTGCGTGCTCGACGGACTCGCGCTCAATTTCGCCAACATCATCGCGCTGCCGCTGCTGCTCGGCGTCGGCGTCGCTTTCAAGGTCTACTACATCATGGCGTGGCGGGCCGGAAAGACCGGCCTGTTGCAATCGACGCTAACGCGCGCGGTTGTGTTCAGCGCCATGACCAACGCGATTGCGTTCGGCAGCATGTGGTCGTCGAGCTATCCCGGTATGTCCAGCATGGGCGAAATGATGGCGCTGGCACTGTTGTGCACCATGGCCGCCGCCGTGTTGTTCCAGCCGGTCCTGATGGGACGTCCGCGGCAGGTCGTGACCACCCCGGAGCCCTACCCTCTGCGCGAGGCAGCGGAATAGGGATTTGGGGTTGGCGCGGTGCAAACCTCAGCGCTGTTTTGTGCTGGATGCTCTACCACTCTTACCGGATGAAATGATAGAAGGTCATCGGCTCCATGTGAACCGGGGATCGACAATTGGCCTCGAGACTTTTGATCCTTCTCGGCTTTTTCGGAATGCTTGCGCCTGCTTTTGCGCAAGTTGACCTTGCGGCAGCGCCGACGCGGCTCGCTTTGCAGGTCAAGAGCGACCCTCCCGGCCAACAATGCCGCCGCATCGAAGGGGAGTTTCCGCTCGTTGCGGTATCCCTGCATGAAACCTTCCACGATGATTTCAACGACCATCCATTGTTGAGTGGCAGGTGGACGCCCCATTATGCCGGCGGCGCCGCCTGGCCGGAAGCGCGCTACTGGGGAGGAGACGGCTCCGACTTCAAGCGTAAGACCAGCTACAACGGCGAACAGCAGATCTATGTGGATCCGCGCTATGCCGGACGGGGAACAACCCCGCTGGGGCTTGATCCATTCAGGGTTCGTGATGGCGTTCTCTCGATAATCGCCAGCCGCACGCCGCCTGAACTGAAGCCGGTGTTGTTCAACAACGACTATGTGTCCGGCATCCTCACCACCCAGGATTCATTTGCGCAAAAACATGGATATTTCGAGATTCGTGCGAAGATACCCGTGGGCGACGGGGTTTGGCCGGCCTTCTGGCTGCTTGCCAATGATGGCGGCTGGCCACCTGAACTCGACGTGGTGGAAGGACGTGGCGAGGAGCCCGGTTCGTTGGTGATGACGACACATTGGCGACACCCGGACACCCAGCGCATCGAGTCCTGTCCGCAGGATTTCATGTTGCCGGATGCTTCGCGCAATTTCCATAACTATGGCGCGCTGTGGGAGCGGGATCGCATCACCTATTTTATCGACCGCAAGCCGGTGGCCGATATCAAGGTCCCCGTCGGTTTTGACGATCCGATGTACATGATCGTGAACTTAGCCATGGGCGCGAAGTACTTCAAAGGCGTCGGATTCGTCGACGCCGAGACTCCAAATTCGGTCGCGTTCGAAATCGACAGAGTATCTGTCTATCAAATTGATGCCTATTAGGAGCCACCGTGTTCAGGCAATTCTCTCGGCGGCATTTTGCAAAGCTTGCCGGCCTTTCCGCGCTCGGGATGGCGGCTGGCCCTGCGAAGTCGGAAGACGGCAACGCCAAACCGGCGGCTGACCCGCACGCCCCTGCCAACTTCCCCAATGGCTTTCTGTGGGGGACGGCCACATCAGCCTATCAGATCGAAGGCGCCGTCAGTGAAGACGGTCGAGGTCCCTCGATCTGGGATACGTTCAGCCACACGCCGGGCAAGATCGCGGATCACAGCAACGCCGACCGCGCCAACGATCATTATCACCGCTACAAGGAAGACGTTCGGCTGATCAAGGACCTCGGCGTCAAAGCCTATCGGTTTTCGATCGCGTGGCCGCGGGTGTTTCCGAACGGGACGGGCGCGCCGAATCCTAAAGGCCTCGACTTCTATGACCGCCTGCTGGACGAACTTCTGGCAAATGGCATCGAGCCGTTCGCAACGCTCTATCACTGGGACCTGCCGCAGTCGCTTCAGGACCGTTTCGGCGGATGGCAGTCCAGCGACACCTCCAAGGCGTTCGCAGATTACGCAGGCTATGTGGCCGGGCGTTTAAGCGATCGCGTCAAGTCCTTCTTCACGGTCAACGAAGTCGGACGATTCGTGAACTTCGGTTATGGCTACGGCATTGATGCGCCGGGCCTCAAGCTGCCGGAGGCGGTCCTGAACCAGGTGCATCACAACGTTGCCCTGGGCCACGGCCTCGCGGTGCAGGCGATCCGCGCCAAGGGGCGCGCTGGCACCAAAGTCGGCCCCGCTGAAAACATCGCGGCCTGCTTGCCTGCGATCGATACGCCCGAGAACGTTCGCGCCGCCGAGATCGCGACGCGTGAATTAAACGCGAGCTTCCTGAACGTGATCCTGGAAGGCAAATACACCGACGAGTTTCTGGCCTATACTGGCAAGGACGCTCCAAAATATACCGCCGAAGAGTTGAAGATCATCGCCTCCCCGGTCGATTTCGTCGGCCTGAATATCTACGCGCCGCAATTTTACGTGGTCGCGAATGATCGCGCGCCGGGTTTCAAGGTTTTGCCTTTTCCCGACTCGTTTCCACATATGAAATCCGAGTGGCTGCGGATCGGGCCGGAGACCGCCTATTGGGTACCGCGGATTGCCGCCAAGATCTGGAACATCGATACGATCTACATCAGCGAGAACGGCACCTCCGGAACCGACAAGCCGGCCGCTGACGGCAAGGTCTACGACCTCGACCGCATCATGTATCTGCGCAATTACCTGACGCAGTTGCAGCGCGCGACGTCCGAAGGCGTGCCGGTTCGCGGATATTTCCTGTGGAGCCTGATGGATAATTTCGAGTGGATCTTCGGCTTCGAACAGCGCTTCGGCCTGTATCGCGTCGACTTCGACACGCTGGCACGTTCACCGAAGCTCAGCGTGTCATTCTACCGCGACGTCATCGCGAAGAACGCGATCAGCGCTTGAACAAGGACGGCGCGCGATTGATCGCGCATCGCTTGTCGATGGCGGCTTGTAGCCCTCAAAAAAACAGGACGTCGTCAGCAGCCGTTTCCGTGGCCGGCTTGTCCGGGATGGCGTCGGCCTTGATACCCGCATCATTGAGAAACCGGCGGTGAATTTCCCGCTCGGTCGCCATCGTGTACCGATTTGCCAAATCCTCCAGCAGAGGCTTGGCCTTTTCGCCCGCCGCGGCAGGCATCGTGTCAAATGTCTTGCTGTCCGCCCGCAATGAGGAGATATGATCCGGCAGAACCGCCAGAGCATCCGCGAGAGATTTCAGCGTGTCCTGCGCGCTCGCAATCACGTCCTCGAATTCGGCGCCTTCTTTGATGAGCCGCGTCATCGTGCCATTTACGCGTTCGTTACCCATTTCTATGTCCTGAATCGCCGCGAGGACGGAGTTCTCCAGTCCGGCGAGTTGTGACGATTCAGCATCGACGCGAAGCGACCTCAGATCATTGGCCGAAACCTCGATTTCGTCGAGCACGGGCCGCAACATCCCTGCGCCCCCGGAAATATGATCGGCGGTCGTCTTCAGCTCATTGGCGATCACCACAAAAGAACTGCCCTTGGCGCCGAGATGCCCGGCCCGCAGCCCCGCGTTCATGCCGATCAGAATGATATCCGTGACCGTATGCGACAGTTCGGAAGCCGCCCGCCGGAATTTTCCGAGGGTGTCTTCCACCACCGACAAGGCCCGGTCGACGGATATTCTGGCATTCTCGCAAGACCGTATCAGCTCGGAAGCATGATTGAGCGACTGCTTGATCTCGGACAGGAATGAGGAGGTGGTGTTGTTCTGATTTCCGTACAGAGACTTTCCCTGGCTGACGATACCGGCGACGTCAGAACCGAGCGAGGATAAAGTGTGCGCTATCTGGCGGATGTCCGTATCAAATTGGCGGACTGCATCATCAAGCTGCTCGGCCTCCAGCCCTGCGATGAAACGCGAGATCAGTGCCGCGTCTTCTGCATCGTCCGGCACGATGCCGGTCGCGTAGCCGCTCGCAACATGCAGGCCATGACAAACGTGCTCAAGGCGCTGGCGAATGCTGTCGCCCGCCTGCAGCGAGACGATGGAGATTCCGACCGCCTGCGCGATCCGTCCCGCACTTGCACCCGTCGTCTCCGTCAAACGCACGCCATTCGATTGTTGCTGCTGGATACGGCCGTGGGATGCGATCAGTTCCGAGCTGACGGAGATCAACTGCTCGCGGTAACGCGTCTGGAATTCGCGGTGTTTGTCCAGGGCGGTCTTGATGGCATCGGCAAGCTGAACCTGATCGCGTGTGCAGCTTTCGACGGAATCCTGCGCGGCTTTCGCCAGTTGAAACGCCTCCTGGGTAAAATCCAGAAAGCTGCCCCGGTTGCTGTCGAGGGATGCGGCCTCGATCCGGGCGCTGCGCGAGATGATCGAAATCATCTGGATGTGCTTGAGCAGGGCGCGCAGCAAAGCTGACGTCTCTGATGCCTTCCGCCCGATTCCGTCGAGCGACGCGCTCTCGCTCGGAAGCACTTCGGCCAGCTCAGTCAGTTTCCGGGCAATGTTTTGAAATGCGGCCGCCGTGCCTTCGATGTTCGTTCCCGACAACTCGCCGGACAGCCGGGTAAGCCCATCATTGAGTTCCTGAAAGATTTCGTGGCCGCGGCCGAGCCTGCCTCCTACTTCGGCAAACGTTCCCTCAATCTGCGAGTTAACGTGCTCTACGGAAGCAACAACTCCGCTCACGCCGACGTCCGGAAGCAATGATGACATGTTCCCTCAATCAACCGCGACCGGTTGGCTGGAATTATGCCAAAGCATGATTTCCTTCGGAATTTGCGCCAGCGAGACCACCTTCTGCGCGGCGCCACAGGCGATCGCCTCCTTCGGCATGCCGAAAACCACGCAGCTTTCCTCGTCCTGCGCCCGTGTCGTCGCGCCGAGCTTGCGCATCTCCAGCAGCCCTTTCGCGCCGTCATCACCCATGCCGGTCATGATGATTCCAAGCGCGTTTGAGCCGGCATATTGGGCCGCGGAACGGAACAGGACATCGGCCGAGGGACGATGCCGCGACACCGGCGGCCCATCCTTGATGGCGATGTGATAACGGCGGCCGGTTCTTTGCAGCAGCATGTGCCGGCTGCCGGGGGCAATATAGGCATAGCCGGGAAGCACGGGCTCGCCGTCCTCGGCTTCCTTGACGTTGATCTCGCAGATGCCGTTCAGCCGCCTTGCAAACGCAGCGGTAAATCCCTGCGGCATGTGTTGCACAATCAGGATTCCCGGGCAGTTGCGCGGCAATACCTCCAGAACGTCGCAAAGCGCCTCGGTACCGCCCGTCGATACGCCGATGCAGACAATGCGCTCTGTTGTGACCGTCGATCGCCCCTGGACCGGAGGCGGAATGATCGCGTCGGCGGTCAGCTTGGCCTCCACGACCGTCCGGCGTTCGCTCCGGGTGCGAACGCGCGCGCGGGCAGCCGACTTCACCGCATCGCGCAGCCGTGTCGAGGATTCCAACAGCGCTTGACGGGTGTCGACACGAGGCTTGGGAACGATGTCGACAGCACCGGCTTCAAAGGCCTCGAACATCAGGTCCGATCCCTGATCGGTCATCGACGAGCAAATGATCACCGGTATGGGGTGCTGAGCCATGATCTTGCGGAGGAAGGTCAACCCGTCCATCCGCGGCATTTCAATATCCAGGATGATGACGTCCGGGAGTTCGTCCTGCAATCGCTTCGCCGCTACGAACGGATCGGACGCGGAGGCCATGACGTCGATGCCTGGATCGTCACCGAGTATCGAGGCGAGGATCTGACGCACCGAGGCGGAGTCATCCACGATCAGGACACGGACGGTTTTCTTGAGCATCTGACCTGTTCCGATTCTAAACTCTGAAAACCGTGGGCTGTATCTGTTTCAAGCGCGACGAACCGGCATGGACCATCGATTCGGAATGGCCAACCATGAGATAGCCTCCGGGCCGAAGGTGTTCGCACAGCCGATCGACGACCTTGCGCTGATTGTGCTTCTCGAAATAGATCAGGACATTTCTGCAAAAGATGATGTCGACGTCCCGATCGACCGGATAGGCTTTATCCATCAAATTCATCCGCATGAAATGCGTCAGTCGTCGCAATTCCGGGACAACGCGCATCTCGCCGCGGGATTTGTCCTTTGAATGAAGAAAATAGCGCTTCGCCAGCGTCTCAGGCACAGGTGCGGTCACTTCCCGCGGATAAATGCCGGCCTTGGCGAGGCGCAATACGCCGGCGGAAATATCGGTTCCCAGAATCCGAAACTGGAATCGGCTACCGTTCTTGACCATGTCGTCAAGCACCATTGCGGCGCTGTAGGCTTCCATGCCGGTCGAGCACGCCGCGCTCCAGATCTTGAGACCGGCCGGGCCGCGCTGTCGCGCCGCGAGCAGTGTCGGCACCGCAGTATCTTTCATGAATGCGAAATGAGATGGTTCACGAAAGAAGTCGGTCTTGTTGGTCGTGACGCAATCGATCAGGTGAACGAGCTCGGAATCGAAGCTGCCGCCCTCGATCAGGGCTTCGACATATTCGTTCGGGCCAGGATAATTGAGAGCCCGGATGCGCTTTTGAAGCCGGCCTTCAAGCATCAATTGCTTTCCGGGCGGCAGCTTGATGCCCACCTCTCCCTCGATCAGTTCGGCGATCGAACGAAAGTGGCGATCCGACAAATGTGCGACGGCTTGCAGCATTCCAAAACCCGTTGAACTCAGGCCGCAGCCGACGTACCCGGGCTCGTTCCCTGATACTGCGACATCTCGGCAGCCGCCATCAGCTTCTCGAGATCGAAAATGATGACGAATTTGTCGCCCTTCCGGCCAATGCCAGCCAGGTAATCGGACTTCCATCGCCCCCCGACCGACGGCGGTGGCTCGATCTTGCTTTCATCGATGTCGGTTACCTCGAACACACAATCGGCAACGAAGCCGACACCCACCAGGCGGTCATTCATCGGAATGTCGAGAATGATGATCCTGGTTGCTTCCGTGGCAGCGACGCTGGGCAAATTGAGCTTGGTCCGCAGATCGACGATCGGATAGCCACTGCCCCGCACGTCAATCATGCCGAGAAGAAAGTCCGGCGCGTGCGGCAACCTTGAAATGGGCCGCATATCGAGGATTTCCCGAACATTTCGAATCGAAATGCCGAACGTTTCGTTGGCGAGGCCAAGCGTCAGGTATTGCGCCGTTTCGGCCATGGTACGGTCCACTTCACTCATCCGGTCGAGGTAATCGCCCGGCACCATCAGGTGCCGGGCGTTGTTTCAACGTTGAAACTCGACATCCTTTTCGTCCCCGCCATCATCCATGGCAAAGGCGAAGCCGCCGCCTCCCGCGGCCTTGACGGCTCGCGCGGGCTTGGCCGAGGCCTTGGAGCGTTCGGCGGCCGCCATCGAGGCCGCCTTGCCGCGCAACTGACTGACGGCCTGGTCGACCGGTGACGCCGCCCGCCGGGAAGTTTGCGAGCCCGTATCGATCTTGAAATAAGCGATCGTTGACTGAAGCTGCTCGGCCTGGGACGCGAGTTCCTCCGAGGTCGACGATACCTGCTCAGAGGCGCTGGCGTTCTGCTGACCGACCTTGTCCAGTTGCTGGATCGCCTGGTTGATCTGGGAAGATCCGACGTCCTGTTCACGACAGGCCGAGGTGATCTCTTCAACGAGTTCGGCGGTCTTCTTGATATCCGGCACCAGCTTGGCAAGCATCGCCCCCGCCTCCTGAGCGACCTTGACGGTATCGGTCGACAACGTTCCGATCTCGGCTGCGGCTGCCTGGCTACGCTCGGCCAGCTTGCGTACTTCGGAAGCGACCACGGCAAAGCCCTTGCCGTGCTCGCCGGCGCGAGCCGCTTCGACCGCCGCGTTGAGCGCTAGAAGGTCGGTTTGACGAGCGATCTCCTGCACGATCGTGATTTTCGCGGCGATGGTCTGCATCGCTTCGACCGCGCGGCCGACAGCGCTGCCGCTGGCTTCCGCGTCCTTGGCCGACTGCGCGGCGATCTTCTCGGTCTGATTGGCGTTTTCGGCGTTCTGTTTCACGTTGGCGGCCATCTCCTCCATCGAGGATGAGGCTTCCTCCGCCGAAGAGGCCTGCTCGGTGGCGCCCTGTGAAAGCTGCTCCGCGCTGGCGGACAGTTCCTGGCTGCCGGCAGAGACGTTCTGCGCGGCCATCAACGCTTCCGATACGATGGTGCGGAGTTTTTCCACCATGCGCTCGAGCGCCATGCCCAGCGTATCCTTGTCCGAGAGCCGCTTGGCGTCGATCAGGAGATTGCCGCTGGCGATCTCATCCGCCATCTTTGCGGTCGCGTTGAGATTCACGGTCATCGCGTTCAGCGATTTCACGAGATCGCCGACTTCGTCGTTGCTGGAGACATCGATCTTGTGGCTGAGGTCGCCGATCGCCACCGCATCGGCCAGCCCGACAGCCCGACTGAGGCCACGGCTGATATTCAGGGCGATCCACGTCGCCGAGGCGACCGCGATCAACAGCGAACTGATGATGATGCTGATCAGCAGGGTTTTCGCGAAAGACGCCTCCTTGGATCCCTCTTCCGCGACATCGGCCATCTGCTTTTCGTTCAGCTTGACGTACTGCTCGAGCGCATCAAGGCTTTCATTGAACGTCTTGCGACCATCGCCGCTTGAAATCGCGGCCGCTTTGATGTTGCCCGCCTCGAGCGCCAGATTAGCTGATTTCTCGGCAGCCTTGGTGATACGGTCGAGTTGTGCGCTGATGGTGCTGGACGACGATCCGAGCACCGCCTGCCCCGCGATCTGCGCAATTTCCGACTTGAGGTCTTTAAGCTGCTCCAGCGCTTCCTTGGTATCGGAGTCCACCTCCTGGGCATTCGAACTCGTATAAGCCGAGATGATCGCGCGCGACAGACGCGAGACGCCAAGTCTTGCCGACAGCAACGCCGTTACATTGCGCTGGCTTTCGGAAGCGTTCTTGTTCAATTCGGCGACTGCCGAATCGAGCACCGAGTCGAGCTCTTTTGCGGCAGGTTGTCCCTGGTCTTTCCAGGTATCGGCCGCCTTGTTGTTGGAATTGAGCAGGGCGAGCTTGCTGGCCTGGTCCTCAAGCTCGTTCATCTGCTTGATCGGCCCTGCCGCCTGGTCGAGCGCCCGCTTCCCGATATCACTGGCCACACCATAAAGGTCATCGCGCAGCTTGAGAACCTTGTTGCGGCGCGCAAGCATCGTGTTGTAGTTGTCCTCGGTGTCTTTATCGGATTTCGCCGAAATCATTCGGCTCTCGGCGCGTTCCTGACCCTGTATGCCGTCCATGATGTCAGTGGCCATCTTCATGCGGCCGGCCTGGGCAACGATACGCTGCTGCGCCTCATCGAGAGAGTTCAGCTTGGTGTAGGCGACTGCGCCCGTGATCATCGATAGAACGATGACGGCGCCGAAGGCGCTGGCCAGTTTTGCTTTGACAGTAAATCTCATTTTCAGCCCCTTGATCATTCCCGATCGACTTCAATTCAGAATGCGTTCCATGTTGGGAACGACGACAAACTCTTCACGCCACTTGGTGATAAAGCTGATGAACTCCGGCCTCCAATGCATGCCGACGCGCGGCGTCTGCTGAACATTGGACCGCGATATCTCCGTCACTTCATAGACTTTGTCGGCGATCACTCCGACCAGAACTGGATCGCCGCCAACCTTGATCTCGATCACGACGATACGCGTGTCCTCGGAATTGACCGCGATCTCCATGCCAAAGCGGATGCGCAAATCCGCCAGCGGAATAACGTTGCCGCGAACGTTGATGACACTCGGCAAGAATTCGCGCGCGCCGGCCACGCGCGTCGCCGGCACCGGATCGATAATTTCCCTTACCTGTCCGGCGTCCAGCGCGAACATCTCGTCACCAAGACCGACCATGACGACCTGCATCGCGTTTTCGTCATGCCCTGCCGTCGCGTCATTTCCGATCTGGGAAGTCATCACGCCGCCTTGCTTTGCTTTTCAGACTGGGATTGCGCAAGAACGACCAGTTGCGCGACGTCGAGAATGAGCGCGACGCTGCCGTCGCCGAGTATGGCCGCCCCGGAAAACATCGTGACTTCGGAGTGGAGCTTGGAGAGCGATTTGATCACCGTCTGATGATTGCCGATGATCTGGTCGGCGACCAGGCCGACCCGCGTGTCGCCTGTCGATATGATGATTGTCTTCTGGTGACGGCCAGGGGCGCCCGGAGCAGCGAGCAATTCGCGCAACCTCAGGAACGGCACCAGTTCGCCGCGGATATTGAGGAAATTGCGTCCGCGCGAGCGCTCGTCCGCGGCTGTCAATTCAACGCATTCCTCGACCGCCGACAGAGGAATGATATAGCAGCCGTCCTCGACGCGGATCAGCAGACCTTCGATGATTGCGAGCGTCAGGGGAAGTCGTAACGTGACGCTCGTTCCACGGCCCGGCGTCGTTGTGAGATCGATCGTGCCGCGCATGGTCTCGATCGTGCGCTTGACCACGTCCATTCCAACGCCACGGCCGGACAGAGCGGAGACGGTCTGCGCGGTCGAAAAGCCGGGATGAAAAAGGAATTGATGAATTTCCTGGTCCGACAGCGCAGCTCCCGGCGCGATCAAGCCCTGGTCTTCCGCTTTAGCGCGGATGCGCGCGGTGTTCAGGCCGCCGCCATTGTCGGTTACCCTGACGAGGACCTGCGCGCCCGAATGGATCGCCGTCAACTCGATTCGGCCCTGCTCGGTCTTGCCCGCGGCGGCGCGGCTCGCCGTATCCTCGATGCCGTGATCGATCGCATTGCGGATAAGATGCACCAGCGGATCTGCCAGGCACTCGATCATGGTCTTGTCGAGTTCGGTGTCCTCACCCGAGGTGATCAAGTCGACCGGCTTGTTCAATTCGCGCGACAGATCATGAACCAGCCGCCGGAAGCGCGCGAACAGTGACCCGATCGGCACCATTCTCGCGCCCATGGTGGTGTCACGCAGACTACCGGCCAGTCGCTCGATTTCTTCGGCAATCACCTTGATCGAGAGATCATTGCCCGCCGCCGCCAGTTGACTCAGCCGGGCTTGAGCGATGACGAGTTCACCGACGCGGTCCATCAGTTCGTCAAGACGCTCCGCGGGAACGCGGACGGTGGCGACATTGCGATCGTCGGCCCTCCGCCGCTCGTCGGGCTTTCTTTCGGCGGGACCGATCGGCTCCTCGATCTCTTTCACTGCTGCAGGACGAGCGGGTTCGGAGATGATCGGAGCGCTGATGGCGGCGACGACGGGAACTTCCGGTTCGCTGGAAGCGATCTCCGGCGATTGTGCCGCGCCGGCGTCGTGGTCGAAGGACTCGATCCTGAGCTCCATTTCGTCCTGGACAAACATGAAGACGTCCTCGATGACGCTCTTGTCGCAGGCGCTATGCAGCGTCACGTCCCATTTCAGAAAGCAATATTCGGGATCGAGATCTTCCAGCAACGGCACATCATCGACCAAGGCGACGACAAAGCAGCTGCCGAGCTTGCGCAGGTCGTCGAGGAAATCGAGCGGGTTCGATCCGTTGCGAAGGACATGGCTTGCAAACGCCAAATGGAGTTGCCAACCGCCGCGCGGCACGTCCGGCGTATATTCCGGCTCGGCAGCGGCCTCGACAATTTTGACCGGACTGTCGGATCCGACGAACTGCCGGAGATCATCCAGGATCGCATCGCCGATGATGCCATCGGTGGAATCGGGCGTTTCGATCAGCGCCCGAATATAATCCTTTGCCGACAGCGCCACCGAAATCAGATCTTCGGTCGGCTTGATTTCTCCCTTGCGGACGAGGTCGAATGCTGTTTCGAACTCGTGCGTAAAGGACGCAACCCTGTCAAAGCCGAACATCGCGCCCGAGCCCTTGATGGTGTGCAGGGCGCGAAACGCGGAATCGATCAGGTCCCGATCGTCAGGACGGCTGATGAGATCCAGCAACGCCACTTCAAGGGCTTCAAGCAGTTCGCCGGCTTCCTGCCGAAAAACTTCCGCCGGATCCAGCGTGGTCATGAACGCACCAGTTTACCGACAACCGCAAGAAGCTGCGCCGGTTGAAAAGGTTTGGTGATCCACCCGGTCGCACCGGCCGCCTTGGCCTGCTGCTTGACGGCGTCGTTTGATTCGGTCGTGAGGAAAACGATTGGAAGGCCGGTCAATGTCGGCACGGCTCGCAGGGCCTTGATGAGTTCGAGGCCATTCATCACCGGCATGTTCAGGTCGGTGATCACGAGGTCCATTTTGGTGGACTTCGCCTTTTCCAATCCCTGCGCGCCGTCACCGGCCTCAAACACGGTGTGTCCAGCGGGGCCCAGCACGACCTTGATCATCTGGCGTATGCTGGGGGAGTCGTCCACGGTGAGGATATTGGCCATTATTTGCGATCGTTCTTCTGGAGAAACTGCGCGTCGGTCGCAACGTCGCCAGAGAACCCGGCGCGCTGGAATGTATGGCTCAGTGCGCGCGAGACGGCGGTCAGGGCCACGGAGCGGCCCTCGAGCTTGGCGGTCTTCGCTGTGGAAAGAAGGAGCTGGATCGAGGTGACGTCGGCTTTGTTGACGTCTGAACAGTCGATCTCCAGTCCGCTTTGTCGACCGAAGGCCTCGCGGATGAGGTCATAGACGCTGCGCACGGCGGAAATACTGCAATCAGCCGGGAGGCGAAGCCGCCAGCGAGAATCGTCGGAATCTTGCATTTGCCGGAACTACCTTGGCGGAGAGAAGCTCGCGACTCATAGGCGAGCTTGTTGCCGGGATGGACGAGCCGGTAGTATTTTCCTCCGTGGTTACCGGATGCTTAATTTAGGCCCGACACCGTGTTCTTACGGGGGTCCGCTTCTCGACAGCCGCTTTCGCATCTCATCGACGGGTTGCAACCAATGCGGCCTTGCCGCTTAGACATAAATTAAGCCGCGATAGCTAGTGAATGGGACAACCATTCCCAAGGACTCTGCTGGCAAGGCCGTCAGATGATCGCGCAAGCTTTACTCGTCGACGACAGCCGCTCGGTGCTTGGCCTGCTCAAGCACCTCATCGAAGCCAACGGAACGGTTCAAGCCACCGCCTGCCTCGATCCGCTCGAAGCTTTGGCGATCGCGCGCGAGAAAGAATTCGATATTGTCCTCGTCGACTACGAGATGCCTAAACTAGACGGCATCTCCTTCATCCGCGAACTTCGGTCGTTTCCGGCCTATGCCGACGTCCCGGTCGTGATGGTGACTTCCATTGCCGACGAGGACGTCCGAATCCAGGCGCTGGAAGCCGGCGCAACGGATTTTCTGCCAAAGCGCCCGCAAGCGACGGAATTGTCGGTCCGGCTGCGGAATCTGATCAAGCTCGGCATATCGGTCAGAAAGCTGAACAACCAGACCGTAACTCTGGCGCATGAAGTCGCCATTGCGACCGAAACACTGCACCAGCGCGAGGAAGAGATCGTCCTGCGGCTTGCTCTTGCCGTTGAATATCGTGACAGCGATACGGGCGAGCATACGCTGCGTGTCGCGAGATACAGCCGGCTGATTGCCGAGGAGCTCGGGCTGAGTGCACGACTTTGTCGTGAGATATATCTTGCCTCTCCACTTCACGACGTCGGTAAAGTTGCGATCCCGGATGGCATTCTGTTAAAGCCCGGCCGGCTCACTGACGATGAAATGGCAACCATCCGGACTCACACCACCGTCGGCGAACGAATCCTGGCCGACAGCAGCTGCGAATTGATCAAGCTCGCGGCCACGATCGCAGCCGCTCACCACGAACGTTGGGACGGTAGCGGATACCCGAACGGCCTCAAGCAACTGCAAATTCCGATCGCGGCGCGCATTGTCGCGGTCGCCGATGTCTTTGATGCTCTCACGACCAAGCGACCGTACAAGGAAGCAATGTCCGTCGAAGTCGCACGCGAATATCTGGTGGCAAAAAGAGGCATCGAATTCGACCCGGCTTGTATCGATGCGTTCTTGTCGCGCTGGAACGAGGTCATCGAAATCTGCGTGCCGAAACTGCAAACGGCGCCTTCGCTGGCTCCCGTGACAGCTTCCATGGCGCAAGACCCACACCGGCCGATCGTGCAGTCCGGCGGCTCCAAGACTAGCTAGGGCACCGTTTCACATTAAGAGGCCGGGCGAAAGCGCTGCACTCACCCGCAAAATCTCTTGCCGGGTTGCGCCGCTAGCCAGCGTCATCGCCTCGTCCGTCGACGCGACATCCGCGCAGGAACAAGGATGCGCAGGTTCGAACCCGCTGTTCGATCTCGGAGTGAGTGGGCAGCGGCAGGCCGCCGAACATGGCAGCCCGCCGCGGCGCTGAGGCAACCATGCCAAGGAGGATGCCGGCAGCTTCGTCGGCATCGTCGAGCTTGACTAGCCCGCGCTTCATCTGAACCCGCAGCCAGTCCGCCAACGCCGCGCTGATGCGCGCAATGCCGTTCTTGTAGAACGTCGCGGCGAGATCGGAGAATTGACCGGTCTCTTGCAACACGATGCGCTGAAGCGCCACCACCTCCTTATCGAGCGTAAGGTCGGCGCAGGCCATCAGCGTCGCGTTCAGCGCGTCATCGATATCGGCGTGATCGGCGGCATGCAGATTGAAGTCGGAAAGAAAACGATCGAGCCGGTCGGACACCATACCCTCGAACAAAGCCGCCTTGTTCGGAATCAGGCGATACAACGTCTTGGTTGAAACGCCGGCGCGCCGAGCCACCATTTCGGTGCTGGTCGCGGCATAACCGCTGGCCGAGAATTCGTGCCGCGCGGCCTCATAGATGATTTGACGCGTCTCATCATCGGGGCGGAGTTGCGGGCGCCCCCGGCAGCGACGATCGGTGGAAGATTTTGCTTTAGCCATGTCTTTGCATGATGCCTGTCATTCCATTGACAGTTCCGATATTGGGTCTATTTTGGAAATTGTCAAGTTTCCTAATTACTCCACCGGCAAAGGGCCACAGGAGCCAGCGCCATGAGCATCCATTCCACTGCATTCCCGGTCGAGCGGCCGGTTCCGGCCAACGGCGTCCCCGAGGGCCTGGCGCCCGCGCGGCAACCCAGCCAGACCGACACGGCGCCTTTGTCCGTCGGGAAAAAACTCAATTTTCGTAAGCTGTTAATGACGGGAGCCGCGATCGCCGTGCTGGCCGGCGCCGCCTGGTATGGCTGGGACTACTGGACCGTCGGCCAGTATCTCGTCTCCACCGACGACGCCTATGTGAAGGCCGACAGCACCACCATCGCGCCGAAGGTCACCGGCTATCTCCATCAGGTGCTGGTGAAGGACAATGAGCGCGTGAAAGCCGGTCAGGTGTTGGCGCGGATCGACGACCGTGACTTCAAGGTCGCGCTCGACCAGGCCAAAGCCGATGTCACGGCAGCCAAGGCCACCATTGCCAGCAAGCAGGCCCAGCTCGAAGTCCAGCAAGCCGTCATCAACGCCGCCAAGGCGACCATCGAGGTCGATCAGGCCAACGTGACCTTCGCCGCGCAGGACAACAAGCGTTACACCGATCTTGCCGCGACGGGATCGGGCAGCGTGCAGAATGCGCAGCAGGCGCAAGCGCGTATCGCCAGCGCGCAAGCCACGCTGCAGCGCGACGCCGCCAATCTGACCTCGGCATTCAAGCAGGTCGATTTGCTCAAGGCCGAGATCGCCCAGGCCAACGCGGCCTCCGCCCATTCGGAAGCAGTGCAGGACCAGGCCGAACTAAATCTTGGCTACACCACGATCATCGCGCCGATCGACGGCGTTGTTGGCAACCGGAGCCTGCGCGTCGGACAGTTCGTGCAGGCGGGAACGCAACTGATGTCGGTCGTGCCGGCCGACGGCGCCTATGTCGTGGCGAATTACAAGGAGACCCAGCTCACCGACGTGCATGAAGGCCAGACGGTCGACATCGCCGTGGATATGTTCCCGGGCCAGGTCGTCCATGGCCACGTCGACAGCATCGCGCCCGCGAGCGGCCAGGAATTCGCACTGCTGCCGCCAGACAACGCAACCGGCAATTTCACCAAGGTGGTGCAGCGCATTCCCGTCAGAATCGCGCTCGACACCAGCGGTAATTCCCCCATCGCGCTGCGTCCCGGCATGTCGGTAATTCCGACCATCGAGACGCGTTCGCCCACCCCTGTCCGCGCCGCGGCCACACCTTCCAAATTACCGATGACGATTGCCGGAGCATCCTGCCATGTCAAATCCCAGCCTGTCAGCCTCGATATCCGCGCTGCCGACCTCGCGCGGGACATCTGATCGAACCGCAATCGATCCGAACCGCGCGAGCGTCATGACGTGGGTGGCGGTCCTCGCCGCCATGATCGGTTCGTTCATGGCGATCCTGAACATCCAGATCACCAACGCGTCCCTGCTCAACATCGAAGGCGGCATCGGAACTGGTGTCGATAATGGCTCCTGGATCTCGACATCGTATCTGATCGGCGAGATCGTTGTGATTCCCCTCACCGATTATCTGAGTCGGGTATTCTCGTTCCGCCGCTACATGCTCGCCAGTGCGGCGCTGTTCGCTACTTTCTCGGTGGCGTGTGCTTTCACCCATGATCTGCCGTCCATGATCGCGATGCGCGGGTTGCAGGGGTTTGCCGGCGGCGTCCTGATTCCGATGGCGTTCACGCTGGTGCTCACCAAACTGCCGAAGCCGCAACAGCCGGTCGGGCTTGCGATCTTCGCGCTGTCCGTCACTTTCGCGCCGGCGATCGGGCCGACCATCGGTGGTTATCTCACCGAAAATTACGGCTGGCGGACCATCTTTTTCGTCAACGTGATCCCGACCGTGGCGATGGTGACCGCGCTGTATTTTTCGCTGGAACGGCAACCGATGCAGCTCAAGCTGCTGAAGGAAGGCGATTGGGCCGGTATCGCCACCATGGCGATCGGGTTATCCGCGTTACAGACCGTGCTCGAGGAGGGCAACAAGGATGACTGGTTCTCGTCACCCTTCATCCTGCGGCTGGCGGCGATCGCACTGGTCAGCCTGTCGCTGTTCGCCTGGATCGAGTTGACGGTTGAAAAACCGTTGATCCGATTGCGGCTGCTGAAGGGACGTAACTTCGGCTTCGGCACCATCGCGATGACGATGCTGGGCTTCGCATTGTTCGGATCGGTGTACATCCTGCCGGCCTATCTCGGCCAGGCGCAGGGTTATAATGCCGAGCAGATCGGAGCCGTGATGGCCTGGACCGGGCTGCCGCAACTCATCCTGATTCCGCTGGTGCCGAAGCTGATGCAGCGCATCGACACGCGCTACATCGCGATCACCGGCTTGCTGATCTTCGCTTACAGCTGTTTCATGAATACGGCGATGTCACCGGATTATGCCGGCGATCAGCTCTGGATTCCGAACATCGTGCGCGCCATCGGCCAGGCCATGGTGTTGACGCCGCTGACCTCGGTGACGACAGGCGGTATCGCGCCGCAGGACGCCGCGGCCGCCTCCGGCATCAGCAACATGTTCCGTAATCTTGGCGGCGCGATCGGCACCGCGGTGCTTGCGACCGTGATCACCAAGCGCGAGCAATTCCATTCCAATATCATCGGCCAGTCGGTCACGCTCGGCCGCGAGGAAGTACGTAACCGGATTGCGGCGATGACGGACTACTTCGCGGCCCACGGCGTGCCCGATCCCGCGGCCGCGCACCAGCAAGCGATCATTGCCCTGGGTAATACCGTCAAGCATCAGGCGCTGGTGATGGGCTTCAGCGACACGTTCGCGGTGCTTGGCGCTGTGCTGGTTCTCGCTGCCATTGCCGTGATGCTCACGCGGAAAGTCAAGGGCGCCGCCGGCGGTGGCGCGCATTGATCCAGGTGAGACCCGGCTGGAAGCCGATGCTCTTACCTATTTGACCCGGGCGATCGGCCTCGACGCGGATCGCCTGGGTCCTCGTTCCCTGACCGGCTGACGCTTCCTCCCGACGTTCGCAAAGGCTATGCTCGCTTCCATCTCAAAAGGCTGGCATGGCTTTCTCTTGCCGAAGCCGGGTGATTGGAATCCGTGCCGGCCGACGATCCGGATTCCTGTACGCGTGAGGAGCACATGGCAGCGAAAGATCCCGTCAACTGGATGCTGTCCGAGGCGATCGAGTCGCTGGCACGCGCCGAGCGTCTTCGTCAGCAGTTCTTCAACTTGCAAACCAAGGTTGGCTCGCGGGAATCTTGCTGGGAACCGCCAATCGACGTGCTGGAGACCGACGGGGAGATCCTCATCCTTGTCGCGCTGCCCGGCGTCGATCCTGAGGAGGTCGAGGCTGTCATCGACAACGGAATGCTGGTGGTCAGCGGACGCCGGACGCTCCCCAAGGAATTGCGCGATGCACGAATTCACCGCCTCGAGCTGCCGCAGGGCCGGTTCGAGCGCCGCATCGCATTACCCGTCGGACGTTACGCCGTCAGCCGCTTCGCCGTGAACGGATGTATCGTGCTGCGCCTTGCAAAGTCCGCGTGAGAATGGCCATGCCCCCTGTCAACGAAGAGACCATTGCTTCCGCCACCAAGCCCGGCGCCGACGCCGTTCGCATTCCGGACGATGCGCTCATCATTGTCCCGGTCCGCAATACCGTGCTGTTTCCAGGCACCGTTGCGCCCATCACCGTAACCCAGCCAAAATCGATCGCGGCAGCCCAACAAGCCCTGCGCGAGCAGCGGCCGATCGGAATTGTATTGCAACGCAATGCGGACGTCGAGGATCCCGGTCCTGACGACCTCAATCGCATCTGCACCATCGCCAACATCGTGCGCTACATCACCGCGCCGGACGAGACCCATCACATCATTTGCCAGGGAGTTCAGCGCGCCCGCGTGCTCGACTTTCTCCCCGGCACGCCCTTTCTGGCGGCCCGGGTTCTCCATATTCCCGAGCCCACCACGACCTCACCGGAGATCGAGGCCCGATTTCTCAACCTGCAAAGACAGGCCGTCGAAGCCATTCAATTGCTTCCGCAAGCGCCGCCGGAGCTTGTCGCCGCGTTTCAGTCCACCACGTCGCCGGCCGCTCTTGCCGATCTCGCGGCCTCCTACATGGACATCAAGATACAGGAGAAACAGGAAATTCTGGAGACGATCGACCTGTCCCTGCGCATGGAGAAAGTTTCCCGGTATCTTGCAGAGCGGCTCGAAGTTCTTCGGCTGACCAATGAAATTGGCCAGAAGACCAGGGCTGCATTCGATGACCGGCAGCGCGAAGCCATCCTTCGCGAACAAATGGCGACGATCCAGCGCCAGTTGGGCGAGGGCGACGGCAAGGCACAGGAAGTCGCGGAGCTGAATGCGGCGATCGCCAAAGCCCAGATGCCGGCTGAAGCCGAGAGCCAGGTGCGCAAGGAACTGCGCCGATATGAACGAATGCCCGAATCGGCCGCGGAGTCCGGCATGGTTCGCAGCTATCTGGATTGGCTGGTCGAACTGCCCTGGAGTCTGCCAGACGAAAAGCCGATCGATATCGCACAAGCGCGTCGCATTCTTGATGAGGATCATTTTGGCCTGGAAAAGATCAAAACCCGGATCATCGAATATCTAGCGGTTCGAAAATTAGCTCCCCATGGCAAAGCGCCGATCCTTTGTTTCGTGGGTCCTCCGGGCGTCGGCAAGACGTCGCTGGGACAGTCGATCGCGCGCGCGATGGACCGCCCGTTTATCCGCGTCAGCCTCGGTGGCGTTCACGACGAGGCCGAGATCCGGGGGCACCGGCGAACCTACATTGGCGCCCTGCCCGGCAACATCATCCAGGCGATAAAAAAGGCCGGCTCGCGCAATTGCGTCATGATGCTCGATGAGATCGACAAGATGGGACGCGGCATTCAGGGCGATCCGTCTGCGGCGATGCTGGAAGTGCTAGACCCCGAGCAGAACGCAACGTTCCGCGACAATTATCTCGCGGTCCCATTCGATCTGTCACGCGTGGTCTTTATCGCAACCGCCAACATGCTGGACACCGTCCCGGGCCCGCTGCTGGATCGCATGGAAATCATCAGCCTGCCCGGCTACACGGCGGACGAAAAGCTGGAGATCGCCCAACGCTATCTGGTGCGACGGCAGCTCGAGGCAAATGGCCTCACGCCGGAACAGGCCGAAATCGACGTCGACGCGCTGAAGCTCATCATCAAGGGGTACACCCGCGAGGCCGGCGTTCGCTCGCTCGAGCGGGAGATCGGCAAGGCGCTGCGGTATGCGGCTGTACAAATCGCCGAAGGCAGTTCGAACAGGGTCATCATCGCTTCCAAGGATATCACCTCCATTCTCGGTCAGCCTCGTTTTGAAGGCGAGATCGCGCTGCGCACCAGTATCCCTGGTGTCGCGACCGGACTGGCCTGGACTCCCGTCGGCGGCGATATCCTCTTTATCGAGGCGAGCCGGATTCCCGGCAGGGGCGCACTGATTCTGACCGGCCAGCTCGGTGACGTCATGCGCGAAAGCGCGCAGGCGGCCCTGACGCTGGTAAAAAGCCGGGTTTCGCAGCTTGGGATCGAACCTTCGATTTTTGAAAAGAGTGATATCCACGTTCACGTGCCGGCGGGCGCCACGCCGAAAGATGGGCCGAGCGCAGGCGTTGCCATGTTCACGGCTCTCTCCTCCTTGCTCACCAACCGAACGGTTCGAAACGATACCGCGATGACCGGGGAAATATCGCTCCGGGGCCTGGTGCTGCCGGTCGGCGGCATCAAGGAGAAAGTCGTGGCGGCCGCAGCGGCCGGCCTGACCAGGGTCATGCTACCTGCTCGCAACCGTCGTGACTTCGACGAGATTCCGAAAGGCGCTCGGGATCAACTGGAGTTTATCTGGCTCGAACACGTCGATGATGCGATCGCGCAAGCTTTGGAAGCGCCACAGCAATCGAAGACCGCAGCCGTTACATGACGCCAGGAGATAAGGGACCGCCTTGAGCGGCGCTTCCGACGGCCATTGCAGAAGCGCCATCACCCTCGCCGGTCACCCCGGTACGACGGGAAACTTCTCCTTGTGCAGACCGGCCAACGCCTGCGCATCGAGCTTCAGATGCGCTTTCACCAGTTCCGGCGGCGTCAGCGCCAGCCACTGATTGAGCGATACATCGGCGTAATAGCTGCTCTTGAATATCTCGAGAAAGCGCAGTGTCGTAGTCCCGGTATTCTCGATGTAATGCCCCATCGCGAACGGCACATAGCCGACATCGCCGGCCTGAAAGTCGAACGTGCGGGCCTGACCTGACGCCGCGAATACACCCATCCGCGCCTGACCGTCGATGTAGTATTGCCACTCATCGGTGTTGGGATGCCAATGCATCTCGCGCATACCGCCTGGCTCGACTTCGACCAGCGCCGCGGCGATCGTCTTCGATGCCGGAAAGACGCTGGTATCGGTGATCCGCACCGTGCCGCTCTTGGTCTTGATCGGTTGCTGCGCCAGCATCCTGTGACTGAAGCTCTGCGCCACCGGCGTTGCTCCCGCGATCTTGTCGGCGTCCAGCGACCCCGGCACCGGCGCTGCGAAGATGTAGAGTTCGCCTGGATCCGGGATATGATCGAAGGTCGAACCCGGCATGCCGAAATTCTTCGACAGCACTTCGTTCGGCGTATGCTTGAACCAGTCGCTTAGCAGGAAGGTGTTGTCTTCATCGAAGTCACCATCGTCGAACACCAGCAGGAACTCACAGCCATCCGGATTGAGCCCCTGGATCGAATGCGGCACGCCGCTCGGGAAATACCAGAGATCGCCGACGCCAACGTCATCGACGAAATTTCGTCCCTGGGGATCGATGGCCGTGATGCGGGCACTGCCGTACAGCATATAGGCCCATTCGGCCGCCTTGTGCCAATGCAGCTCGCGAACGCCGCCGGCATTCAGGCGCATGTTCACGCCCGCGATGTTCTTGGAAATACCAAGTTCTCGCACGGTGATCTGCCGGGTCCAGCCACCAGACTCCTGTCGCACATGCGAATCCGAGAACGAGAAGCGCAAGTTGGGAAGTGTGCCGTGATCGGTTGCGGGTGGCACCAGCAGATCGGGATTCTGCCGGTCCCGGGCGAGATTGCGCGGACCGGGATCGGTGCCACCATGTCCCGGACGTTGAGGCTGCGGTATCGGTTCGCTGGTTTGTGCGCCGGCTGCTGTTGCCGCCGTAAGCAGCCCGCCTGCGGCCGTCGCCGCCAACAGCGTACGTCGCGTGACATCATCCATAACGCTCACTCCCCTACATATTTATTTTCTCGATTTCAGATCAGTGAGAATAATAAGCCGCCCGAATCGAAACTCGACGGCGTGCTGTGATTGTTCGACGCGGGCCTTAGCGACATCGTCCGCACACATCATGCTACCCTCCAGGCCCCGCAATTTCAATTGCTCGGCGACATGCGGTTCTCGGGCTTCGCTCTGGCAAGCGATCGCTGAGGCAACCTCGGATCTATGGTGCGCGAATTTTCGATCGCTTGGAAATGCCGGCGCATTTTTGGAATTGCTGCCGAGGAAAAATAGGTGACTCGGACACCGAATTTTTCGGCACCGAATTGCTGATCGCCACCTCGACTATTTCGAGAAGCCGACGAGTGCGCATTTGCGTCGTTTGGCACTCGTAAGGGTCGGTGCGCGTGGAGCGCCTCGCGCAAGACGGCTCAGTTCAGCCGCAGTTCGGTGATGTGCCGCGGATCGGGGCTCAGCTCATTGCGTTCCACGCGCTTGACGATATCAGTCAGGACGGCATTGGCACTGCAGGAGAGGCCGACCTTCTCGCCCTCGCGCACCACGAAACCGTTGAGAAATTCGATCTCTGTGCGCCGTCCTTTCTGCATGTCCTGGCCCATCGAGGGCCGCTGCTCCGAGGCGGTGCGCTTGCCGTCGTGGAAGCGCTGCTCGTCGCACGCGCGCATCGCCGCCTCGTCGCCCTCACCCGCTCGCGCTATGGTCTCAGGCGGCAGGTGCAAAATCTCTTCCAGTTGATAGCCGCACGCTTGCCCGACGCGGATCGCTTCGCTCCCGAGCCGGGTGGAGAAGCGACGGATCGGCTCGCTTTGCAACATCTCTCCGCCGGTCAAGCCCGTACAGGCCGAGAGCCCGTTGCCCATGACGTTGGCAACCAGTTTCGACCACCGTTCGCCCCACAAATTGCCGGTTACCTTGGCGCTGTCAGCGTAGCCGACAAGGCGACAAATCTCTTCCGCCCGTTGCGTGATACGGCCGTGCACTTCGCCGGCGCGAAATACGGTGTGCGCCGCCCCGCCCTTGCCGGCGCCGCGGTGGACGTGGCCGGGCTCGGGCAGGTTGACCGTGATACTGCTCGCAATGCACCCCAGCGTCCTGCCCCAGCCGACGATGCCGGCGATCGTCTCTTCATTCATGCAGTTCTGCAACGACACGACGTAGCCGTCCGGTGCCAGATATTGCTGGATCAGCATCGTGGCCCAGGCCGTGTCGTAGGACTTCATGCACACGAAGGCGATGTCGACCAGCCTTTCCTTGGCTAGCTGCTGCGCATCCGTGAGGTGCAGCGCGCGCACGGGAACCGAAAATTCCGCAACGTCCTTGGCATGAGTAACGCGCAGGCCGTGCTTCCTCATGTGCTCGACATGCTCGGGCCATGGATCGATGAACGTCACGTCCTCGCCCGCCTGCACCATATGGGCGCCGGCATACCCGCCGACGGCACCCGCTCCCACGATAGCTATCTTGCGACCCATGTCTGTCCCCTCCCCCAATTTTCTGAAGGCCAAGGCTAGCGCGTCGGCCAGCCTTATCGCAACGGTTGAAACGCGTCACGCCAGGCAAGGTGACGCCCCAGACCACCGCATGGGCGGGCACGCAGCCACCGATACCGACATTCGCTTCCGATAGCGGCCTGATGATTAAGAGTCATCTGCAAGCTACCCTAAACGTCGTTTGCTATCGTTCGTTTCATCAAGATTGGCGGAAATTAAACGGCCGTCCAGGTTCCATGAGATAGGGCGGCAGCGCGGGGAAAGGCGATTTCGCAGCAATTTCGAAGCGAATCATCCAGCGGGAGTGTGCCCCCTCCAAATGCCGGCGCAAATTAACGCAGGCTTTCCTCACGTTTTTATCGAGCAACTGGTCAACGATCATGAGGTGCTCGTGGAAGACCGTCTCCAGGATGTCGCGCGGAACGGTCAGGTTCGGATCCACCAAATACAAGCTTGGAACGAAAAGGACGTGGGTCCGTTTCAGGGCGTGAATAATCTCGCGGTTTGGACAGCGTGACAGCAAGTCGATGTGCATATCGGTCTCGGCTTGACCCACTGTGCTCATTTGCATCGGTCTTCCGGAGTCCGGGTACCGGAGACTATGGCTGATGCGTTCGAGTTCCTCACGACTGAAAAACGCTGCGGCCTGGCGCAGTGCTTCGGGTTCGAGGATTGTCCGTATTTCGAACAGATGGCGGATTCTGGCGGGTGAGACTTGCTCGGCGAACCAATGACCCAGCCCGTCTTTGCTGACCATGCCCACACTTTGCATTCGGCCCAGGACGTCGCGGGCGACGGTGCGACTAACACCAAAATATTCTGCGAGTGGCGCCTCAATCACCCTGACGGATCCAAACAGCACTCGAAGGCAGAGCTCCTGCTCTACTTTCGCGTAAACCCGCTCCCACTGCCGCGACGGGGAGATTTGCAGTTTCTCCAGAAGCGCAATCTGGCCGACATCTTCGGGCTTCGGACGGCCCGCAACTTGGTAGCCGCGCCCGCTGGTCTCCTGCACCATCTTGGCATCGCAGAGCGCCTGAAGCGCGTGCCGGGCCGGAGAGCGGCTGATGCCAAACGCCTTGGCTACCTGCACTTCGAGCAGCTTCTCGCCAGGACGAATGCGGCCCTGCTTGATCATCTCCTTGAGCAGAACAAACGCGTTCTGCTGCATCGACAGCTTTTCGGATGCTTCAAGGGCGGATGGAGTGGCTCGATTGGCTTTCATTTCTTTATGGAATCCAGAAGCAAATTTAGCTCGGGCGACACATTCTAGCAGAACTCCGGCCAGGGAACTGGCAAAGGAAATCAGCGAAGAAAATCACGTATGCGGCGGTTTAGCTCGTCCGCCGCCACCGGATCGGCCGCGCTTGCCATCGAATGACCTGCAATCGACGGCACTTCGACGAATTCGCAGCCGTGGATACGGTCCGCAGCCCAGCGGCCGGCCGGCGCCGGATTGTAGAGGTCGAGCGGCGGCACCAGGATCAGGCTGCGTGCTTTGATGGAACGCAGCGCAGCATTTGTGTCGCCTGCAAAGCCTGGCGAATTTCCGACATCGTGCGCGTCATACGCCCATGATTGATAGATCCAGTCGAGCGGATCAAACCCCTGCTCGATCCAAAGCCGGGTCCGCATTTTGAGCCACGCATGGACCTCACCTGGGCTTCTGAGTTCCTGATCGACCAACGCTGGAGTGCGCGAACACAACATTTGCATCGTGGCGCTCCAGCTTTCCCAGCGTTCGGCGATCCCGGCTGGATCGGTTTGGGGATCGGGCGAATGACTTTGAAGCGCAAGACGCGCGGTGTGATTGACGGCTGCCGACCACCCGGTCGTCTTCGCCATCGGGGTCATGGCCACGACGCTGCGCACACGATCCGGATATGAAACGGCCCATTGCAGCGCTTGCATACCGCCCATCGAGGCGCCGATCACCAAATCAACCACATCGATGCCGAGATGGTCGATCAGAAGCTTCTGGCTCATGACCATATCGCGAATGCCAAATTGCGGGAAACGCATCCGTGGCTGCTTACGCGACAGCGATGGTGAACTGCTCAGGCCGTTTCCGATCGCATCGATCGCAAGGATTCGAAAGCGACGAGGATCCAGAGCAAGGCCCTCGCCGATCAGAAAGTCCAGCCGATGATGACTGCTGCCGATCGCGCAAAGCGCCACGGCGACGGGCAGCGTCTTGTCGTTGAGGTCGCCGTGCACCGCGTAGGAAAGATGAAAATCCTCGATCGCTTCGCCGCTTTCCAGGATGACACGGCCAAGATCCAGCCGCCCGTGGGGCGCATCGATCCAGCCGGGCTGCATGGGAGGGTGCATCGTATGTCGCTCAAACTCGATGACCGGTCGGACTCCACCGGTCTGGCTCTGTTATCTTCCATCAACTATCCCCAGCGCGGGGGCAAGTGCTGACCCCGAGCTGGCGCAGCGTCGCAAGCCGGTTGCCGCACCAGGGGGAAACGACCTCGTGAGTCCGTTCCCCCCCCTCGAGACCGGCGGATTGCGTCGATCAGGCGGGAATCTTTGCTCCCTTGTAGAGGATCTTCACTGCCCGCTCATGCTGCTTGCGATGCAACTCGACGAATTCGGGATCCATATCGCGGGCGGGAATCGGCTCGTGTTCAAACGTACGGAAGGTATCGACACCGCGCACCAGTGACGCGCCGTCCTCGCCTTCGAGCTGCCGAACGGACGTCGGCATATAACGAATGGCAAGCCCGATCCGGCGCTGGGTCCTGGACGGATTCGGCGCCGAACCGTGGATCAGGCGGACATGATGCAGCGACATCTCGCCGGGCTCCAATTCCAGCATCACCGCAGAATTCGGATCGACCTCGACGGCCACTTCCTGTCCACGCGTCAGCATGTTGTTCTTGGAGAAGGTATCTCTATGCGGGATCTGATCCTTGAGATGCGTCCCCGGAACAACCTCAAGCGCGCCGTTGGCCTTGTTGCTCTCGGATAGCGCAACCCACGCCGTAACCACATCGGGGCTGGAGAGACCCCAATAGGTCGAGTCCTGGTGCCAGGATACAAAGGCCGAGTCGGCCGGCTCCTTGATGAAGAAGCTGCTGCTCCAGCACAGCAGATTCTCTCCGTACAAATCCTCGATCGCATCGATGATGCGCTCCTCGCGGATCAGGTCGTTGAGCCAGGTGAACAACAGATGTGGTTTTCCCCGCAGCGAACCGCTGAGCGGACCACCGGTGCTCCTTTCGTAAGCCTCCAGGCGCCCTCTTACCTCAGCGGCACGTTCGGTGGAGATCGCCCGAAGCGGGGCGATATAGCCGTCTTTGCGGAAACCTTCGATTTGAGCGTTCGACAACACCTTGGACATGGTACCTCCCGCGGATTTTTCGTATTGTACTTTGTATTCATTGTGCGATGATGGACGATAAATCGCCTTCTCGCCCGCGTCAACGGCCGAGCAACGGCCTGGTTCAAGAGCCGAGGCTCCAACAAATGTGCTGAAGCACAGCAAAACAGGGAGAACTGCCATGTTTCGTCTTCGAACGATGATTTGCCTGGCGATCGCCGGGCTATTTGCCGCAACCAGCGGCAGTGCATCGGCGCAAAAGAAGTACGACGTGGGCGCCACCGATACCGAAATAAAGATCGGCAACATCATTCCCTATAGCGGCCCGCTCTCCGCCTATGGCGTGATCGGCAAGGCCGAGGCCGCCTATTTCAACATGGTCAACGCGGAAGGCGGCATCAACGGCCGCAAGATCAATTTCATTTCCTATGACGACGCGTACAGCCCGCCGAAGACCGTCGAGCAGGCGCGCAAGCTGGTCGAAAGCGACGAAGTGCTGCTCATATTCAGCGCATTGGGAACGCCGACCAATGCCGCCATTCAAAAATACATGAATATCAAGAAGGTGCCGCATCTGTTCATTTCGTCGGGCGCCAGCAAGTGGGACGATCCTGAACACTACCCCTGGACCATGGGCTGGCAGCCCAACTATCAGAGCGAAGCCAGGATCTACGCCAAGTACATCCTGAAAGAAAAGCCCAACGCCAAGATTGCCGTTCTTTATCAAAACGACGATTCCGGAAATGACTATCTCAAGGGCTTCAAGGATGGGCTTGGTCCGCAAGCCGCCTCGATGATCATCGCACAGGAAAGTTTCGAAACTTCCGAGCCGACCATCGATTCACACATCGTCAAGCTCAAATCGCTCAACGCCGATGTGCTGGTCAATTTTGGAACGCCGAAATTTGCTGCTCAATCGATCAAGAAAATGGGCGAGATCGGGTGGAAGCCACTACACCTGCTCACCAATGTGTCGACTTCGATTGGAAGCGTCATCAAGCCGGCGGGCTTCGAAAACAGCCAAGACATCATCTCGGCTACTTTCTTGAAGGACGTAACGGATCCCCAATGGGCAAACGATCCGGGAATGAAGAGATTCTTCGACTTCCTCACAAAGTACTACCCGGACGCCAATCGGACCGACTGGTCCGTCCTGAACGGTTACTCGCTCGCGCAAACGCTCACTTACGTCCTCAAGAACTGCGGAGATGATCTCACCCGGGCAAACATCATGAAGCAGGCCGCAAGCATGAAAGACGTCGAGCTTGACGGGTTGCTGCCGGGCATCAAGATGAGCACCGACAAGTCCGACTTCGCGCCAATCCAGCAATTGCAGCTGATGAGGTTCAAGGGTGAAGCTTGGGAACGGTTCGGCGACGTACTCAGCGCGCGCCGCGAGACCAAGCCAACAAACTAGAAACCGGTCATTGGGCCTGTAAGGTCGAGAAAACCCGCGTTCTCGACCCCACGATCCGCTACGATTGGCAACACTCCCGCCACTTGAAGCGGCACGCTTTACCGCTGGCCTATCGACAAACAGGAGGGAATTGCGGCTGATGAAGTCTCGATCGGCTTCCGACGGCCCGCGGCGTCAGAAAAGCGGTGAGCCGATCGGCCTGGCGGTTACTCTGGACGGCAAAATTTAGGCGCTTTACTATGGCCGTTAGCGGTGAGTAGCCATGAGCGCCTGGGACAAATCGAGCTACGGACAGGACGAAACTCAATCCGCGCGCCTGCGCGCCCTGCCGTCGGTCACTGCGATATTGAGTACAGCCGCGGCTGCGGAGCTTACGCAACGGTTTGGCCGAATGATCTCCACCGAGGCTGTCCGCATCACCGTCGACGACGCTCGGACGGCGATCAAGGCCGGTGCGCCGGCGCCTGGAGCTGATGATCTCGCCCTTCAGGCGTTGGCGCGGCTTGAAGAGCGGGACCGCTCCGGCTTGCGTCCGCTGTTCAACCTGACGGGAACGATCCTGCACACAAACCTCGGCCGCGCGGTGTTGGCGGAGAGTGCCATCGAAGCCGCGACCGCGGCGATGCGTGATGCGGTAGCGCTCGAATTCGATCTATCGACCGGCAAGCGCGGTGAGCGTGACGATCATCTACGAGCGCTTTTGTGCGATTTGACCGGCGCAGAGGATGCGACCGTGGTCAACAACAACGCCGCCGCCGTCCTGCTTTGCCTCAATACCCTGGCGCAAGGCCAGGAGGCCATCATATCGCGTGGTGAGTTGATCGAGATCGGCGGCGCGTTCCGGATGCCGGATATTATGGCACGCGCCGGGACGAAGATGATCGAAGTTGGCACCACCAATCGAACCCATCCCAGGGATTATCGGGCAGCCCTCAGCGCGCAGACCGGCGTCATCCTCAAGGTTCATACGTCGAACTATCGTATTCAGGGCTTTACAGCCGAAGTCAGCGCCGCAGAACTCGCCTCGATCGCCGGCGAAAAGGGCGTACCGCTGCTGAACGACCTGGGATCCGGCACGCTGATCGACCTTGCGCAATTCGGCCTGCAAAAGGAACCGACGGTACGCGACGCTGTCGCTCAAGGCGCCGGACTGGTGACATTTTCCGGCGACAAGCTGCTGGGCGGACCACAGGCGGGTTTCATCGTCGGCAGCAAGGTGCTGATCGCGCAGGTCAATCGCAACCCCATGAAGCGCGCGCTCCGCGTCGACAAGATACGGCTCGCGGCGATCGAGGCCACGCTCAAACTGTATCGCGATCCCGACCGTCTTGCCGACCGTCTGCCGACCTTGCGATTGCTCGCGCGCTCCAGGGCAGAGATCGAAGTTCAGGCCAATCGGCTGCGTCCGCTTGTGGCGAAATCGCTTGGCGAGTCCTGCGCGGTCGACGTGTGTGCGTGTGAAAGTCAGATCGGGTCTGGCGCACTGCCGCTCGACACCATCGCCAGTGCAGGCTTGATGATCCGCACCAAGAATGGAAGCGGCGCGCTGGATCGGCTGGCCGCCGCCTTGCGCGGGCTGCGGCGGCCTGTAATCGGAAGAATTGCCGACGGCGGATTGACGCTCGATCTGCGCTGCCTGGCCGACGAGGATGAATTTGTCTTCGTTCTTTCCGAATTGAATGTCGATGCACTTACTGGGTGAGATTCGCGACGGAAGCGCCCGATGATTATCGGTACCGCCGGCCATATCGACCACGGCAAGACCGCGCTGGTCAAAGCCCTGACCGGCGTTGATGGGGATCGGCTGAAAGAAGAGAAAGCGCGCGGCATCACCATCGATCTCGGCTTCGCCTATTTGCCTTTCGCGGATAACAAGACGCTCGGTTTCATCGATGTTCCCGGTCACGAGCGCTTCGTCCACACCATGCTGGCCGGTGCGAGCGGAATCGATTTCGCGCTGCTCGTGGTCGCGGCCGATGACGGCGTCATGCCTCAGACGCTGGAGCATCTGGCGATCATCGATCTGCTCGGCATCAGGCGCGGCCTTGTCGCACTGACCAAGGCCGATATCGTCTCGCCGGAGCGCGTGGCCGATGTGGCCGCTCAAATCAGTCGGGCGAGCGTTGGAACGATGCTCGAGGGCGCGGAAATTCTACCGGTCTCGGCACTGACAGGTCAGGGCATCGATACGTTGCGCATGCGGCTGGAGGCGGCTGCGGATAAAATAATCGATCGCTCCGCCGAGGCCCGTTTTCGTCTGGCCATCGATCGTGTGTTCACGCTGCCGGGCGTTGGTGTCGTCGTGACCGGCACCGTTCTGTCCGGCTCGATTCATGTCGGAGACCGCGTGCTGATCAGCCCGTCGGGCCTGTCCGCGCGGGTTCGTTCACTGCACGCTCAAAACAAAGCAGCGGATACCGGACGGGTGGGAGATCGCTGCGCGCTCAATCTGGCCGGCGACGGCATCACGAAAGAGAGCATCCATCGCGGCGATGTGGTGCTCGATCCCGAATTGCATGCGCCAACCGACCGGATTGATGCCCAGTTGCGCTTGCTGCCGAGCGAGACCAAACCGGTGAGGCAATGGTTCCCGGCGCGCCTCCACCACGCCTCGGCCGAAGTGGGCGCCCATATCGTCCTGCTGGGTGACGAACCTCTTCAACCGGGTGCAGCAGCCGATGTCCAAATCGTGCTCGAGCGGCCGATTGCGGCTGCGGTGTCCGATCGCTACGTGATCCGTGACGTCTCTGCTCAACGCACAATCGGCGGAGGTCAGTTCATCGATCTGCGCCCGCCGGCCCGGAAACGGCGAACGCCGGAGCGTCGGGCGCAGCGCGCCGCTCACGCGCTCGCCGACCCGCTGTCCGCCTTTCAAGCCCTGCTGGCGACACCGCCCTTTGCATGGGATTTTGGAGTTTTCGCGCTCGATCGCGCTTTACCTGCGATTGAGGCCGCGCGGATATCCGAAACATTGGGACTTGTTCTGTTTGAGCCGGCGACATCGCGGATCGCCATCGCGCCGGATCGCTGGCAAGCCTTCACATCCATGCTTGACCAGCAACTCGCAGCATACCACGCCGAGAATCCCGATCTTCAGGGTATTGGCCGGGAAAAACTGCGGCTGCTGATACAGCCGAGATTGCCCGCGGCAGAGTTCGTCGCTGCAATCCAAAAGATCGCCGCAAGCGGCCAGATCGTTCTCGATGGCTCGTTCGTGCGGCTCGCGACGCACACCGTGCGGCTGACGCCCAAAGACGAGGCGGCCTGGAACATTATCGCGCCGCTGCTCGAAGGCGAAGCACGTTTCCGCCCGCCGCGCGTTCGCGACATCGCGACCACAACTTCATATCCGGAACGCGATGTCCGCCGGCTTCTCAAACTGGCCGGGCGGCTGGGATGGGCGGATGAAGTGGCGCATGATCACTTTTTCCTGCGCCCGACGGTCCACGAAATGGTGACCATCGCAGCCGATGTTGCGGCTCACGCTGAAGATGGAGTCTTCTCCGCCGCGCAGTTTCGCGATCGCGTCGAGAACGGCCGCAAGGTTGCCATCCAGATTCTCGATTTCTTCGACCGCCATGGCATCACCCTGAAACGGGATGACTTGCGCCGCGTCAACAGGCATCGTCTGGACTTGTTTGGACCCTTGGTTCGTGCGTCAAATGACGACAATGGGAGAGAATCGTCCCTGGTGGGGCGTTCGGACTTCAAATCCGAGTGAGGCAGCGAGCCTGTCTCTGGTGGGTTCGACTCCCGCTCTCTTCCGCCAACTGCACATCGCGCGAGTTTCGATGACACCGGCATGCACCACCGATTTCGATGACTGGCTTGTCGAGACTTTTGCTCGCGTCGGCTCGTTCACCATGCTGATCGTTCTGGTCGAGATCGGCGGGACGTCGGTTTCGCTGCTTGCCTCTTCCTATCTTCATGTGATCGGCAACGAGACGAGGTGGGCCGACATGACGGAGTTGTTGTCAGGCTCCAGCGTACCCTGGAACGGCGCAGCCTTCTTTCAGGGCGACAGAGGCGGCTTGATCGATGACACTACCGCAAGGCAACGCCTTCTATCGCTGACACGGCATCTGGAAAAGGACCGCTCGATCCTGACCCATAGCGAGTTTTTCAACGTGCAGGGTCTGCGCCTTAAGATCGAAGAGATCGGCACCCACTGAGCGTTTTAGACGATCTGCACCGCAGGCTCGCCGGCCGTGACGGCGCCTATGATGCTGGCGCGGGGATAACCGGCTGCCTCGATCATCGCGCGGATGGACTCGGCCCGTTCCGCCCTGCAGGCGACAAGCAATCCACCCGAAGTCTGCGGGTCGGTGAGGAGTGCACGCCGCCATGCCGGCAGTTCCGGCAGCAGAAGAACCTGCTCGCCATAGCTTTCCCAGTTTCGTCCGGATGCGCCGGTGATGTAGCCCGTTTCCGCCAGCGCCTCCGCGCGCGCAAGAAATGGAATGCGCGCCTGCTCGATGGTCAAACGCACGCCGCCACCCCGTGCCAGCTCGAGGCCATGACCGAGCAGACCGAAGCCGGTCACATCGGTGATGCCGTGCACGTCGTCATCCTGCGCCAGGACATGTCCGATGCGGTTCAACAGCGTCATCGAAGCGATCATCTCCCCATAGGCATCGTCGGGCAACGCGAGCTTCTTGAAGGCCGCCGAGTAAATCCCGATGCCGATGCCCTTTGTGAGAATGAGCGCATCGCCCGGACGCGCGCCGGAATTCCGGCGAACATTTTCGGGACTGCACAGCCCGATCACCGCAAGACCATAGATCGGCTCGACGGAATCGATCGAGTGCCCTCCGGCGACAGGAATGCCGGCCTCGGCGCAGATCGAAGCGCCGCCTTCCAGAATTTCACTAACGGTCTCTACCGGCAGCTTGCCCAGCGGCATTCCCAAAATAGCGAGCGCCATGATCGGCTTGCCGCCCATCGCGTAAACGTCCGATAACGCATTGGCGGCCGCGATCCGGCCAAAATCGCGCGGGTCGTCGACAACGGGCATGAAGAAGTCAGTGGTGGCGATCACGCACGTCTTGTCATCGATCTGCCAGACAGCCGCGTCGTCTCCGGTCTCGGTGCCGACGAGAAGCTGCGCGTAGGGCATCGCCGCGGGTTGATTGGCGAGAAGTCGCTGCAACACCGACGGCGCAAGCTTGCAGCCGCAGCCCCCTCCGTGGGCAAGATCGGTCAGGCGGACGGAAGACGTAGACATCGGCAACTTTCTTTCGGTGCACGTGGCCCTGCAGGACCAGTCTATCTCCGAGCATGGCGGACCGGGTCCGGCAATGACAGGAGCGTGATTGGTGGCCCTGTCGAGAGGCGGCAGCATATCATGTGATCTTTGGATCGGGAACGCCGTTGAGCGGGCGGCCGCCTCGACTGCGATACTCGTTACGGTGACGACGCGTAGCTTTGGCGGCGCCGAGGCAGCCTACCCGACCAGCAGCAGCGGATTCGGCGCATGGCGCGACCAGCCTGCTTCGGCAACCAGAACATCCAGCCCTAAAGACGCAAGGTCGTCCGCGAAGGGATCGGCTTTCATGTCCTGCGCCAGATAGATCATCTTCGCGTAAGTGTGGCAGTCGTTGCAGGTCTCGGCCTTGACGATGCCGGCATCGCCTTCGATCCCTTCAAGGGAAACGGTGCGTGACTCGCCGCAGGTGATGCATACCGTCCGGACATGGTTCCACGCCGTGGAGCACAGCGAGCAATAAAGGTAACGCGCGCCGGGCGTTTGTCCGGTCGCCGTCACAAGTCCGGCAATCGGCGTCGACCCGCAACCCGGGCACAGGCCGCGCTGCGGCAGCAATCGAAGCGCCGATGCAGGCAGGCTTGCGGCCATGCGGGTAAAATAAACCTGGAGCGCCGCCGCGACATACAATACGGGACCGGCGTCGGCAGCTTCGACATTGCCGTGAAGAAATTCATCGGCCAGGTTTTCGATCGCGACGGCACCGCGCGCACGCAACTGGGCGACGACCGCTTGCACCTGCGGCGGCATCGAGCCGTTGTCAAAATGATCGAGAAGCACCGCGAGTCCATCGCGCCAGGCGGGGTCTCTGCGATGTCCGTCCGCGGCGAGCGGAGGCATGCGTGCATCGACCGCCTGCTCGACAACGGACTGTTCGAGACCGGCGAGAGGCGAAAGTGTGGTAACCGCCGCGTGCTGGCCGTGAGCCAGCTTCGCCATGAAGCGCAGCCAGTCTTCCATCGGATGGCCAATGGCCAACGTTTCCAGCCGTGTCGCGGTGTCGGAAAATCGCTTGCCGGGATTGGGCAGGATCAGCGCGTCCGGCGCTTTCACGCCCCCCAGTGCGCTTCCTGTCCACTTTCCCTGTGGCGCGAACCCGCCCTGTTTCACGAATTCTTCCTCATCGGCGCAGCATCGGTGTTCGGCACCGGACCCCGCGATCCGATTTCGACCAACTGCCGAAACCATTTGCGATGGTGCCGGTAGGCCCAACCCGGCGTTGCATAGCCATGCATCATCGCCCGCATCGAGCCTCTGATCCAGATACCGGAGTAAACATGGATGATCCACACGATAATGGCTCCGATGGCCGCCAGACTATGAATCAGCAAGGCGATCCGCTGCTGTTCGATTGTCGTGTAGGATGAAAAATAGACTTCCCATATGACAAGACCGGTGAAGAAAAGCACCGGTACCAGGAGAGCCATGGCCCAGAACACAAACTTCTGGCCGGCGTTGAAACGCGCCACTTCCGGAACCCCCTCTTCCTCATTGACGAGAACGTGGGCGATGGCCTTGCTCCACGCGAGATCGTCACGCGTCCATAGTTCGTCGCGCCAGAACTGAATGATGAGACCGGTATAACTGACCAACAGTACCGTTCCGATCCAGGGATGAACGGCGCGCGTCCATTGGCCGCCACCGAACAATGCCGAAAGAAAGAACAGCATCGGGTGGAACATCGAAAGCCCGGACAACACCAGAAGCACAAAACAGCCGCCGGTGATCCAGTGGTTGATCCGGCTCGCGGCTGAATAACGGATGATGGTTCCCTTGGGATATGTCATGGCGGTCCATCCGCTGAATGCAACAGGCGCTGCGCTTCGGCTTCGTCCTCGGGCTGTACTTCGTTCGGTCCGGCTGTGATCCAGTGGAAGAAACCGGCGAGAGCCGTAAACGCGAGACCCGCCAGCGCCACCGGTTTGATGATGCCCTTCCAGAATTCGACGAAAGCACTGATGCGCGGCTTGTCGGGAAGACCCGCATAGATCGACGGCTTGTCCGCGTGGTGCAGGACATACATGACATGCGTGCCGCTCACGCCCGGCGGATCATAGAGCCCGGCATTCTCGAAACCGCGGGATTTGAGATCCTTGATCCGTTCTCCGGCCCAATCGGTCATATCGCTCTTGGTGCCGAACATGATCGCGCCGGTCGGACAAGCCTTGACGCAAGCCGGCTCGAGACCAACGCCGACCCGGTCCGAGCACAGGGTGCATTTGTAGGATTTGTGATCCACCGGATTGATGCGGGGAATATCGAACGGGCAACCCTTCACGCAGTAACCGCAGCCGATGCAATTGTCGCTGACGAAATCGACAATGCCGTTGGCGTATTGCACGATCGCGCCGGGAGCCGGACAGGCCTTCAGGCAACCAGGGTCCTCGCAGTGCATGCAGCCGTCTTTGCGGATCAGCCATTCGAGGTTGCCCTTTTCGTCCTCCCATTCGGTGAATCGCATCAGCGTCCACACGCTCGGGCTCAAGTCCATCGGGTTATCGTAGGAGCCTTCGAAGTACCCGATCTCCGGCCGCAGATTGTTCCACTCCATGCAGGCGGACTGGCACGCCTTGCAGCCGATGCAGCGGCTGACATCGATGAGCTTGGCGACTTCCTGTTCGTGATTGCGGACCGACGGCGGCGTCAGCGTCGACGCCGAGCGCCGTATGTAGTCCTGCGATTGGAGATCCGCCATTTGACTGCTCCTTCAAGCCACGGGGGCGCTCGTCGCTTCGACATTGACCAGGAACGCCTTGAACTCCGGCGTTTGCGTATTGGCGTCTCCCACGGACGGGGTCAGCGTGTTGGCGCCATATCCCTTCCGCGCCTGACCGGTAAAACCCCAATGCAGGGGCACGCCGATCACATGTGTGGAATTGCCATTCACTGCCATGGGACGGATGCGCTTGGTGACGTAGGCCTTGCACACCACAAAGCCGCGCTTCGACGAGACACGCACCCAGCCGCCTTGGGCAATCCCCTTCTCCTTTGCCAGGACTTCGCCGATCTCGACGAATTCCTCCGGCTGCAGGATCGCGTTGATCAGGGCATGCTTGGTCCAGAAGTGAAAATGTTCGGTCAGCCGGTAAGTGGTCGCCACGTAAGGATAATCGGCCGCTTTGCCGAATGCAGCCATGTCGTCGGCGAAGACGCGCGCGGCCGGATTAGAGCGAACCTTCGGATGCAGGACATTCTCCGATGGCGATTCGAACGGTTCGTAATGCTCGGGAAATGGCCCCTCCACCATCAGATCGCGAGCGAACAGCCGCCCGAGGCCCTCGGCGTTCATGATGAAAGGACCGACTGCATCGGACGGCTTCGTCGTTGGCGTATAGTCAGGCACGTCGAGGCCGGTCCACTCGGTGCCATTCCATTCGATGATCGGCTTCTTCGGATTCCAGGCCTTGCCCTCGAGATCGGCGCTGGCGCGATTGTAGAGAATTCGCCGGTTGGCCGGCCATGCCCAGGCCCAGTTCGGCGCGATGCCCTGCTCGCGCGGATCGGTCGCGTCACGCCGCGCCATCTGGTTACCCTTCTCGGTATAGCAGCCCGAGAAGATCCAGCAGCCGGATGTGGTCGTGCCGTCATCCCGCAACTGGGCAAAGCCATCGAGCAGCTTCCCGGCATGCACTGTCACCGCACCGGTTGCGTCCTTGAGATCGACCAGCGCCCGGCCGTTCATATCCTTGGCCAGTTCTTCCGGATTGGGATCGGTCGGGTCGGTGTAATCCCAGGTCAGATTCAGGATCGGATCGGGGAACGCACCACCTTCCTTGCGATACAGTTCGCGCATCCGGTGGAAGATTCCGCTCATGATCCAGATGTCGGACTGCGCCTCACCCGGCCCGTCAGCCGCCTTCCAGTGCCATTGCAGCCAGCGGGATGAATTGACCAGCGAGCCGTTCTCCTCGGCAAAGCACGTCGTCGGCAATTGGAAGACTTCGGTCTGAACGCGGGCCGGATCGGATGGATTTTGCGGACCGAAATCTTCCCAGAAGCGCGAAGTTTCCGTATCCAGCGGATCCATGGTGACCAGGAACTTCAGCTTCCCGAGCGCACGGCGGATCTTTCCTCGGTCGGGAAAGGCCTGCAACGGGTTGAAGCCCTGACAGATGTAGCCGTTCATCTCACCTTTATCCATCATCTCGAACGCCTTGATGATGTCGTAGAGCGGGATATCGAGCTTCGGCAGCAAGTCGTAGGCCCAGTCGTTGTCCGCCCGCGCGGCGTCGCCATAAATCGCCTTCTGGAAACTGACGAAGAACTTGCGGGTGTTCTGATAATAGCTGATCTGGCCCGGACGTAGCGGCTTGAACTGCCGCGTTTGCATGTACTCGTCGAATGTCTCCTCCTTGTCGGTCGGCAAGTTCATGTATCCGGGCATCTGGTTCGACAGCAGGCCGACGTCGGTCAGTCCCTGGATGTTCGAATGGCCGCGCAGGGCGTTCATCCCGCCGCCGGCCACGCCGATGTTGCCGAGCAGCAATTGGACCATCGCCATCGTACGGATGTTCTGAGAGCCGACCGAATGTTGCGTCCAGCCAAGTGCGAACAGGCTCGTCATCGCCTTGTCGGGCGCTGCCGTCGTGGCGATCATTTCGCAAACCTGCAGATATTTGTCCTGCGGCGTGCCGCAGATGCGCGACACCATTTCGGGCGTATACCGCTCGACATGCGTGCGCAGCAGGTTGATGACGCAACGCGGGTTCTGCCAGGTGTCGTCTACCTTGGCAAAACCCTGCTCATCGAGTTCGTAGTCCCAGCTCGATTTGTCGTAGCTGCGGCTTTCCTCGTTGTAGCCGCTGAACAGCCCGTCGACGAAGCCGAACTCCTCCTTCACGATCAGCCCGGCATTGGTGTAGGCCCGCACGTATTCGTGCTGGATCGCATCCTTTTCCAGCAGATAGCGGATCACTCCGCTAAGAAACGCGATATCCGTTCCGGGTCGTATCGGCGCGTACATGTCGGCGACCGAAGCGGTGCGCGTGAAACGCGGATCGATCACTACCAGCTTGGCGGCATTTTCGATCTTCGCCTCAATCACCCATTTGAAGCCACATGGATGCGCTTCGGCGGCATTGCCGCCCATGACGACGACCACATTGGCATTCTTGATGTCCTGCCAGGTGTTGGTCATTGCACCGCGACCGAATGATGGGGCCAAACTGGCCACCGTCGGTCCGTGTCAGACACGCGCCTGGTTGTCGAACACCACCATGCCGAGCGAGCGCACGACCTTCCAGGTCGCATAGGACGTTTCGGTGGAAGAGGCGGACGCCGCCAGCATGCCTGTGCTGATCCATCGATTGACCGTGGTACCGGCCTTGTCCTTGGCGATGAAATTCTTGTCGCGATCGTCCTTCATCAGCCGCGCGATGCGGTCGAGCGCGAAATCCCAGGAGACTTCCTTGAATTCGTTGCTTCCGGGCGCACGGTGCCGCGGAGCCGTGAGCCGGGTCGGCGCATGGACGACATCGAGCAACGCGGAGCCTTTGGGGCATAGCGTCCCGCGATTGACCGGATGGTCCGGATCGCCCTCAATGTGGATGATGTTGGACCGGGCGTTCTTCGCACGGTCGCCCATGCTGTAGATGAGAATGCCGCAGGCGACGGAGCAATAAGTGCAGGTGTTGCGGGTCTCGGTCGTCGCGGTCAGCTTGAATGGCCGAACCGCGGCGGCAAGCGCCTCACCGGCGTAGCCAAATCCGAGAGCACCAAGGCTGGACGCCGCCAGTCCTGCCCCCGTGAGTTTAATGAAGCCTCGACGAGTCAGGTTCATCATCATGCTCCCGTGAACTTTGGCGAGAGGGCGGGCAATTCACGCACCCGCCCACAATGATAATAAGTTAGGCGTTTGACGCCACAAGGAGAATTTCGACTAAACCGCCGCGACGCAATAACATATCCGTGCCCTTTCATGACGGCGCCGCTCCCCAGACCCCAGATAGATAGGGCACAGGAAGCGTGTCGAGCAGGTCCAGTGATACGAGAGGCTGAAAGTGCCCGCCAAACAACCTAAACGGCGTGGCTCCATCGCGTCTTGCGCCCGTCTGCCGCCAGAGCCGCCAACCAGGCGACCGTAGCGCATTTCAGAATGTCGTAATATCGACAATTGGCTTACAAGGTGAGCACCGCAATAAACCCGCATGGCCGAGGTAGCCCAAAATGGACTTGAATATAAAAGATAAGGTTGCCCTTGTGACGGGGGGCAGCAAGGGTATCGGGCTCGCTGTTGCGCGGGCCCTGGCAAAATCGGGGGCGACGGTTGCTATCCTTGCGAGAGGAGCAGAAACCTTGCAGACCGCTCGAGCGTCGCTGGTGGGCGAAGGTCTCAACGTACGCGATTACGTCTGCGATGTTTCAAAGGCCTCTGAAATCAAGACGGCTTTCGACAAAGTCATTTCTGACTTTGGAAAGGTCGATATTCTGGTCAACAACGCCGGGACATCTCGGGCAATGGCCTTCGAGACGGTCACCGACGAGATTTGGCAGGCGGACCTCGACCTCAAACTGTTCGCCGCGATACGAATGAGCAGGTTGGTTTGGCCTGGAATGAAAGAGCGAAAATGGGGTCGGATTATTAACGTGCTCAACACGGCCGCCAAGGCACCCCCGGCGGCCTCAGCGCCAACCTCAGTGTCGCGCGCTGCAGGAATGGCACTGACCAAGGTGCTGGCTGGCGAGGGTGGCGAGCACAATATTCTTGTCAATGCCCTGCTTGTTGGCCTCATTGTCAGCGATCAATGGGTGAAGAGGCATGCCGCGACGGCACCCAATATCGAATTCAGCGACTTCACGCGCAATCTCGCCAAGGGTGTTCCACTCGGTCGGATGGGAACGACCGAAGAATTTGCGAATCTGGCCTGCTTCCTTGCGTCCGATCTCGGTTCCTACATCACCGGCACCGCAATCAACGTCGATGGAGGCCGTTCGCCGGTCGTATGACGCGCCACTCTACAAATTCATTCGATTGCAACGGTCAAAGGAATTCCCTGGATGCCGCGGCAATATAGCAATGGCGGTCGAGACACCCGGCGCCCCTCAGGCTCAGCGCCTATCGGCTCCCCGACACCGAGCGGATCTCTCAAGGAGCGCGTGGGAGCCTTAAAAAATCTACGCCCTTTCCTGACCATGGTCTGGCGCACAAGCCGCCGACTAACAGCGGGGTCGCTCGTGCTGCGGCTGATACGGGCGGTAATGCCTGTCATCACCCTGTTCGTCGGCAAGCTCATCATTGATAATGTTGTGACGCTTGTGCAGGCACCGCATAAGCCCGAAACGATTTGGCTGTGGCTCAGCAGCGGCCTGTTGAACCGGCTGATCCTGCTGTTTCTTTGCGAATTTGCACTGGCCGTTCTGGCGGACATTCTTGGGCGCGTTGTCTCATTGATCGACAGCCTGCTCTCGGAGCGCGTGACCAACGCTTCGAGCGTGCGGCTGATGGAACATGCCGCGAAGCTCGACCTGGAGGACTTTGAGGACTCCGAATTTCAGGATCAGCTGGAGCGCGCGCGACGACAAACCAGCGGAAGAATGACGCTGATGGGACAATTGTTCGGGCAGGCACAGGATATCGTCACTGTGGCAAGCTTTGCCGCCGGTCTGATTTTCTATGCGCCCTGGCTGATCGCCCTGCTCTTTCTGGCTTTGGTCCCGGCATTTATCGGAGAGGCTCACTTCAACGCCCAAAGCTATTCGCTCGATTTCGTCCGCACGCCAGAGCGCCGCGAACTTGACTACGTGCGGCAGACAGCGGCCAGCGTTGAAACCGCAAAGGAAGTGAAAATCTTCGGCCTCAACGGATTCCTGATCGATCGATACATCCGTCTTGCGACCGCCTTTTACGCAGCAAATCGCCGGCTTGCGCTGCGGCGCGCCGGCTGGGGCGGCCTGTTCACGGCGATTGGAACCGTCGGGTATTATCTTGCCTATGCCTACATCACGTGGCGCACGCTGACGGGAGAGTTTTCGATCGGTGACCTGACCTTCCTTGCGGGTTCGTTCCGGCGCTTGCGGACGCTTCTTGAAGGCCTTCTGACCAGTTTCTCAAGCACAGCCAGCCAGGCGCTCTATCTCAACGATCTGTTTTCATTCTTCGAGGTGCAACCGGAAATTCTGTCGCCGGCAAACCCACGACTATTTCCAAATCCGATTGAGCGCGGCTTTGAGTTTCAAAACGTCGGGTTTCGCTACCCTGGTTCGGAACGGTGGGCCGTACGCCATCTGAGCTTCATCCTTCACGCCGGCGAAGTACTCGCATTGGTGGGAGAAAATGGCGCCGGAAAGACGACCCTGGTGAAGCTTCTGACGCGGCTTTATGACCCGGTCGAAGGCCGCATCCTGCTCGACGGGCATGACCTGCGCGAGTACGACCTGGAGACATTACGTGGAAGCATGGGCGTCATTTTCCAGGATTTTGTCCGCTACAATCTGAGCGCCGGCGATAATATCGCGGTTGGAAAGATAGAAGCGCGCGATAATCAGACTCGCATAGAGCGCGCAGCCAGGCGCAGTCAGGCCGACGAAGTGATTGCCAGGTTGCCGGGCGGCTATCAACAGATGATCGGCAAACGGTTCAAGGACGGCGTGGAGTTGTCCGGCGGAGAATGGCAGAAGATTGCCATCGCACGCGCCTATATGCGCGAAGCCGCAGTGTTGATCCTTGACGAGCCGACTGCTGCATTGGACGCCCGTTCCGAATTTGAAGTATTTCAGCGTTTCAAGGAACTCAGTTCCGGAAAATCAGCCATCCTGATCTCTCACCGCTTTTCCAGCGTGCGTATGGCTGATCGCATTCTTGTTCTCGCCGAGGGCCGCATCGAAGCAGCTGGCACCCATGACGAGCTATTGGCACAGTCTGGTCGCTATTCAGAACTCTTTGAACTGCAGGCTGCAGGATATCGGTAACTCGACTTGAACAGGCTCTCATTCTTGCATCTACCGCAGCCTCCCGGCACCTGGTTGAAACGCAACCCGTGGATCAAATTCCATCGGCGGCGACCGGGTTTCTGCACTGATCCTTTCGGCCTACGCCGCGACAGCCATCCCGTCCCATCTCTCTTGGACCAGTTTCGGCCTGCTACCCATCGAAAAATAGGACTCAAGCTCGAAGATCGCCAACTGCTCCCATCGCTCTGCCTGCCCTAAAAGAGAATGGCTTTGGAGCGGACGAAACGCCGCGGTTTGGCGATAGAGCGAAGCAATTGCACGGTACCTGCGCACGTTTTCCAGCACGGCTTTCCCACTCATGATCATTCCCCGTCCGTTGATCCCCGGCCGAATGTGGCGCGGACAATTTTCCAATTCGTTAGCGGGCACGACCGAGATGTCGAATGGTTTCCGGATTATTGCGCTTTGCGGATCGCGCGCCTGAAGGCACACGAAATTGGGAACAAAAGCTCAGATGTAAAATAGGCCGCAGGAGCTTAACCCCCGCGAACGTGCAGCGAGCCTTTCGGACATCCCTCCGTCCAGCGGTGAGAAGTTCTTGGCAGACGTTCTCGAAGGGCTCACGAGGCTACTGCGAGCAATTCCGGCGCAATGCCGGGAGCTGGTCAGCGATCAAGGAATAGACGGATTCCGATGGCTTGTTTACGATCTACCCGGCCGCGGAAGGCGCCGCGTCACTGGTTGCGTAGCCGGAAAGGAGCTTAGCATGGGCACCGTAGTTTCGGTTAACGTCGGGTTGCCTCGCGACGTGCAATGGCGCGGCAGGATCGTACGGACCGCAATATGGAAGACACCCGTTGCGGGCCGTGTCTTCGCCCGCCGGCTGAATCTCGATGGGGACGGTCAGGCTGACTTGTCCGGCCACGGAGGCGAACAGCGGGCGTTGATGGTCTACCAAATGGATTCCTATCGCTATTGGGAGAGGGTCCTCGGTCGTTCGGACTTCGTGCATGGACAGTTCGGTGAAAACCTGACCGTCGAGGGTCTTTCCGATTCCGAAGTCTGCATCGGCGACCGCTACCGGATCGGCGGCGCGGTCTTCGAGATCTCACAGCCCCGCGTCACCTGCTACAGGCTCGGCATACGAATGGATCATCCGCAGATGCCTGCGATGGTTGTCGCGCATCGCAGGCCCGGCTTTTATTTCCGCGTTATCCAGGAAGGCTCCATCGGCGCCGGCGATACGATCGAGAAACTGGTCACCGGCCCCGAGCGCATGACGGTCGCTGAGATCGATGCCCTGCTCTACACGTCCGACCACCCCGTCGCGGATCTACACAGGGCGATGAAAATCGCCGCCCTCAGCCCGGGCTGGCGTTGGTCGATCAACGCCCTGCTCGATGCGGCGGAAAAGGGTGGCGTAGGTAATGCCGGGCTCGCGCCATCGACTGCATCAGAGCCACTGTGGCAAGGTTTCAGATCGCTTGAGGTGACCGCCCTTAAACGGGAAAGCGACGACGTCCGGTCGATCGAGTTCGCATCATCTGACGGAACGGCCCTGCCCGCCCCTCTTCCAGGTCAGCACCTCGTCGTGAAGCTCGTGATCGACGGACGGAAGGTCTTGCGAAACTACTCGCTCATTGGGGGCGCACCCGGCAGATTCCGCATCGCCGTGAAACGCGAACCCAGGGGCATCGCGAGTACCTTCATCCACGATCGGCTCAGGACGGCGGATAAGATCGACGTAAGCGCGCCCCGCGGGACATTCGTGATGGCGGACGGAACCGCTCCGGTCGTATTCGTCAGTGGGGGTATCGGCATTACGCCCGTGCTCGCGATGCTGAGAAGCATGGAATCCTCGCCTGACCGCAGCGTATTCTGGTTTCACGTCGCGCGCGATGCCTCACACCATCCCTTTGCAAACGAAGTGCGTGAACTTCTGGCGAAGCTGCCGCACGGAAATGGATGTGTTGCCTATAGCCGACCCGCCGACGATCTGCGGCTGGGAATCGATTACGATGTAAAGGGCCGGCTGGGGGTCGATGTGCTTCAAACGCACGGCGTGCCGTCAACCGCTGAATTTTATCTATGCGGGCCGGCCGGCTTCATGCAGGACATCGGAGCTGGTCTCAAAAGATGGGGAGTTGCTCCCAAACAAATTCACAGCGAAGCCTTCAACGCCGGCCCGACCTCGGCCGATACCCGAGCGGTCCCGCCGCACCTGCCGGCGACCCGAGGCTCCGGTCCCAAGGTGAACTTCACGCGCAGCGGCATCACCGCGCAATGGGATCTCAGCTACGGCAGCCTTCTCGAACTGGCTGAGGCCTGCTCAGTCCCGGTGCGCTGGTCGTGCCGCACGGGCGTCTGCCACAATTGCGAAAGTGGCCTCATCGAGGGGAGGCTTCGGTATCAGCCGGAGCCGATCGATCCGCCGCCCGAGGGACGCGCCCTCATATGCTGTGCGATGCCGCTCTCGGAAGTTTCGCTCGATCTATAATCAAAGGTACATGCCGAGATTAGCCACGACTCGCAGCGTCCGGGCGAGTCATGAGGTTTGACAGACGCAAAATCGCGGGTGCCGCTGCGATCACCACTGGAAGCATAATGATCCACGCCACCGCCCATGACCGCAGCCAATGTCCGAGAAATCCTCCTGCCCAGATGAGATTGAAGCTCGCGATAGCGGCAGCAATCAAACTGGTCAGAGCCGACTGTATGGCGGCAAACAAAAAATGCGCATAACGGCGGGGCGGCCTCGACATGAACTGCGATCCTTAAAGCTCGAGCAAGCCGAAAATTGTCGGAACGAGTTCCGAGACAGTCGGGTGAACAGGCACGGCACATGTGAATGCCGCTACTGACCGCGATCTCCTTCGGCATGCTTCAGATCCGATCACGCCGCCCGTGGCGGCACTTTTCCGAAAAGAGGGCCGAAGCCTTCCGCAATAGTGAGGTGCGTGATGACAGCGTCACGCAGCTTCGTATAAGGAAGCTCGGCGAGCATAGCGGTCTGGATCGCTGCCATGACCTCACCGGCCTCGGAACCGATCATGGTGAAGCCAAGGATGCGATCGTCGTTGGCGCTAACCACCACCTTCATGAAGCCTTGAGTCTCGTCGGTCGCCTCTGTGCGCAAAACGTTGTTCATCGGCAGCTTGGCGACCCTCACCGGGATTCCCTTGCGCTGCGCTTCGCCCACGGACAGGCCCGCGCGAGCGAGGGGCGGATCGGTGAACATGACATACGGAATCAGCCGATCGTCGGTTCTGCGATCACCACCGGCCATGTTGTCCCTGACGATCCTGAAGTCGTCCACGGAAACATGCGTGAACTGCGGGCTGCCGGCGCACTCGCCGAGCGCCCACACCCCCGGCGCCGTGGTTTCCAGCCGTTCGTTAACTTGAACGTATCCACGAGCATCAAGCGCCACGCCAGCCTTGTCGAGGCCAATATCGCTCGTGTTTGGGATGCGTCCCACGGCCACAAGCAGATCGTTGCCTTCGACCTTGTGCTCGCCCGTCGCCGTCTGCACCGTAAGGGTGATCCCGTCTCCGGAGAGGCCATAAACGCAGACCGGCTGAGCATCGAGCAAGACCTCGATGCCCTCGGCGGTCAGGATACCCAGAACCTCTTCTGCGACATCGGCATCCTCTCGGCCCATTAGTTGCCGACTAGGCTCGATCATTGTCACCCGGCTCCCGAACCGGCGGTACGCCTGCGCCATTTCGATTCCGACATAGCCTCCGCCCAGCACAATCAGGTGCGACGGCTGATAGTCGAGCTCCAACGCCTCGATGTGCGTGAGTGCGCGGGCGGCTTCAAGGCCCGGAATATCGGGAATCGCCGCGTGCGTGCCAACATTGATCACGACCTCATTGCCGATGAGCACACGGGTGCCGCCACCGTTCAGGACAACCTCGACCATCTTTGGGCCCGTGAAGCGACCGCTGCCCATAATGAGCTCGGCCCCGCTGCTTTTGTATGCGCCCAGGTGGAAGTCGACATCGCGATCAATCATGTCCTGTTTGCGGCTGCGCACCTTGCGCATGTCGATTTTAACATTGGCCGCCAGTGTGCCAAACTGCGCAGCGTTCTGGACGAGATGGGCGACCCGCGCGCTCCAGAGTTCGTTCTTGGACGGCAGACATGCAACGGCAGGGCACGAGCCGCCAACCCAGCGGCGCTCCACGACGGCAACTTTTTTGCCGGAATGGCCGAGATGCCATGCGAGCAGCTTTCCGCCTTGGCCACTGCCGAGTATTACGACATCGAAGTGTTCAGCCTGAGACATACCTTTACTATTCCCTTTTCCTGGCTTGGCTCGTTGACTGGCGATGTCAGGATTAGCTCCGTCCCCTGTGTCGGGCGATAAGCTGATCGGCAACATCATTCAGGTCATCGCCGACGAACTGTGGCTGAGGACCGACTCCCAAAACATCGTTACCGACCCGCTTGACCAGCGCAGCATTCCAACCGGCCGCCACGGCGCCAAGCGTGTCCCATGTGTGACAGGCGATAAGGCACAGCTGGGAGGGCTCAACACCAAGCTCTTTTTCAACGTAGCCGTAAGCCTGGGGCGATGGTTTGTGGTGCTTCACAGCGTCCACGCTTAATCGCCGCTCGAAGAGATCGACAATCCTGCCATGTTCAAGCTGACGGGTTTGAACTTCGGGCAGATTATTCGTGAAGGTGAACAACCGAAAACCTGCGTCGCGCAGCTTGCGCAGCGCTGCAGGAACTTCCGGATACGGCGGCATCGTCGAAAACCTCTCTGTAAGCTCCTTCTTGTCCGCTTCATCAATTTTGATGCCTTGCGTATCCGCCAGCATCTTCATCACAGCCGAACCGATATCGGTGAATGGGACGTAATGGTCAACCAAAGTCAGGACCACAGAATACATGACGAGGTTGGCGAACCAGAGCCGCATGGCGCCCTTCTCGCCAAATATGCGCTTGAACGTCGGCTCCAATGTTTGAAGATCGAGAAGCGTTTCATTGACATCAAAGACGATCAAAGGAAGGGTGGCCATGTTATCACGCTCCGATTTGTTGCATCTATTCCGGAGGAACTTCGCCCCTGCCAGATCGCTACTCTCCAGGTCGCTACTCTCACGTGACTAATTTTCGTGGATTGTTCCGGTTTGGTTACAGGCAAGCGGAGCTCAGCAAAGAAAAATCTTTGCCTGTCGCATCTCGGGCTGGCTGGATGTGCGGAAGCCGACTACGCCTCATCAAGCCAAGGCGGTTCGTCCTAATTTGACGATCTCTGGTTCCGAGCCTTCGGCTGGACCTAACCCACGCCAGCATTCACAGAATTTTCTCGGAGCGCTTGTAACCTTAAACCTCATTGTTCCGAACTACCGGTTGTAGGGGACACCATGTGTCCCGCACCTGTCTTCGTCTCTCCAGGAACTTCGAGTAAGGTCATGACTAGGTTTCGAAACCGATTGATCGCAATCGAACGGCGCTGGCGGCCGTTGACTCCATTGGCTAATGTCGAGGAAACGCCCCCGCTAAAAAGGCGAGGAGAAAGTTCCCATGGATAAGAACGACAGCGATCGTCTCTACTTCCATCGACGCGAATTGTTGGCCGGCGCCGCCTACCTGATGTTGGGTCTGTCCAAGGCTCACGCGACCATCATTGTTGATCATCTACCCTGGACACCCAACGCGGGTAACCCGCCGGCGGCTGCCCTGCCGGGCCCTTGGGTATTCTTCACCGTCGATGAAGGTAGCGCCATGGAAGCGCTCGCCGATTGCATTATCCCGCCCGACCCGCAGACTCCCGGCGGCAAGGATTCTGGATCCGCCGTATTCATCGACCGTCAACTCGCGGGCCCTTACGGCCGTCAGGACGGTCTCTACGTCCGCCCACCCTTCATGAAAGGCACCAAGAGCCAAGGTCAGCAGTCCGAGAAGGGACCGGCCCAGGAATATCGCGAAGGGCTCGCGGCGTTCGATCGTGCATGCAAGGCGAGGTTCGGCGGCAAGGCGTTCGCCGATCTATCGGATCAGGACAAGGACACGGTCCTGAAGGGATTGGAGAGCGGTGACTTCAAACTCGACGGCACCGACGGCAAGGCTTTCTTCGAGCAGGTCATCAAAGACGTCCAGATGGGCTTCTTCGCCGATCCGATCTACGGCGGCAATCGCGATATGGTCGCGTGGAAAATGATCGGGTACCCGGGATCCCGATACAACTATTTGGATTGGGTGAACCGGCACAACGAGCGCTTTCCGCTGCCGCCTGTCAGCATGACGGGCCGGGCGGAATGGACACCACAAACGCGTTGAGGACGGATCATGGCGAAGAGACTCCCGAAGAAAGATGTCGTGATCATCGGCCTCGGTTGGACCGGATCGATCATGGCCAACGAACTCACGGATGAAGGCCTGGAGGTGATGGCCATCGAGCGCGGACCGTGGCGCGATGCGCCGACGGACTTTCCGCCTGATTACATGCAGGACGAGCTTCGGTACCGCGTGCGTCACGAACTGTTCCTGCGCCCGGACCAGCTTACATTCAGCTTCCGCAACAAGGTCGACCAGACCGCTCTGCCGATCCGAAGCTGGGGCGCGTTCATGCCGCCGAATGGCGTCGGTGGCGGTGGCGTTCACTGGAACGCCGAGATGTGGCGATTCCTGCCCTCCGACTTCGTGCTGAAGACTCATCTCACCGAGCGCTACGGGGCGTCCTTCCTGCCCAACGACATGACGATCCAGGATTGGGGCATCACCTACGACGAGATCGAACCCTTCTACGATCGCTTCGAATACCTCTGCGGCACGTCGGGAACGGCCGGTAATCTCAAGGGTCAGATCCAGCCTGGCGGCAACCCCTTCGAAGGGCCGCGTTCGCGGCCCTACCCGACGCCGGCACAAGCACAGCCGTTCAGCCAAACGCTGTTCGGCAAGGCCGCGCGGGATCTTGGTTACAAGCCGTTTCCTCAGCCTTCCGGCAATCTCTCCCAAGCCTACACGAATCCGCTCGGCCTCAAGATGGGACCATGCACGTACTGCGGATTCTGCGAATGGTTCGGATGCAGCAACTATTCAAAAGCCAGTCCGCAAACCACGCTCCTGCCCTATCTTGTTCGCAAGCCGAACTTCTCCGCTCGTGACAACTCGGAAGTGACCAAGATAAACGTCGACAAATCCGGGCAGCGCGCGACCGGCGTGACCTTCGTCGACTCGAGCGGCGTCGAATGGGAGCAGCCCGCCGACCTCGTCATCCTTGCGGCCTATACGATGTTTAACGTGCAACTCCTGCTGCACTCGAAGATCGGCAAGCCCTACGATCCGGTCGCTAACGCCGGCGTGGTCGGCCGCAACTACACCCATCAGACCATTTCGAGCGTGAACGGCTTCTTCGACAACAAGAAGTACAACTTCAATCCGTTCATTGCATCGGGCTCGATCGGCATGTGCATCGATGAGTTCAACGGCGACAATTTCGACCACGGACCGCACGGCTTTGTGGGCGGAGGTTACATGGGACAGGTGCAGACCGGCGCCCGTCCCATCGAAAGCACGCTCGTCCCGCCTGGTACCCCCAAGTGGGGCGCGGCCTGGAAGACTGCCGTAAAGGAAAACTATCTTTCGACGGTGAAGCCCGGCACCGGCGTCCATGGCAGCTTCTACGCCTATCGTGACGTCTATCTCGACCTCGATCCTACCTACACTGATCGTTTCGGCCGACCGCTGATGCGGATCACGATGGATCTGAAGGATAACGAGGTAAAACAGAACAAATTCCTGACCGACAAGTTCGCCGAAATCATCAAGGCGATGGGGGCGGATAAGCTCGCCATTCAATATCGGACCGCGCCCTACGACATTTCGACCTATCAGACGACCCACCTCAACGGCGGCGCGATCATGGGCGCGGACCCCACGACGAGCGTGCTCAACAGGTATCTGCAGAGTTGGGACGTTTCGAACCTGTTCGTTTTGGGCGCCAGCGCCTTCCCACAAAACGCGGGCTACAACCCGACGCTGACGGTCGGCGCACTCGCATACTGGGCGGCCGCGGCGATCCGCAACAAGTATCTCAAGAACCCCGGGAGGCTGGTGGATGCGTAGCGCCCGTCGATCCATTTTCGCGGGCGCCGCCATCGCCCTGTGTGCAGTAACGTCTGCGAAAGCCGGAGATTCCGACCCCCAGGAATTCACGCAAATCGAGCGCGGACGCTATCTTGCAGTCCTGTCTGATTGCGCGAGTTGCCACACTGTGCCCGGCAACAACCAGCCGTTTGCCGGCGGGCGGCCGATCGAAACGCCCTTCGGTAACATCGTGGCACCGAACATTACGCCGGATCTTGAGACAGGAATTGGAAGCTGGAGCGATGATGCGTTCGACGCCGCAATCCGCAAGGGCTTGCGGCGGAACGGGTCACGGCTCTATCCAGCGATGCCTTACACCGCGTATACGAAAATGTCGCGCGACGATGTATTGGCGATCCGCGCCTATCTCAACACGGTGACACCGGTCCACAATGCCGTCGTCGCGAACACCTTGCCCTTTCCGTTTAACATCCGCGCATCGATGCGCGTGTGGAACGCGCTATACTTCAAGCAAGGCGGCTACAATGCCGACCCACAAAAATCCGCCGAATGGAATCGCGGTGCGTTCCTCGTGGATGGTCCGGGTCATTGCGGCGCCTGCCACACCCCCAAGACGTTCCTGGGCGGCGACAAGACCGAGCAGTATCTGCGGGGCGGCTTCCTGCAAGGATGGTCGGCGCCGGACATCACCAACGATGCTCGGGTCGGCGTGGGCACCTGGTCGACGGAAGACTTGGTCGCGTACCTGAAGAGCGGCCACAACCGCGTTTCGGCCGCGACAGGACCGATGGCCGAAGTCGTCTCTCTCTCGACGGAGCACATGACGGATCCCGATTTGAAGGCGATGGTGACGTACCTGAAGTCGCTGTCCGGCAAACAGGACCGCCCCGAAGCACTACCGAAAGAGGATCCCGCGATGGCCGCTGGATCCGCCATCTACCGCGATCAGTGTTCGGCATGCCACGGCCTCGATGGCAAGGGCGTCGCTGAACTGTTCCCGTCGATCGCCGACTCGTCGATGGTGAGGTCCGACGATCCGACGACCTCGATACGCATCGTGCTGCGCGGCGCCCGAAGCGTCGGGACTCAAGCGCAGCCGACGGCCTCCGGGATGCCGTCCTATGGCCGCCAGCTTAGCGATGCACAGATCGCCGCGGTGCTTACCTACATGCGCAACGCTTGGGGCGCGTCCGCAGCACCCGTCGAGGCCGCCGACGTGGCGCGAGTTCGCTCCGATACGGCATTGCGACCGGACTGAACGGCAGATTGCTCACCGCGGTTGTGTTCGAAGACACTGGTGGCGTGCTTCTCGACTGCGCTCCATGCGGCAGACCGTGATAAGAATGGCGAAGCTGTTTGCGCTTCGTGCCGTGCGTTCCGGCCGCTGCCAAGGGTCGCTTCGATGATAAAGCAGGCCATCATTGTCCAAGAGGATCAGCCTTTCACCCTTGCGAGCTTATCGCCCAGCCGGCCGCAGAGACGGCTAGTCCTTTTGGTCGCGCTCGCCTTGGGCGCCCTTTTCATCATGGCGGTGCAGCACTCGCACATCCAGTTGGGGCGGATCGACGCCTTCGTCCCGGCCTATGGCACGGCGATCTTCGTGAATGACTTGATCACTTCGGTCCTGCTGTTCAACCAGTTCGCCATTCTGCGTTCGCGTGCCCTCCTCGCAATCTCGAACGGGTATCTCTTCATGGCGCTCATGGTTATCCCGTGGATGCTGACCTTTCCGGGGTTGTTCACGCCAAATGGCCTGCTTGGCGCGGGGCTACAGAGCACAAATTGGCTAGCTGTTCTGCGGTACACCGGTTTTCCGACCGCCGTCATCGCATATGCCCTTTTGAAGGATGCCAATCGACCCAACCGATGGTGGGAGCGCTCATTGACCGCGACCATCCTTTCGAGTGCTGCGATGTCCGCCGCCGTCGTGTGTGCCATGACTGTTCTTGTCACAGCGGGCGATGCATACTTGCCCCGCATCTCAATCGATCGTGTGCATTTTTCCACCTTCTTGCTCTATATTGCCAGTTGTCTAATCCTGTTGAACGCAGTTGCACTCATTTTGCTCTGGATCCGACAGCGTTCGGTGCTCGATCTGTGGCTGATGGTGGTTGTTTGCGTATACGCAATTGAGATCTATTTGGTCTCGTTTCCCGGTCTGGCCCGGTTCAGCGTCGGCTGGTATGCCGGCCGGGTCTTCGGGTTTGTCTCCAGCATCCTTGTTCTCTTTGTCCTGTTGTATGAGATAACGACGCTTTACGCCCACCTGCTCCGCGCTGTCTTGGCGCAACGTCGCGAACGTGAGGCCCGGCTGATGACCGGTGACGTCGTATCGGCTTCAGTCGCCCACGAAGTCAAACAGCCGTTAACGGCGATCATAGCCAGTGCCAACGCAGGACTGAATTGGCTTGATCGCGTCGAGCCTGAACTCGATGAGGTCAGGCGGGTATTGCGGCGAGTCGTGACCGCCGGACGCCATGCGGATGCCGTGATTGAAAATATCCGTGCGCATTTCAAGAAGAGCGCACAGCCGCGCACTTCGCTCGATATCAACGATGTCATTGAGGAAGCTCTGGCCGTCGTCCGCGACAAGCTGCAGACTCATCGGGTCGCCGTTCAAGCCGCCCCTAACAAACGGCTGCCGCGCATAAAGGGCGAGCAGGTCCAGCTCCAGCAAGTGCTCCTGAATTTGATTACGAACGCCATTGATTCTATGGCCACGAAGAATGGGGAGCGGGTGCTATCCATAAGGTCTGAAGTGCATCACTCTGGGTGCGTGATGGTATCCGTGGAAGACACGGGCAAGGGCCTCGAGCCTGGCGCCATGGATCGGATATTCGACCCGACGTTCACGACCAAAGCGCACGGTATGGGCATGGGGCTGTCGATCTGCCGGTCGATTATCGAGGAACATGAAGGGCAATTATGGGTGACCGCCGATAAGGGCCGCGGCGCGGTTTTTCAGTTCACGGTGCCTGTAGATTTGGGCAGCGCATCAGCCGACCTTTCTAACGCTTTTGGACAGGCTCTGTGACGAGCGAGCGCGGTCGAACCATGTTGATGCTCGAAGCATCCCGCTGAGAACTCGATCCGGTTGGCCCGGGAAGCCACTGCGCTGACGGCAGATGGGACGATCGTTACGCCGAACCATAGCCCCACTGCCGAGCGCGCGGTTCGCTTCCTTGCGGCGCCCCGCGACAGCCTTCTTGCCTGAGCCGTTCTGACCTCGCTTCATGCGACCACTCCTCAGGTCCAGGGATAGCACCGGCCCCGCCGAGGCTTCATCTCGCGCATACCGCCCGGCTCGACTTCGACCAAAGGAGCGGCGATCGTCTTCGATGCCAGAAGACGCTGGTATCGGTGCCTGACTCGGCGAACCAAGCTTCGGCCTTTCACAGATCACGTGGTTTCCTACTGCGAGCCGCATCTCTGTCGGGCGTTTCGTCTAGGACTCATCGATCTCGATCAGCATTTGGCAAACGAACCCTGCCCGATCAAAGCTCAGCTCAACTTGCGCATTCCTGAGCACCTTCGTTATGAGACGTAAGCCGAACCCCTTGCGATCCGGCTCTCGTACCTCGGGCCCGCCGCGTTCGCGCCACTGAATGGCCAACCTGCGGCCCGCGCCGTCGGAAAGCAGCTCCCAAAGCACCTCAACCTGTCCGGATGCAGTGGTAAATGCCCCATACTTGCTGGCGTTAGTTGCAAGCTCGTGTAGCGCCATGTGAAGCGAAAGCGCGAGCCGCGGCTCAAGCTCGACGTCCGGCCCTGCCGCACGGATACGATTCTTTCGGACTGCGGCATATGACTTCAGCGTCTGCTCCAGCACCTCACTCAAAGCAATGTGCTGTACGCGCGTGCGCTCGATCAGATTGTACGCGTCCGATAGACCGGCGATTCTTGCTGAAAGCGCCGCACGATATTCGTCCGCCGTGGACGACTCCGTCTCACTAACGAAGCACTGGACGACGGTCAGAAGGTTTCGGATCCGGTGCTGCAGTTCGTCCACCAATAGGTTGAGAGATGGACCGGCCTCCATGCGCTCACCTTGTTGCTCGCAAACACTGGCCGAGCTCTCGCGACTGTCGCAGTTTATCTCGTCCGAAGTGTTGCCAGGCTTCAGACTGAGATCGAGGGACTTCGCCAAATTCTCAACGTCTTCAGCTTTCATCTGCGTCCCGACAATCTATTTATCGCTTTTCTGCGGAAACCAGGACGGTGATCTGGTTGGCGTTGGAGGAGCGATTGGAATCGCAGAACTCGCCAGGCATTGCTGCGCGGTTCAACGCATGTCCTTCGCGAAGGCGTTTGATGTGGAGAGGGTCGAAACCGTCCTGGCATTCCTGTTGGAAAGTAACACCCTCACCAGGTCCTGCTTCAGCAAATAAACTGATACAGCAAGAAGGACGACATCCTTCACCAGGAACGGCACGTTGCCGGCCATCGCAGGAAACCCCGCCGCTGGATCCCAACCATCCGGCATGAACGGGATGATCGTGAGCGTTGTTAGAAATGTAACTGTTGAACCAAGGGCCCCTAGAACTCCGAATCTCTTATCCCAGAATCCCGCAAACAAAAGCGCGCAGATCGGCCACTCTGACGCACCCAGGAACCGGGCTCCCCCGCGAAGGCCAAAAGCCGGGTAGAGCCAGAAGAGAAACGGACTATGGCTGATGAATGGAAACATCACCTGCGCTGCATATTGATGCCATTTGGTGTATCCAAAAAACGCGAATATGATCACCATCGAGGCCCGCAATACGTGGTACTCGAGACCTTCCCTAAGAAGACCAAGGCCACCCAATATCCTGGCGAGATATTTGATCAGATGATTGGTTGTTCCGCTGCCCTCGGCAGAGGGTAGCGCCCTCACGACATCCTGCTTAAGCAAATAGAATGACGCGGCGAAAAGCACTACATCCTTCATAAGAAAGGGAACGTTGCCGGTCATCGCGGGAAAGCCCCCGGCGACCTCGTCCCACCCGTTCGGCATGAACGGAATAATAGAGACGGTCGCCAGGAACGTAGCGCATGATCCGAGCGCACCAAGGATTCCCGCCTTCTTGTTCCAAAATCCCCAGAACAGAAGCAGGCAAAACAACCATTCCGTGAAGCCCAAGAGCCAACTAGCCCCGCGAATTCCGAAAGCCGGGTACATCCAGGAAATTAGCGGCCCGTTGCTGATAAAGGGAATTAAAACCTGTGCTTCGTACTCGAACCACTTCTGATAACCAAATAGCAAGAATACGATCACCATCGACGAGCGAATCAAGCGATAGTCTAGATCCCCTTTGAGAATCCCGGACTTGGTCAATGCCTCAATGAGGTGGTTCATCATTATCGCCTCGCTGCGTCTGCTATTGCTACTCGCCCACGACCTACTTTCGTCTGTCGCTCCTTTTTGGTTACAGGCACACTTAGAAGTTTTTCGTCGACAGCATCTCGGTTTGGTCAGCGAGAGATGCCGAGGCTGGATAAGTGAACGCCGGGTATCTAGGCTCTCGTGCCGGGAATGCCGCGAGACTGTTATCGGCGAGAGCATCGCGATGCAGAACACGAAACGGCCGACTTAGAGCCGATCGTCAAAGCGCTTCAGATCATCTCGAAGAGATTAGTTGCGAAGGTTCATCTAAGGCTCTTCTTAAAGAAAAGCTCAACAATTGCAGAACCGATCGAGGCGCCGGTGCCGGGAGAGCGCACAGATTGCGCAACTGCAAGATCGGTGTGCACTTCTGACGCCTCGCGAGCGGAGGTGATGGCGCTCGTCGCGTCCGGGCTCATGAACAAGCAGATCGCGAACGAACTTTCGATCGGCGAAACCGCCGTGAAGATGCATCGTGGCAGCGTTATGCGAAAGCTAACAGCTAAATCCGTAGCGATGATCGCTTGGATGGCGGAGGCCATCGACATCCGGACGTAAGGCGGGCGCGCAACACCTCAGGTTGCCGCAACAGCAGAACCGGCACTGCCTCACCGTTGAAAACCCATACCAAGGTATGGGCTATCCATCACAACCGAGAGCTTGTGACTGTGCGACACCGAAAGCATGGTTCGGCTGCACCTTGTGCCGTCATTCGTCACTCGTGACTGCGGCTTACTAGGGAGATGATGCCATGCACATCCTTTCTCCGTTGTATAATGGTCCTCCTTGCCTCGAATGCCTAACAATCAGCAGCTCAGCCTCACTGGGGATAGCGTCTTCCCCCCGTCGCGTTGCCAGGATTTCGCGGATCTGGCGAGGTTCCATTCGGTGACAAGTCCGCTCGTCGCCATCATCGATGATGACGAAGCGCTGTGCTCGTCCCTTGCGGATCTGATGCGCTCCGTCGGCTATCGCGCCGAGCCTTATGCCTCGGCGGAGACGTTCCTGGCGACGTCCAGCCTGTTCGGTTCGGACTGTATCATCGCTGATGTTCATATGCCCGGGATGGGCGGACCTGACCTCGTGCGAAAGCTCCACGAACAAGGCATCACGACCCCCGTAATCCTCATCACGGCTCTGCCTGACACGCATTTGGACGATGAAGCGATCTCGGTCGGCGCCCAATGTCTTCTGAGGAAGCCGTTCGAAACTAGCGTTCTGCTTGAGTATATCGAGAGGAGCCTTTCCAATGACCGCCCTCCACGATAAGGCTGTTGACGCCTCAGCATTCAGCTCGTCGCCACGCCTCGGCGAGGCTACTCTGGAGCCCTCGGCCTCCGACTTCAAAGTTTGTCCTTGGCGAACCGCACGAACACCATCGCCTTCCGAAAATTGGGACACGCGTTCCGAGCGGTGGGGCTGTCTTATGGTTGCCGCGCAAGCTGGCGACCGCCAAGCCTACGAGCAGTTGCTTCGAGAATTGGATGTGTGGCTGCGCCGCTACTATGCGCGACGTCTTCCGCCCTCTGCGGCCGACGACGCGAGGCAAGACGCCCTTCTTGCGATTCATGCCAAGCGGCACACCTACGCGCCATCGAGATCCCTCGGGGCCTGGGTAGCAGCGATTGCACGCTATAAATGGATCGACCGGATTCGAGACGCGTCACGCTTCAAAGCCCTGGCGCTTGACGACGAAATTCCGATTGAAGATCATGGAGAAGCGACGCTAAGTGCCACCGCCGTGGATGGCCTGCTTGACCGGTTGAAGCCCGCCCAAGCGAGCGTGATCCGCCTGGTAAAATTGCAGGGTCTCAGCATCAAACGCGCCTCCGGCGCCACCGGCCAATCCGCAGCTCTCGTTAAGGTCAACATCCATCGTGGCCTCAAGAAGCTGGCGGAATTGGTCGCCGGTGATGTTACCGCACCAAAGACATCCGTAAATTCTTCGGAGTTTGGCAAGGGGCAGCACCGTCGGCCTGGTCCCTCTCAAGAAAGAGACGACCTGCAGAAACATGGGGCGCCCTGACGCAGCCGGCGCTTCTCGCGCTCATGCAACTCACGAGGGATGCTTTCAACAATGTCTCAGATTTCGGCTTCATCGATGCCCCAGGCAAGCACTTTCGCTGAAGTTGAAACAGATTCCTTCCGCGCGGCGATGCGGGAGTTGGCCGGCGGCGTGGCCGTGATTACAGTCGGCAAGGGTAGTGACATTACCGGGTTCACCGCCACCTCTGTCTCGTCGTTGTGCGCGGCCCCACCACGACTATTGGTTTGTGTCGCTCAAAGCTCTGACTCCTGGCGGGCGCTTCAGCGACATCCTTATTTCGGCGTAAACCTGTTGCGCAACGAAGAGCACGCACTTGCAGACCGTTTCGCAGGAAGAGACGGCCTCGAAGGAACTGCTCGATATGCCGGCACCCGATGGACCACGATGCTGACTGGTACAGCCGTCCTCGAGAACGCCCTCGCCGCCTTTGATTGCGAGGTCACGGAAATGCTTCCGCGCTATGATCACGCCATCATCATTGGTCGCGTTTGCGCGCTCCGCGCCTCTGCCGGATCTTTCCCGCTCGTCTATTGGCAAGGCGGATACCATCCGTTCGAACGGGCCATTGTAAACCCTGGAGATCGCTAGGCCAAACCGGCAGGAGAACATCACCGTTAAGGGAGAGCGAGATGACTGAGCGAGAGCTGAAACCCGATCGGCTGAGCGCATTTTCGGATGGAGTGTTCGCGGTCATTATTACGATCCTGGTGCTTGAGTTGAAGCCGCCACACTCTCCTAGTTTTGAGGCGCTTCTATCACTGTGGCCGACCGCGGTGAGCTACGCGGTCAGCTATCTCTTCATCGCAATTGTCTGGATCAACCATCATCATCTGCTTCGCTACGCCGAAGTCGCGACCAGCCGTTTGATTTGGGGGACTTTTGCACATTTGTTCGCTGTCTCGCTCATGCCGTTCTCAACGGCATGGATCGCGCAAACCGACCTCGCGGCAGTTCCCGTCTCCGCTTACGCTGGCGTCTTCGTTTTGGTGAACGCGACGTACATTCTTTTGTGCATGGAGGTCATCGACCGGCCTCAAAGCAAGGACGTGCCTCGCCGTGCGCGAATGATGATGCGAGCTCGCTCGGTGGTTACGCTCGGACTCTTTGCGTCGGCCGCTGTTGTTGCACTTAAGCATCCGATCGGCGGGATGACTCTGATTTGCCTCTGTCTCGTCGTTTACCTTCGCCCAGAGGCGCCAGAAATCAAATCGGGACGCCATGGAGCGGATGTGAGCGGAAGCCGCCTATCACCAACTGGGCTTGCGGGACCGCCACTCGCGTGAACATCAGCGATTTCCTGAACGCGCGAATTGCACACTGATCCCTCGATCGCAAGCAGCAGAACACCGATCGAATCTGGCAGGCAGGATCGACCGTACATCGACATGAGGAGAGAGCCATGAAAAAGAACCCGATGATCCTCAGCGCGTTTTTCTTCAATCCGCAAGGCGACCATCGCATGTCGTGGCGCCATCCGGATGCTCCGGGCCGAGAGATTTTTGATCTCTCCTACTATCGCAAACTGGCATAAGCCGCGGAAGCCGCCTGCATGGATACGATTTTTGTCGCTGACCACGTGGCGATGTGGGACACGTATGAGAGCAATATCGCACACTATGCCAACGCGCGGCTTGAACCGGTCACGATGCTCGCAGCCCTTGCAGCGGTGACACGTCATATTGGTTTGATTGTTACTGCTTCGGCTTCGTACAGCGAGCCCTACAACATCGCCCGCGCTTTTGCGTCACTCGACCACCTCAGTAATGGCCGGTTCGGTTGGAACGTCGTTACGTCGGGTATGAACGAAGAGGCCATGAACTTCGGCCGCGACGCCAATATCGAGCACGCCTCTCGCTATGAACGTGCAGAGGAGTTTCTCGAGGTCACAAAGGCCCTATGGGACAGCGTCGAGGATGACGCGTTGCTGCTTGATAAGAAGTCTGGCTTCTTTGCAGATCCGAAGCGCGTCCACCGCATCGATCACGTCGGGAAGTATTTCAAGGTGCGAGGCCCCTTGAATGTTCCGCGTCCACCTCAGGGATATCCCGTCATCGTGCAAGCAGGATCATCCGAGGATGGGAAGCGGCTCGCGGCGTCGCATGCCGATCTGAATTTCGCCCTGTTGCGAACGATCGAGGAAGGCCAGCGCTATCGGAAAGATTTCGATGAGCGCCTCCAGCGCGTAGGACGCCGGCCCAGCGATCTCAAAGTTCTGCCAGGCATCTTGCCGATCGTAGCGAAATCGAAGAGTGAAGCACAGGAGAAACGTGACTTCCTGGAAACACTGGTGCCCGATCGGGTTGGCGTGGATCTGGTATCGAGTTGGTGCGGCATAGACTTGTCGGCCTATCCGGTTGATGGCCCCCTGCCGCCATTGCCCGACGTGTCGACCTATGATGGTCAAAGGACGAATTTGGAAAGACTGGAGGCCTTCGCAAAGGAGAACCTCACCATCCGCGAAATAGCCCGGCGTATTTCGAATGCGGGCACGGGCCCAGTAATGGCTGGAACGCCAACGGAGATCGCCGATGAGATGGAGGCTTGGTACGTGGCGGGCGCGGCGGATGGCTTCAATCTGATGTTCCCGCTTCTGCCCGACGACTGGCTGAACTTCGCGGAACTCGTTGTGCCGGAGTTGCAGCGCCGAGGCTTGACGCGCAAAGAGTACGCAAGCGGGACGCTCCGCGACCGTCTCGGCCTACCCAAGCCGAAAAACCGCTTCAACAGCAAATAGCTCCAAACGCGTCGAAGGTTGACCACCAACGGCGCGGAGTGACCGGGCGCCTTTTCCAATTTCGGGGCTCTTGCGGCGAAAACTAAGGTGATTCGTTTCACGTCAGCGTGAGCCTGTAACCACCGGACGATTGCTCCGAACTCATCATCAGGAGCGCAATCACTCGCTTCATACATTGATGGAGCCGGACCATGTTAAAGACAATTCTTCTCGCGATTTCACTTCTCTCGTCGCTTGCGGCGATGTCCGCGAGCGCCTTCGCAGGCTCGACGATAACGGATAAGAACCATGGGCCGAGTAAGGCCAGGCTGAATGTGCAAAACAGGACTGCTGGTGCGCGAAGCGATTTTAATTCCGCACTCGCCTACGATCAAACAGCATCACGTTTGCAACCCGTAACTGCCCCCAACGAGGGTGGGTCCCCATGGCGTTACTACGGAGGCCCGCACCCGCGGTGACTTCCATCAAGAGCAGTAATTTCCAGCTCGTCGCAATTTCCGGAGCCCCTGAAACGTGAGACGCAAGCATGAGCACGCGCGACGCAAGATGCAAATCCACTGCCCATGATGCCGCCATTATAACCCTCTATCGCCGAGTTGTTGTCTCGCCAATGATAGCGCATTGGGCGCCGCTGCCACTGCGGCTGATCGTGGGCTATGGGTTCTGCGCCCATGGGTTCGCAAAGCTGCTGCGTGGCCCAGATAACTTTACCGGTCTTCTTCACGCCATGGGGGTACCGATGCCGTACTTAATGGCCTGGATCACGATCGCTACTGAGATCGTCGGGGGCATGTTCGTCATCGTCGGAGCGCTCGTTCCGATTGTCAGCGTTCCCATGGCCATTGTTTTGCTGGTCGCGATCTTCACGGTGCATCTTCAATATGGGTTTTCATCCATAAAACTCCTGGAAATCACACCCAGCGGTGCGCACTTCGGGCAACCGGGGTACGAAACCGATCTTCTCTACCTGGCTTGCATCGCCGCACTTGTCATCGGAGGAAGCGGGCCTCTGTCGGTGGATGGATGGCTTCTGCGTCGGTCGAATGCGTTCACTTCGAAGGACAGAGTCGGATAACCTGATCACCCCTAACGGTCTCGCTCGCCTTTACTCGCCACCTGGGTGAGGGCCTGCAAGGGGCCAAACTGCGCGTTTCTTTTCATCGGTCGGAGACGCGCCATGGGCGACGATGGTATGGCAGTCTGCGGCAATCGAGCAAAGCAAGCTGCGGGGTTCGGTATTGAAACCCTGCCAAGAGAAATATCAAGCATGAGCGCTCGCGCCGTCTGTTGGTCTAATCGGCAAGACGACCTGAAACTGCGCCCCGCGGGAACTCGGCGTCGCGTCAGCCGAGTCCTATTAGGTTATATCCAGACCTGATACGCGGATCTTTCGCGCAATGACGCGTTGAGGCATGCACACGTCATCTCAGTTCGAACGTTGTCCGCACCTCCGCTTGCAGAACTATCCGCGCGCATGACTGAAGGCATGAATTAGCATCACCACGGCCATCGTAACCTGAGGCAATGCCCTGCCTTCGAAGATCAGGCCGACAGGAACTTGGTTAGAATCTCCGTTGTCTCCGTGGGGTTTTCCTCGGGAAAAAAGTGGCCTCCCTTCATGGCCTGTCCATGCACATTGTCGGCCCACTTCCGCCAGATTCCCAATGCGCCACCATCCCGTTCGTAGAAGGTATCGAGTGGACCGCCGGCAGACCACAGATGCAGCATCGGGCAGGTGATACGCCGCGATTCTTTCTGATCCTCCTTGTCATGCTCGATATCCAGGGTTGCGGCCGCCCGGTACTCCTCACAGATCGCATGCACCCGAGCCGGATCTCGATACATTTCTGTGTACTCCGCTCTTACTTCGGGGCCGAACGAGCCTTGGCCAAACGGATTGTCAAATACCGCGCCTGGCGCACCCAGGAGGTATTTTTCCGGAAGCGGGGCCTTCTGCGAGAGAAGAATCCACGGCCAATAGGTCATGGCGAACCTTGCATCGGCGTGCCCCCACCCCTCTGAGATCGGGATGACATCAAACACTGCGAGACGTTGCACCCGTTCCGGGTGATCCAGCGCAAGGCGGTACGAGACACGACCACCACGATCGTGTCCGACGAGATCGAACTTGGAGAACCCGAGTTTATCCATCACGGCGACAAGTTCCTTCGCCATCGCTCGCTTTGTATACGGGTAATGATCCTCAGCGGACGCGGGCACCCCGCTGCGGCCATAGCCGCGGAGATCGACGCAAATCACGGTGTGGTCGCTGGCGAGCTGTGGCGCCACGTAGCGCCACATCAAGCTGGTTCGAGGAAACCCATGAACCATGAGCAGCGGGGATCCTTTTCCGTACCGCCTGATGAAAATAGTGTTGTCGCCGGTCTTGATCTCCGCCGTATCAAAGTGATCGGAATTAGCCGGTGTGGCGTTGCCAGCGGGTTGAGCGGCGGCGCGTTGCGACAGAAGCGCCAACGACAGAGCAGCGCCGGAAGCTGCAGTAATTGCCTGGACGAAGGTACGACGCCCGATGCTTGTTTTGTCCGTCATTTGTGATCTCCTTCAAGGTTAGTGCGTCGCTATTTGCAAACGCCCCCTTCAATGATGACCCTCTAACGAACATTAGCGCCTTCGCGGAAACACGCTTTCGCGGGATTAGCGTGTTTAAACCGTTCCTGCTGAATGAGTTTCAGACATCTGGCCTACGCGATGGCGCCAAACGATTCCATCGGGGCTAAACTTCGCCGGTTGAACAGCTATTTTTGTTGCGCGATCTGGGTTGCAGGATTCAAGTAGAAAAGATTGACCATGCCCGCCGCTCAACGAACCAAGAATTGTTCGCCAGAACGATCCTCCAGGCTGTAACCAATTTGACCGCATTTCCGAATAACAGGAGGTCCAACGTACGGAAGCGTGAACTGCGCTGACCGCCCAAAGAACGGAGAAGTCATGTCTGACGAAATCAACCACGGTCGTCGACTTTTTTTTGGCACGGCGGCCATGACAGTTGCCGCCGCGCAGCTGGGCATGACCGCTCTGGCGGCTGCACATCCTCGCTCGGCCAAGAAAGTCGTCCAAGACACGACCAACAAATCGAAAGCTGCGGAAATGAACGCCACCGTCGTTCTGGTCCACGGCGCTTGGGCAGACGGTTCCAGCTGGGCGCATGTCATTACGCCGCTGCAGTCCAGGGGCCTGAAGACAATAGCGGCTCCGATCCCGCTAACATCACTATCGGACGATGCTGCGGCGCTTGAGCGTGCGCTGGAGCGAACCGATGGGCCGGTGGTCCTTGTTGCGCATGCCTATGCCGGCGCCGTGATAGGCGCGAGCACCAACGAAAGAGTTCGGTCGCTGGTCTTTATTTCGGCTCTCTCTCCGGACGAAGGTGAAACAGTCGCCGAAGTATTTTATCGCGACAAGGCGTCTCCGGAGGCGCCGAAGCTCACTCCTGATAGTCATGGTTTCCTTTGGATGCCTGACGATCGATTTAGCGCTGCCTGGTGTCAGCACGCACGACCCGAGCAGGCGGCGCTTCTCGCGGCGACGCAGCGTCCCATTGCAGTCGCAGCTATCCAGGAAAAGGCTCCGAAACCGGCATGGAAGGCAAAGCCTTCATGGTACCTCGTCGCTGAAGAGGATCGGATAATCAATCCGGCGACACAGCTATTTCTAGCACGCCGGATGGGCGCGCGGATTCGCTCGGAAAAGGTCGATCATGCATCGCTGATCACCGCGCCGGAACTGGTCGTCGGAATGATCCTGCAGGCCGTAACCAGTTCGACCGCACATCCGAACAGCACGCAGCAACACGGCTGAACCGATCGCCAAGTGGACGAAGGAGTGAATATGAACGAAAAGTCGTATGTGGCATCGATCGGTCGGCGTCATTCCCCTGCTTTCGCATCTACCCGATGCGCTCATGCGGGTCCCTCACAATGGTAGATGCGCCGCGTCGCCTTGAAATCCTGGACGTCCGCTTCGGCCACGAATGCGTCACCCCGCTGGGCATAACCAGCGAGCTCTGATCTTTCGATTTATCAGGCCGCTTCACCCTTGGATCGGCATCCTCGGTGGAAGCCGCGGTCTCTAAAATCGCCTTCAAAATAGCCCGATCCTGCTTTTTCATCCTGGGATCGCTTGTGTAAAATCATGATTGGCAGTCTAATGGCTGCGAGGCGTTTTACGAACGCCTGCTCGCGCGCTCCAAGGCTGTGGCGCGTCCATAAGGCGATGCTTGCCGAACCCACTGCGGAGGGACGGAGGTCTTCGCGTTAGCGGGCGGCCCTTCCCCACGCATAATTCGTGGAGATGCGCGTGAACCTCGACGCCTACAGAATTCGCTCAGAACCGTTCTACCAGCCGGTAGGCGACGAGATCGCGGTGTTTGAGGCCGCTTTTGCCGAGCGTCTGCCCGTGATGTTGAAGGGGCCGACCGGGTGCGGCAAAACCCGGTTCGTCGAGCATATGGCCTGGCGCCTGGCAAAACCCTTGGTGACGGTCGCCGCGCACGAAGACATGACCGCTTCCGATCTTGCCGGCCGCTACCTGCTGGAGCCCGATGGCACGGTTTGGCACGACGGCCCGCTGACGATGGCGGTGAGATATGGCGCGATCTGCTATCTCGATGAAATCGTCGAGGCCCGGCAAGACACCACGGTTGTGATCCATCCGTTGACGGATGCGCGGCGCATCCTGCCGCTGGAGAAACATAACGAGATCGTGCCGGCCCACGCCGACTTCCAGCTCACGATCTCCTACAATCCCGGCTACCAGAGCGCGGTAAAGGACCTGAAGGAATCAACCAAGCAGCGCTTTCTCGCGATCGATTTCAGCTATCCGCCACCGGCGGTTGAAGCCGCGATCGTAGCGCGCGAGGCCGGAACAGATATCGAACTCGCCGGGACCCTTGTGGCCATCGCGGAACGGTCCCGCAACCTTCAAGGCCACGGCCTCGACGAAGGCGCCTCGACACGCATGCTGATCCATGCCGGACGTCTGATGCGTGCCGGCCTGCCGCTCGAGGCCGCGGTCCGTTCAAGCATCGTTCTGCCGATCACCGACAATCACGATATTCGCGAAGCGCTCAGTGCAGCTATCGAGGCTTGCATCCCGTGAGTGCCGTCGTCCGGTCAGCGTCGCTGCGGCTCATTCCAGCCCAACCCGACGGCGCCGTGCGCCGACTTCATTTGCTGATGCGACAGCGTGATGTGTTGAAGCCGCTATTCCGGATCGCGTGGGACAATCTCGCGGCTCGTTTCGATGCCGACGAACTCGAGGGCTGGGCGGCGGGCGTGTTGGCGCTGGCCGACGTCAACGCCGGTCCTTCCTGCCTGGTCGCGTTCTGGGAGATCAGCCGGAGCCAGCCGACCGAAGAAGGTATCACATCCCTGATCGTGGCGGCACACACAGCCGCCAATGTTTGCCGCCACGCGGGCGCGCAGGCGGCTTCTGCCACCATCGTCTCTGTCGGCATCGCGCGCCGATTCCTCGGTGCCGATACCGGCCTGGCACGCTGGTGGCGAACCATGGACGAGCTTGCGCTGCAGGCCCCTGAATCGGTGGAGGCTGCCGCATCAAGGATGGGAGAAATCCTTTCTGCGGGTAATATCAACGCCTTCGAGAATTTCGTTGCGGCCGGTTTGAAGCTGGCAGCCGGCGACCGGCGCAGACGACTTAAGTTCTTCACGCTGCAGGATGAGCTTGCACGGCGGCTGGTTGAGCGAGCATCGGTCGGCATCGGCTTCGCCGAAACCGAACGCCAGACCAAAGCGTTCGTAACGTCACTATGGGGTCGGCCTCCTCTGCTGCGGAGTTTTTCCGGCGATACAGGTCAGGCGCCGCAACGCCGTGCCGGGATCGCGGGACCGCTGATCCGTCTGCCGGATGTCTATCGGGGCGTACAGGGCGACGCCGCCTACGCCCTGTACAAAGCGGCGGCCGCTCACGCCCAGGCGCATCTCGTGTTTGGCGGGACCCGCTTCCCCGTCGGAACCCTGAAACCGCTACAGATCGCGCTTGTCACCTTGATCGAGGACGCCCGCATCGAGTGGCTGGCGATGCACCAATTGCCGGGATTGCGCAAGCTATGGTCACCCTACCATGTCGCGGTGCCGGCCGGCGTCGCCACGGCTCCCACCTTGTTGGCGCGGCTGGCCCGCGCCTTGTTCGATCCGTCGTATCGCGACGACGACAGCTTCATCGCCAAAGGGCGTGAGATGTTCGAAAACCGATTGCCGCGTCTTGAGGACGCAGCCATCAGCCGCGAGGTCGGCATGTTGCTGGGCAACGATCTCGGCCAGATGCGCGTCCAGTTCAACGCCAGGATCTATGTCGTCGAGCCGGTCTATCGCGACGACGGTCTCGGCCTGTGGGACTTCGGCGATGACGCGCCTACCTCTGGGGAATCGCTCGATCTTGCCGTCGACGCGGCGCGTGTCGAGCAACGAGACGATCCGGACCAGACCTCGCTCCGTCCGAATGTGCTGGAGGACGATAGCAAGGTCGGCCGCGCGCGCCCGGTCGCGCCGGACCGGCGCGGTATTGTGATTGCGAAATATCCCGAATGGGACCGCGCCCACGGCGTCGAACGGCCGGAGTGGACCACCGTGCGCGAGGTCGCCGCACGTCCCGGCGACCCGCGCCTTGTGGAAGAAGCGCTCGATCGCGCCGATGTACTGCGCAATCGAATCCGCCGTCTCGTCCGCGGCGTGCGTGTCGGCCGAGCGATCCGGTTGAAACGACAACTTGATGGCCACGATCTCGACGTCGATGCCATGCTCGAAGCCGGGATTGCGTTGCGAATGCGTCAAGAGCCCGATCCACGCATCTTTCGTACCACCACTTCGAAGCACCGCGATCTTGCGGTCCTGCTGCTGCTCGATATCTCGGAATCAACCCGCGACCGGCTCGCGTCCGGCGCCTCCATTCTCGACGTCGAGCGCCTTGCGGTCGCGGTTCTCGCCGAGGCCATGAGCGCGCTCGGCGACCCCTTCAGCATGCTCGCCTTTGCGTCCGATGGGCGCGACGACGTCGAGATGACGACGGTCAAAGCCTTCAATGAACCTTATGACCGCGCGTGCATGGGGCGGCTGGCTGCGTTGTCGTCCGGCCTGTCGACTCGGCTCGGTACCGCGCTTCGCCACGCTGGCGAACTCATCAGCCACGCCCGCAGCTTCCGGAAACTCGTCATCGTCTTGACTGACGGCGAGCCATCCGACATCGACGTCGCCGATCCGCTCGAGCTTGTTGAGGATGCGCGTCGTGCCGCGATCGGATTGCGGGCGCGCGGCATCGACGGATTCGGCGTGGTGCTGGGATCGGGTGCCATGAATTCGGCGGTGCGTATTTTCGGGCGCGGCAATACAATGCTGGTGCCTCGTGTCGAGGATTTGCCGGCGCGGCTGTCCGAACTCTATTTTCGCCTGGCCCGACGCTAGCGCATGATCCGGACCCGCTGGCTGCATTAGCGCATAGTGGGAACGGCTCTTCGAAACCATCCTCCTCGATCAAACATCCAGATTTCATTCATTTGCGGCGCGGTGCCAGGTCGACGCCGAGCGCGGCACGAGACGCCACATGGAACACGACCTCGATGCCGCGAACCAGCGTGCCGCCGTCCGGCGCCAACAACCGCATCGCAAGCCCGGCCTGGCTCGGTGCTGCAGTTACCCCGGCAAGACATCCGCATCCATCCGCCGCCGCCTCGATCTCCGCGATATCAGCCAGCCGTTCAAGCGGAGCGATCACGAGAACCGAACATGCAGCGCTCATGCCGCCAAGCGCATCGCAGGTTCCGGACAGGTCGGAGCCGCGAACGCTGCCACGGTCAACCACCACCCGCTTTCCGTCGGGCCGCATGATGCGGGTCTCCGTTGAAAATCGCGCGAATGTCCCGCCACGATGGTGCGGGTCGTGCACGGCGAACCCCTCGGCCATGATGAGGATGCCATCGACAGCGACGGTCGCAATCGTTCCGATGTGCAGATCGGCACCCGGAAACAGCACGTAAGGATCCGAAATAATGGCGCAAAACGCGTGGTCCTTCACCGTCACGGACTGGCGCATCATTGCCCCCTCCCCGCGCCCGTCATGAACGACGGTGGAAGCCTGCGTGGTGAGATTGAGCGCCGCACCGGCGCCGACCGTTAAGTCAAGCGTCAGCCGGTCGGCTGCGTAAAGCCCACCGGACGCTGACTGGAGATAGAGCGTCGCAAGATCGGGCCGCATCCGGTCGAGCTGGAACGCACGCGTGATGTGGAACGGATAGCCGACATGTTGACGGCGCAGCACCGTTCGTCCGCCAGCCAGTTCCGCGACCAGTAGAACTTCCGCCGCGCGGCCGGCGTCAAACCCGGAACAGGACAGCGGCAAGGATTGCATCGGCAACCTCCCGGATTCCGACGCCGGATCGCGCGTTGGTTGCGATAATCGGGCGGTTGGCGCGAACCTGCCTGGCCTCGGCCAGCATCGGCGCAAGCTCGACTCCCACATACGGCGCCAGATCGATCTTGTTGACGACGAGCAAATCGCACCGCAACAGCCCTGGTCCCCTTTTGCGCGGGATATCGCCACCACCCGCGACGTCGATCACGAATATCCACCAGTCGACAAGGTCAAGCGAGAAGGTCGAAGCGAGATTGTCGCCGCCCGACTCGAACAGGATCAATTCAACGCCGGGAAATCTGGCTTCAAGATCGTCGCCGGCTGCGATATTCAAGGTTGGATCCTCACGGATCACGGTGTGCGGGCAGGCTCCGGCTTCGACGGCGGATACGCGCGAAGGATCAATCAGCCCGGAGCGGCGCAAACGTTCGGCATCTTCCTTGGTGACGAGATCGTTGGTGACCACGGCAAGATCGACGCCTCGACGTTGCAGTTCCGGGATAAGCGCCTCGATCAGCGCGGTCTTGCCCGATCCGACCGGTCCTCCAATTCCCACCCGGGCCGCCGGCGTTACCATCGCGGACGCCGGGTTCTTCTCTTCGACAGCGTGCCGCATCCGGTCACCTCAGCATGTAGCGGCGTGCGAGCGGAACTTCGCGCGCCGGTTCGCAAGTGGCAAGTACGCCATCGACGAACACATTGAAGGTCTCCGGATCGACGGTGATCTTTGGGCAGGCGTCATTCCACAGCATGTCGCGCTTCGACAATTTTCGTGTGCCTGCGACCGGAAGCATCCGCTTGGCAAGGCCAAGTTCGCCGGCCAGGTCGCGCGCGATCGCCAGCGGATGCACGAAGCACGCTGACAAGGCGGCGGGCGCTCTGCCAAATGCGCCCCATTGCGGACGCATCAATATCGGCTCGCAGGTCATCAGCGAGGCTGCGCTGTCGCCCATCGCACCCCATGCGATGAAGCCGCCCTTGATCACCAGTTCAGGCTTGATGCCGAAAAAGGCAGGTCGCCAAACCACGATATCCGCAAGCTTGCCATCTTCCAGCGAACCAATGTGGTCGGCGACCCCGAACGTGCGTGCAGCGTTGATGGTATATTTGGCAATGTAGCGGAGAATGCGGGCGTTGTCAGCGAAACCCGCGCGATCCTCCGGCAGCGCCCCGCGCTGTTCTTTCATCTTCGATGCCAACTGCCAGGTGCGGCAGATGACCTCGTGGATGCGGCCCATGCCTTGGCTGTCGGAGCCAAGCATCGAGATGGCGCCGATGTCGTGCAGCACATCCTCGGCCGCGATGGTCTGTCTGCGAATACGGCTTTCCGCGAACGCCACGTCCTCAGGGATGGCCGGATTGAGGTGATGGCACACCATCGTCATGTCGAGATGTTCGTCGAAGGTATTTACCGTGAAGGGATTGGTGGGATTGGTCGACGATGGCAAGCAATGCATCTCGCCGGCGACGCGGATAATGTCCGGCGCGTGGCCGCCGCCGGCACCCTCGGTATGGTACATGTGGATGGTGCGGCCGCCGATCGCTTCCAGCGTGTCCTCGACGAAACCGGATTCGTTCAACGTATCGGTGTGGATCTGCACCTGAAAATCATGCTCATCGGCCACGCGCAGGCAGGTGTCGATCGCCGCCGGCATTGAGCCCCAATCCTCGTGAAGCTTCAGCCCCATCACGCCGGTCTCGAGCTGTTCCACCAGCGGCGGCACGCGATGCGAATTGCCGCGCCCCAGGAAGCCGAAATTCATCGGCCACGCTTCCGCCGCCTGCAGCATTTTCCCCGTGTTGAAGGGACCGCCGGAATCGATCCCCACGGTAATCGGCCCGAGCGAGCCGCCAATCATGGTGGTAATGCCGCTCGCCAGCGCATGCTCGACAAGGCCGGCGCTGTCGAAGTGGACATGAACGTCAATCGCGCCCGGCGTCGCGATCAGCCCTTCGCAGTCGCGCACCGTGGTGCCGGTCGAAACGATCAGGCGCGGATCGACGCCGTCCATGATGGCCGGATTACCGGCCTTTCCGATCCCGACGATGCGACCGTGGCGAATGCCAAGGTCGCCTTTGACGATTCCGAGAACCGGATCGATGATGACGACATTGCAAAGCAGGAAATCCAGTGCTCCTTCAGCGCTGGTGATGCCGGCCATGCCGATCCCGTCACGAAGGGTTTTGCCGCCACCGTGCAGGCATTCGTCGCCATAGACGGCGTGGTCCTTTTCGATAACCGCCGTGAGCGCGGTGTCGCCGAGCTGAACCGAATCACCCGTGGTCGGGCCGTAAAGCGCCGCGTAATCGCGGCGGTCGATGCTCGCCATCCTGTTATGCCCCTTTGAAGCCGCGCATCTTCGCCCGTTCGAGCGCGCCATCGCGCACGGCGGTGTCCGAGCTTGATCCATTCGTGAGATTGTTCAGGCCCGTCAATTCGCTCCGGCCACCCAGGGCCACGAGCGTTACTTCCTTCCATGCCCCGGGTTCGAAGCGCACCGCCGTGCCGGCAGGGATATCAAGGCGCATGCCGAACGCGGCCGCCCGGTCGAACTCCATAGCCTTGTTGACCTCGAAGAAATGAAAATGCGAACCAATCTGGATCGGCCGGTCGCCGGTGTTGCAGGCTTTCAATGTAACCGAGCGACGGCCCGCATTGAGATCGATGCTGCCGTCGGCTGCAGTAATACGGCCGGGATGTTCGAGATCAGCCTGCGCGCCAGGCGCCGGGCGGATCGGCTCGTGGACCGTCACCAGCTTGGTGCCATCGGGAAATACGCATTCCACTTGAATGATGTTCATCATTGCGGCGATGCCCGGCAACACATCATCGGTCGAAAGAATAGTCGATCCATATCCGATCAGATCGGCAACCGAGCGTCCTTCTCGCGCGCCTTCAAGGATTTCGTCGGTGATGATGGCAACCGCTTCGGGATAGTTCAGCTTGAGTCCCTTGGCACGTCGCCGCCGAGCCAGCTCGGCCGCGGTAAAGATGGTCAGACGTTCGAGCTCGGTGGGTGTCAGCAGCATTGTCGAGGCTCTCAGTTGGAAAAAAGGCGAAGATCGGCGCGCGCATGCCGTGCGGCGGCGATCTCGAGAAATGGAATAAAGCTCGACAGTTCGGCATCATGTGGAACCGGCTGCGCAACCAAGGTCTCGATCATGGGAAGGCAGCCACGCAGGACCTTCTGGCCTTCCAGCGCGCCGATCGCGCCAAGCCGCACGGCCGCAGCGGTCACGCCAGAAGCCACGCTGTAGGCGGAGGCAAGCTGCGCCAGCATTTCGTCAAGGCCCATCGCCTGCCAGACAGCCCCCTGCATGACCGCAATGTGGCCAAGACAGACGCTGGAGCGGACGGCTTCGCGCAGCCGCAGCGCCGTCGCGTCGCCAAGCCTCGCATGCGACGCCAGAAAAGATCCGCCGTTGCGCCGGGAGCCCTCGCGCATCGTGCTGCCGAATGTCGAGGTTTCCAGCTCATGATCGATTTTCGCCAGCGCGTCGAGATCTCCGGCGATACGGAAGGCTTTTATCAGCGCGACCCGGTCACATGTCAGCCAGCGCAGCCGAAGGATCGCGGCCGTCAATTCGGCAAGCGCCGCCCCGTTCAATTTGGGGCGCAGCGCGATAACACCCTCGACACCATAGGAGAACGCGAAAGATCCACTCGGAAAAGCTCCATCGGCTTGCCAGATCGCCTGCAGCACCGACAGCATCACGAATGACCATCGTGATGATAATGGTGATCGCCGGCCGATAGGTCTTCGTCAGTATCCTCGTGGCGCTCTTCTTCATCCAGAATGCTGACGCCGACGCGGCGCCCCGAAATCATCTCGCCAAGACGCGCGGTATAGTCTTCGGGCCGGCCTTCCAGCGCAACAAATAGAACCTCGCCCTGGAAGCGAACACGCCAATGAAGATTTCCGGCGTGATAGCCGAGTTCGATTGCATCGCTGATCGAGCGGGGTTCGAGGCGCATCCACCGCTCCGTGGCCGCGCGAACGACGATCGCGCGTTCGCCATCGATCAACAGGACCGCGCCGTCGAACAGCTTCTGGTGCCGCGGCAACGCGATCGCGAGTTCCTCGCCCGCCCGCGTTGTCGCCAGCAGCCGACGTCGCGCCAAATCGGTCGCCGGGATATTGACCACATCGACCGCACCGCGATGCTCGAGGCGATGAATCTCCTCCGAGAAAGCGGGTTCCAGGCGGCTGCCCAAGACATGATCGATACGCAGCATTGCTCAGATAATCCTTTCCGGGAAACAAAGGGCCGGAACATTCATTCCAGCGCTGGGCGCTTACGATGCAAGAAGCTCCTTCAGCTTCGCATCGATGAATTCGACGTCTTTCGGATTGGTGCCGGGGCCCCCGGCGAAGTGGCCCCAGACAGAGGGAACGGGGACAAATTTGGCGTTCGGCATATGCGCCACCTCGAACTCACTATCCTCCGGCGGAAAATACAAATCGGTCTGGCCAGGCATGACATAGGCCCTGGCCTTGATGGCGCCGAGCGCCGCCTCGAAGTCGCCGTTGTAGAGTTCGTTGTCGCCAATGTCGCCGTTCTGCCAGGTCCAGAGCATGGTCAGCAGATTGTTTGGATCCTTCGGCAGGAAGAACCCTTCCCAGAACGCCACCAGAAAATCTTCAAGCGAGGAGTAGCCCAGTGCCTCGATATCCAGCTTCTGGCGATAGAACGCTTGCGAAAAACCCCAGCCGGCATAGACCCGTGCCGCCGCGCGCAAACCGCGTTGCGGCTTCTCAGTGTACCAGCCTTCCTTCCATGCCGCATCCGCGGTAAGTGCGGCCTTGACGCCCTCCAGGAAGACGAAGTTATGACGCGAACACTTCGCCGAACCGCAGAATGGCGCGATCAGGTCCATCATGCCGGGATAGAGCGCGCCCCAATGGAAAGTCTGCAGCGCACCCATCGACCAGCCGGTCACGAGCCGGATATGCTCGATGCCGAACTTCTCGGTGACAAGACGGTGCTGCGCACGCACGTTGTCACAGGCCGTCACCTGCGGAAAGCGCGGGCCGTTGTAGGGCTCCGGCGTGTTGCTCGGTGACGATGACAGGCCGTTGCCGAGCATATTCGGGATAATGATGAAGTATTTCTTCGGATCGAGTGCACGGCCATCGCCGACCAGCCATTCATTGTCGTAGTGCTGACCCGAATACCAGGTGGGATAGATGATTACGTTGTCTTTGTTCGGACTGAGAGTACCGAACGTTTTGTAAGCCAGTTTGCAGTCGCGCAGCGTCGCGCCGCGCTGCAGCTTGACGTCACCCAGATTGTAGACTTCGTAATCGAGACTCATGGCGAATTGCCCTTGTTGTCTGGTTCATGCCGGAAAGCGGGTCGGCCTCCGTGGAGGCCGGCCGACGATCATAAAGGCTTCGCCCCCGCCCTTAGCGCCGGCGCAAGAACGCCGGCGCTAAGCTTCTCGCCCTGGCTCAGCGATGAGCGGCGACCTTGTTCGGAATCCCCTCAATGGGAGCTTCGTCGGTTCCCACGGTCGTTCGCGTAAAGGATTCCACCATTTCACGTGTGCCTTCGGGATCGGCGATCCATTTCGAATAAAACTCATAGGGGCATGCCGCGACGCCGCGGTCGCCTTCGCCGGAATTGATCATGCCGGTATAGCCACGGTGTACCAGCTTGAAGAGATGATTTTCGGATTGCCCGGTCCGGCGTGCGTCGCGGATCAGCATCTTCGAAAGCTGGGCGTACTGAATGCCGTATTCCTCTTCGCCACATTCACCTAGCGTACGGCCGTCGAAGCCGATGATCGCCGAGTGGCCGAAATAGGAATAGACGCCATCAAAGCCGGCGGCGTTGGCAACGGCTACATAGGTATTGTTCGCCCACGCCATCGCCTTCGCCATGATAACCTGCTGATCCTTGGCCGGGTACATATAGCCCTGACAGCGAACGATCAGCTCGGCGCCCTTCATCGCGCAATCGCGCCAGATCTCCGGATAATTGCCGTCGTCGCAGATGATCAGCGAGACCTTGAGGCCCTTGGGTCCCTCGGAAACGTAGGTGCAGTTGCCGGGATACCAGCCCTCGATCGGCACCCATGGCATGATCTTGCGATACTTCTGAACCACCTCGCCCTTGTCATTCATCAGGATGAGCGTGTTGTAGGGCGCTTTCTTCGGATGCTCCTCGTGACGCTCGCCGGTCAGCGAAAAGACGCCCCAGACCTTTGCCTTGCGACAGGCTTCCGCGAAAATCTCGGTCTCCTCGCCGGGCACGACCGACGCGGTTTCGTACATCTCCTTGGAGTCGTACATGATGCCGTGGGTCGAATATTCCGGAAAGATCACGAGATCCATTCCGGGCAAACCGGTCTTCATGCCGACGACCATGTCGGCGATCTTTTTGGCGTTGGCCAGCACCTCGGCTTTGGTGTGAAGGCGAGGCATTTTGTAATTCACGACGGCGACGCCGACCGTGTCATTGCTCGATGAAATATCGCCGTGTAGCATCTTGCTCTCCTTGCGGTTGATTGACGATTAGGATTTTTTCTAGCCTCGGCACTCTTACGGACTCGCTCCCAAATTGATTGGCATCACACCGCCATATGCCGATGGACCATTTCATCGCTCAGTTCGGAGATCGCGCCGGAGACGACAACCCGGCCTTTCTCCATCATGGCGAAGCGGTGAGATGCCTGGCGCGCAAATGAAACGTTCTGCTCGACCAGAACGACGGTCAGGCCGACTTCCCGGTTAAGACGAATAATGATCGCTTCGATTTCCTCGACGATGGACGGCTGGATGCCTTCGTTCGGCTCGTCGAGCAGAATGATCTTGGGATCGGAAGCCAGCGCGCGGGCGATCGCGAGTTGCTGTTGCTGCCCGCCGGAAAGAACGCCGCCGGCGCGTTCGAGATTGTCCATGAGATAGGGAAACAGCTCCGGCACCAATTCCGGAATCTGCCGTTTGCCGTCGGTGCGCGCGAAGGCGCCCATCAGGATATTCTCCCGGATGGTAAAATCCGGAATGATCTCGCGGCCCTGGGGAACATAGGCTATCCCGGCACGGGCGCGGCGGAAGGTCGGATCCTTTCCGATTTCAATTCCGTTCAGACTGATTCGTCCTTCCATCCGGTCGGTGAGACCCATCAGCGTCTTGAGCAGCGTGGTCTTTCCGGTGCCGTTGCGGCCGAGTATTGCAGTCACTTCTCCGATCGGGATATCCAGACACACGGCATGCAGGATGTGGCTGCGGTCATAATAACTGTCGACGTTGGCCAGTTTTAGCATCAGCCGATCCCCTTCGATCCGAGGTAGGCTTCGCGTACTTTTGGATTAGTCTCGATCTGCTCCACGTTGCCCTCGGCGAGAACCTGTCCGAGATGCAGGACGGTGATGCGCTCGGCTATCTCGCGCACGAACGCCATGTCGTGCTCGACGACGACGAGAGTGTGCTTGCCCTTCAGGCTGTTGACGATCTCCGACGTCTTGTGGGTTTCCGCCTGCGTCATGCCCGCGGTAGGTTCATCGAGCAAAATCACTTTTGGATTTTGTGTGATCAGAAGGCCCAGCTCGAGCCACTGGGTTTGACCGTGGCTGAGATAGGCGGCCAGCCGGTCTGACTCCTCTGTCAGGCCGGTTAGCTCTAGCACGCGGTCGACATCCTCCCGGGCCTGCTTGTTGAAGCCGAACCACAAATTGGCCGGCACGCTGGGGTTACGGCAGCTCGCGACTTCAAGATTGCGGCGTACCGTCAGGTCTTTAAAGACGCTCGGGATCTGGAACTTTCGTCCGACGCCGGCACGCGCGATTTTATGCTCTTCCCAGTTGGTGATATCGGTGTCGTGCAAAAAGACCCGGCCTTCCGTGCTCTTCGTCTTGCCGCTCACGAGATCCATCAGGGTCGTCTTTCCGGCGCCATTGGCACCGAGCAAGACTCGCAGTTCGCCTTCCTCGATCGTCAGGGACACACCGTTGACCGCCTTGAAGCCACCGAAGTCGACGCCGAGCCCATCGATTGTAAGCGCGATCTCAGCCATCACGTTTACTCCGCCAGTTGCGAGGCATCTGAAACCTCGACCGTTCGTTGTGATGGCGCGTTGCGGCGGGCGATGAAACGATCGACCAGATCGTGCGCGAGCCCTGCGAAGCCCCGCGGCAGGTACAAGACGACAAGGACGAAGATCAAACCGATGATCACCTTCCATGCTTCGGCGAAACCCGCGGTCTCGCTGACCGTCGCCGAAATCATGTTGATCACGATGGCGCCGATGCAGGCGCCAAGCACCGAGGAACGCCCGCCGACCGCGGCCCACACCACCATCGTGATGGAGAACGTGAGGTCCATGAAAGTGGGTGAGGCAAACTCCGACACCACGACGTAAAACATGCCGGCGAGGCCTGCGATCCCTGCCGATACGGCGAAGAAGAACGTCTGATAGACCGGCACGTTGAAGCCGAGATAGCGCGCCCGATTCTGGTCGTCACGTATCGCCTGGAGGATAAGACCCGCCCGGGTTTCGATCAGCAGTCTCGCCGCCGCAAGGACCAGGCAGAGAGCGACGGCGACAAAATAATAGGTAGGAACGATGTAAGGATCGAACTCAAATTGTCCGACCTTGAACCAACCGAGGTCCGTCAATCCGTTGAAGCCGTTGGTGATGGGCTGAGCATCGATCACCACCAGCCGCACGAGCAGCACCAGCGCAAGCGTGATGATCGAAACAAAGACGCCTGCGATACGCTTGCGGAACACGATCGAGCCAATGATCGTCGCGATCCCAACCGGCACCACCAATCCCATGACGACACCGAACCATTGGTGCTGGAACGGAATCCACAGGAATGATGCCTTGTTGATGCAACACAATTCGGTCGGTGCTCCCGGCTCCGCATTCCACAGCATGAAGTCCGGAACGGGTTTGTCGGATCCCTGCTGAAGACTGGTCGGGCTGGCAAGCTTGAGCGACATCGCCAGCATGTACGCTCCGGCGCCGAAGAACAGACCCTGCCCGAGGTTGAGGATTCCGGCGTAGCCCCACGACAGCGCCACTGCGATGCCAAGCATGCCAAACACAAGATATTTGGCGATACGATTGAGCCAGAACGGATCAAGCAACAGCGGCGCGCACATGATGAGCGCGAAGAACGCCAGATAGATCACTATTTCGAAGCGGCGCTTGTCAGACATCGCTCAGCGCCCCTTCAGCGAAAACAGGCCTTTGGGCTTGAGAATAATGACCGTAATCACCACGCCGAACACCACCGCTCTGGCCAGGATATCGTTGGTGCCGGCTGCGACGAGCCCGTCGATCTCGCCGAGAATGCCGGCCGAGAACACCGATCCAAGCAGACTGCCGACACCTCCCATCACGACGACCATGAAGCCGTCCACCACCATCGGGGTGCCCATGTCGGGGAAAACCGTCTTGAAGCCGGACATCATCACACCCGCGACACCTGCAAGGCCGGAGCCGAATGCGAATGTCAGAGCGTTGACACGCGCGACGTCGATGCCGCAAGCCGCCGCCATTTTTGGATTTCGGATGATCGCCCGCACCTGCGTCCCGATCGGGGTGCGATACATGATCAGCCAGGTCGCGGCGGTCAGCACGGCGGTCACCACAATGATGAAAGTACGGTAGCGGTTGATCTCGACACTCCCGAGCATGAAGGTCCCTTGCAGCGCGGCCGGAACGCTGACGTTTTGAAGCCCGGGTCCCAGTCCCGCGATGTGGATTCCGAAGAACGAAAGACCCAGTTCAAGACGAACCGCTTGCTGGATCAGGATGGCAACGCCCCAGGTTGCCAGCAAGGTGTCGAGCAGGCGACCGTACAGACGGCGCACGATGACGCGCTCAATGGCGAGGCCGATCAGCGCGGTTACGATAAACGCCAACGGGATGGCGACGAAGATATTGGCCCCGAGCCAAATGCCGGATAGCACCGTGACATAGGCTCCGATCATCACCATCTCGCCATGGGCCATGTTGATCACGCCCATCGCGCCGTACGTGATGGCGAGACCCAATGCCACCAGCAGAAGGATCGAGCCAAGGCTCAGGCCGATAAACAGGACTTCGAGCATTCAGGACAACCTCATCATCCCGTCCGCCGCGCCTGAAGCGCGGCAGACGGCATTGACGCCAACCTCAGATCTTCAGCTTCGACGTATCGAGTCCCTTGGCGGTGCAGAACAGATTGCTCTCGGTTTCGCCATAGGCCACGTAGGGAAGCGGAATAGTCGGCTCCTTGTAGGCGTCGATGATCTTGCCCTGTCCGTCCGCCTGCCACTGTGCGATCCGGGGCGTCAGGTAGGTGTGCAGGTTGTCGGGATCGATTTTCACATGGCCGTTCGGGGCGTCGAATTCCTGGCCCTTCACCGCTTCCCTGATCGCGACTGGTGTCACCTCAGTTGCTTTTTCAACCGCCTGCTTCCACAGGAAGACTTGGAAATAGGAAGACTCGAGCGCGTGATGGGTGACCGCTTTGGGATCCTTGACGAAGGCGCGATAGCGCTCGACAAAGGCCTTGTTGCGGTCGGTATCGATCGCCTGAAAATACGGAAACGAGGTATAGCTTCCGACCGCGTATTCTGGCCCCATCGCCGCGATCTCGATTTCGGATGTGACGGTCGCGCAGATCGGCAGCTTGTCGTGGGTGAGCCCCTGATTTTTATATTCGCGGTAGAAGGCGACGACCGAATCGCCGACGACATTCGACAGCACGACGTCGCAACCGGAACCCTTGATCTTGTTGACCATGGAGCCCCATTCCGAGTGGCCGAGCTCGAGATATTCGTCCGCGATCCATTCGCCGCCGTTTTTCTCGATCAGGATCTTCGACACCTTCGCCATCTCGCGCGGATAAATGTAGTTCGACCCGACGATGAAGAACTTCTTCTTGCCCAAGGTCTTGATGATCCACGGGATGAAATTCGAGAGCTGCTGGTTCGGTACGGCGCCGGTGTAAACGACGTTCTTGGAGCACTCGAAGCCTTCGTAGTAGGTGGGGTAGAAATACAAATTGTTGCGCTTCTCAAAGACCGGGAGAACGGCCTTGCGGCTCGCCGAGGTGTAAGAGCCGAACACCGTCGGCACGCGATCCTGGATCACCAGCTTCGAGGCTTTTTCGTTGTAGGTTTTCGGATCCGAAGCGCCGTCTTCGACGATCGCGTTGATCTTCATTCCCTTGGCGCCGCCCGCAGCGTTGATCTCGCTGATCGCCATCAAGGTGGCATCGTGAAGCGATTTCTCGATAATCGACAGGCCACCGGTCAACGAAAACAACACGCCCACATCTATCGTTCCGGCGGCGCGCACCGGGCTGCTGATGATGTAAGGCGATGCTATCGCGCCGGTTGTGGCCAGCAAACTGCTTTTCAAGAATTTACGCCGATCGATCGACATAGAGACACTCCCCTTATGACCGGTTGCAACTGGGCAAGCCGATACCGTTCACGCCAAAGCGCGCTGTTTCGAGCTAAAGAATTCCAGATTCCTTCGAGGCCGGCGGACCTGATCCGATCCGTGCCGATTCTCGGTCGCCAAAACAAAAAAGCCCGACAGATCCTCGCGGATCTCTCGGGCTAACCTAGCCAAGCCAGACCAACATCATTGGTGGTCCGGCACAAACTGCAATCAGAACTTTTTTGTCCCAGTGCAGTCAGGAACAAAACTAAACATCTTTTGCACGGTACTGCAAGAGTTCATTTGCGTGGATGATCGCCGCGGCCATGTCATCCATCGACAACCGTTTCGCCATCGCCTGCCGGCGGATGCTTTCGTAAGCTTCGGCTTCGCTCAAGCCCTGGCCATCCATCAGGACTGCTTTGGCTTTCTGGATTCGCTGAAGGCCGGAGAGTTTGCGTTCCAGTTTACGAATTCGCTTATCGGTTTCGCGTTTTTCGAGCCAGATGCTGCGAGCAATCGTCAGGTTGGTGAGCAGACCAAAGGGGCGGATTGGCCGCTCGATAACGGCGACCGCTCCGGCTTCCAGCACCAACTGAAGTGTGGAAGGGTCTTCGTAGCCTACGATCGCGATCAGTGTCGGCCGCAGCCCATCGCTTGATTTCAGCAGGCGCTGAATCTCGCCCCGGACATCATGTTCGACGGCAAGCAGCATCACGTCGGAACTATCGGTCCAGCTTTCCGGAATAGGCCATTGCGTCTCGACCATGCAGCCGATACGGCGCAGATGCTCGACGAGCCTGACGCGTTCATTGTCCGGCGGATGAACCACCTGGACGCGTAGCCCCCGAAGATCGCGAAGGATTTGGATCGCCACCGCCTGCTCCCGCGCTCAGAACCTCAGTGGTTGACCGTCTGGAGGTCGTCAGCCGACCAATCGTCAAGGCTCTGTACGACGCAGTAAGGATCCGGCTTGATCCGGACGCCAGGATTCCAGACGGTCTGGAATCGCCCGAACTTGTCCAGGCGCGCGATCCGCGGCCACAGATACGTGTGATTGTTTTCCGGGTCGATCCTGACCCGGCCTTGCGGAGCGTCGCATTCAGAATCGCGCAGCTCCTTCAACACTCTTTCGGGATCGTCCGACCCGCAGCGCGCGAGCGCGCGCATCGCCAGATGAACCTGAAAATAGGCAGCTTCTGCAGCCGCCGGTACCGGCGCATCCGGACCGTATTTGCGTTTGAAGCTTTCCACGAAGCGACGAGCGGAGGCTGACGACGAGGTCTCAAAGAACGGCGCGGCCGTGATATGACCTTCAGCCGCCTCGCGATGCATCTCCGCGACTTCGGCCTCGCTGGTCGTCAGGCTCGCGATCGGCATCTTGCCCGGATCGAAGCCTGCACTCCTATAGGCCTCATAGAAAACCGAGGTGCCCCGACCCACCACGGTCGAGAAGATGACGTCGGGAGAGGTTTTCTTGATTCTCGCGATGACCTTCTCGAAATCCCGCGGACCGGATTCGAGCGGGACGTAGATTTCGTCGAGAACCTTGCCACGGGCCTGCACCACGAAATCGGCCATCAGGCGATTGGACTCGTAGGGATAGATATAGTTGGATCCGACCAGCAGAAAGCGATTGCCGTAGGTCGACAGCAGGAATTTTGCCAGTTGCAGGGAGTTCTGATTGGGCGCCGCACCGGTGTAGATACAGTGCCGGGAATATTCGAAACCTTCATAGAGTGTCGGATAAAAGAGCAACCCGCGATGGCTTTCGACAACCGGCAGGACAGCTTTGCGCGTGCTCGACATGTAGCAGCCGAACAAGAGCCGGATACGGTCAACCTGGAACAACCGCTCGGCGAGGCTGCGAAACTGCTTTGGATCGGACGCCGGATCGTAGATGACCGGCTGCACCATGCGATCGAGCACGCCTCCGCTGGAATTAATCTCGTCGATGGCGAGCAATGTAGCATTCAACTGAGATTGTTCAACGGTGGAAGTAACTCCCGTCTGGGAGAAAAGGATGCCTACGCGCCACGGAGCACCGCTATTTTCGTTGAAACTCATAAGCCTTACATGGACCGTTTAATCGTGAGATTAAAGCGACCTTACGCCAGATTGTGGGAAACTCAAATGGCCCGCCGGGGTGTGAGATACTGGATCAGCATCGGATCGGCGCGTACGTCGACTGCCGGGCCTGTCATCGCGGCTAAGGGGTGAATATGGGCGGCGAAAGTTCGGCGATCCGATGACAGGCCACGTAATGATTTACGCCAACTGAATCGAGTTGCGGCAGAACATTGCGGCACTTTTCAATTGCGGACGGACAGCGCTGCGCGAACCGGCAGCCCGGCGCGGGATCGACCGGGCTCGGCGGATCTCCCTTGACCAAATAGCGTTGCTTTAACACGTCTCGCATCGGACCTGGCGGTGTCGCCGCCGCGATCAGAGACCAGGTATAGGGATGGCGCGGTTCAATGAAGATATTCGCCGCCGGCGCTTGTTCGACGATCTTTCCAAGATACATCACCGCGATCTCATCGCAGAATTGCTGGATGACGCCGAGATCGTGGGAGATGAAAATGTAGGTCAGGTTGCGCTCGCGCTGCAGCCGCTTCAGCAGATTGAGGATCTGTGCCTGGATCGCGACATCGAGCGCGGAGACGGCCTCGTCGCAGACAATCAAATCAGGCTCAGGCGCCAGCGCACGCGCGATGCAAAGCCGCTGCCGCTGGCCTCCGGAAAACTGGTGAGGAAATAGATCCGCTGCCTGTGGCGGAAGCCCGACCTCACCGAGCAGCCGGCGCACCCGTTCTTCGCGTTCGCTGCTCGTGCCGATCTGCAACAGATCAAGCGGCTCGCGAATTTGATCGCCCGCGCGCCTTCTCGGATTCAATGCGGAGAAAGGATCCTGAAACACGATCTGCAGGCGCTTGCGCACTTCGCGCAGCGGCTTGCCAGCAAGCTGCGCGATGTTACTGCCGCGAAAGACGATCTGTCCGGAGGTCGCAGAGACCAGCCGGGTGACAGCCTGCGCCGTCGTCGACTTGCCCGAACCGCTCTCTCCTACAATGCCGAACGTCGTCCCGCGCCTGACGCGGAAACTGACGCCATCGACCGCATGCACAAATGACGGCTTTTGGAACGACTTCTTTCCTGCTTCGAAGTGAACGACGAGATCGTTGACCTCCAGAATGAAATCCGGCGCGTCACTCGATTGAACCGCCCGAAGCCCCGTCACGCGGCGATCTCCGACTTTCGCCAGCATGAGACGGCGTGGCCGGGCCCGATCGGCTCCAGTGCGGGTTGCGGGCGAGATCTGCAAACATCTCTCGCACTGCTGCATCTTGTCAAAAAGGCACAATCCGGACCGCGCGCACCAAGCGGCGGCACCATTCCGGCGATCTCCTCAAGGTCTGACCAGGCCCCTGGTGGCCGCCAGCCTAGCTTGAGATGGGGGACGCAAGCGAGCAGCCCTCGGGTGTAGGGATGACGCGGACGGTCCACCACGCTGGTGGAATCGCCCGATTCAATACAGCGGCCCGCATAGAGCACCAGAACATCGTCGGCGAGCTCCGCAACCGCGCCGAGATCGTGGGTGATCAGCAACACGGCGGTTTTGGTCTTCTCCTGCAACTCAGCCAGCAAATCGAAGATTTGCGCCTGAACGGTGACGTCGAGCGCCGTCGTCGGCTCGTCGGCGATCAGCAGTTTCGGCCTGCCAGCAAGCGCCATGGCGATCATCACGCGCTGGCGCATGCCGCCGGAGAGTTGATGCGGATAGGCGTTCACCCGCTGCTCCGGCGCAGGGATCTGGACCGCGCGAAGGAGCAAGATCGCCTGTTCATGCGCTTCGCCAGCGCCGAGTTCTTTATGCCAGCGCAGAACTTCGGCGATCTGATCGCCAACCGTGAACAGCGGATTGAGCGCGGTCATCGGCTCCTGGAAAATCATCGACATTCCATTGCCGCGCAGCGCGCGCATCCGCTTTGGCGACAACGGCAGGATATCCTCACCTTCCAGCAGGATGCGGCCGCCAGTCACGACGAAATCCTCGGGCAGCAGCCGCATGATCGCGAGCGCCGTCATGCTTTTGCCGCAGCCGGATTCACCAACGATGGCCATCGTTCGTCCCGGCTGCACGGAGAACGACAGGTTCTCGATCACCGGCACCAGCGCGCCCGCACCGTTACGCATGCTGACGTTGAGATTTTCGACCTGAAGCAATGCGCTCATCACGTCCTCCGGCGCAGGCGCGGATTGACGGCATCGTTGACACCGTCACCGACCAGGCTGATCGCAAGCACGGCAAGAAAGATTGCGGCACCTGGAAATGTCACCGCCCACCAGGCGTCGAGCACATAATTGCGATTCTGCCCGAGCATCAGCCCCCAGCTCATGGTGTTGGGATCGCCGAGTCCAAGAAAGCTCAAGCCGCCTTCGAACAGGATAGCGACACCGATGGCCAGCGTCGCCGACACGATGACGGGAGGAAGAGCATTCGGCAGCAACACCCGCAGGATCAGATGCGTGTCGCCGGCGCCGGCCGCCCGCGCCGCCTTGACAAAATCCAGATTCCGCAACCGCATGAACTCGGCCCTGGTGAGCCGGGCTGCCGACGTCCAGCTTACGGCTCCGATCGCCAGCGTAATCGTCGTCAGCTTTTGTCCGAACAGCGTCACAAGCACCATCGCAAACAACAAGGGCGGCAGGATCTGGAAAAATTCGGTCACCTTCACCAATGCTGTGTCGATGGCTCCGCCGAAGAAACCGCTGAGCGCACCGACGCTCAGTCCGATGGCGATTGTGATCAGCGCCGCGACGGCGCCCACGGTCAGGGTCGCACGTCCACCGTAAATCAATCCAGCCATCACATCTCGGCCGAGATAGTCTGTGCCGAGCCAAGCGTCGGCGGATGGCGCTGTAAACGGAGCTCCGACAAGATCCAGCGGATCGACTGGGTACAGCATCGGACCGATGGCCGTTCCAAGAATGAGAAGGAGCAGCAGGCAGGCTCCGATGACGCCGGACGGGCTGCGCAAGAACTGACGCAGCGCTACGCGCCCGGGCGAAGCGGCCGGTCGTGCCGGCAGATCAACGGTTTCGATGGCGAGAGGCGTCGATGTATCGAGGGTGGTCATCATCGCCCCGTCCGGATGCGCGGATCAATCAGGCGGTAGACGATGTCGGTCACGATATTGGCAATCATCACCATCATGGCGGAAAAGAACAGCACGGCCAGCAATGTCGGATAGTCGCGCCGCAGAATCGAATCGAACACCAAGCGTCCCATTCCGGGCCAACTGTACACGGTCTCGACCAGGACCGCTCCGGCGAACAGATTGCCGAACTGAAGCCCGACGACGGTCGCAATCGGGATCAGCGTGTTGCGCAAAGCGTGTTTTCCGATCACCACCCATTCGGGCAACCCCTTGGCGCGCGCGGTTCGGACGTAGTCGGCGGACAGGGCATCGATCATGTTGACCCGTGCCAACCGGCTGTACTGAGCAATGAACACCAGCGCGAGTGTCAGCGACGGCAACACGAGATGGCGCACGACGTCGGCGACATAAGCGAATCCCAGTTTCGGGTGCACGACGTCGGTCATTCCGACCACGGGGAAAATCGGCCAGACCGAGCCGAACAGAAGTAGCAACATCAGGCCGGTCCAGAAGATCGGCGCGGCATATCCCGCCAGCGAAAAGATCGTGACCGCATGGCTGAAAATTCCGTTCGGGCGGCGGGCGCTGGTCACACCTAGCAAGGTTCCAATGACCACCGCGGTGATCAAGGCGCTGAACGTGAGATAGAGCGTGGCGGGCAATCGCTGCGCAATCAGCCCGAGCACCGGTTCGTTGAAATAATAGGAGTAGCCGAAATCACCATGCAGGATGTTGCCCAGATAGGTGAAGAGCTGTTCGACCAGGCTGTGATCGAGCCCATACTTGGCCCGGAGCGCTGCCACGACATCAGCCGACGCTCCGCCCATCTCGCCCGCAATGACCTGCACCGGATCGCCCGGTGCCAGATGAATCAGGCAGAAGTTCAACACCAGAACCGCCAGCAACAGCGCAACGGCGTTCACGATCTGCCGGGCAAGATGAGCGGCGAAAGCCATGATGTGACCGACCCTCCCGCGAAACTTCAGGTCTTGGGCGGCGTTTCCCAGTAGATTTCATCCAGCGGTGACATCACGCCCCAGATCGAGGTCGGAAGCCCCGCCAGCCCCTTGCTGAAGGCATTGTAGTATGGCGTGGCGTTGATGAAGTAGATTGGCACATCCGTCACCACGATCTTCTGGAACTCCGAGTACAGCGCCTTTCGCTTCTCGGGCGACGTTTCCACGGCGGCCGCTTGCAGCAATTCGTCCACCTTCGGATTGCTGTATTGCTGGGTGTTGGACCAGATGATGCCCTTGCGGATATTCGAGCTCAGATAAGTCCTGTTGACACCGATCACCGGATCGCCCCAGTTGAATACGGTATCCATCGTCAGGTCGAAATCGTAGTTGGACACGCGTTGCGCCCAGGTCGGGAAATCCGGTGCGGCCCTGACTTCGAGATTGATGCCGACACGCTTCAGCTGAGATCGGAGATATTCGGCGACGTTGCGTTGTTGCTCGTCGGCGCCAGGAATATAGTCGATGGTCAACGAGAAGCGCGAGCCGTCGGCGCCCTTCGGATAGCCGGCCGCGTCCAGCAGCTCCGCCGCCTTGGCGTAATCGACTTTGTAGGTCTCGACCGCATTCTCGTCGAGCGGCGATCCCGGCGCGATCGGACCGGTGGCGGGCGTCGCCTTGCCGCCCATCAGCTTGTTGATGATGAAGTCGCGGTTCGCCGCATAGGCGATGGCCTGACGAACCCGTACATCGTCGAGCGGCTTTTTCTTGGTGTTGAAGGCCAGCCAGTTCAGCGGCCCCACCCCCGCAAAGCCTTTGTCGGTGACAACGACGTTTGGCGCCTTTTGCAGCCGATCGATATCGCGCACACCGGTGACGAATGGCAGCGCATTCACATCGCCGCGCTCCAGCGAAACGATCGCGGCATTCTGGTCGGACACGATCCGAACCACGATCTTGTCCAGCTTGGGCCGACCGGGGATGAAGAATTTGTCGAATTTCTCGAGAGTATAGTATTCGCCCTGCTTGTATTCCGTCAGCTTGAACGGCCCGGATCCGACCGGCTTCAGATTTGCCGGATGGGTCTTCAGGTCCTGACCATCGCCATAGACATGCTTCGGCAGGATCGGCATCAAGGCCGGCGACATCGCCAGCAACAAAGCCGGATTGGGATGTGACAAGCGGATGATGGCCGTGAAGGGATCAGGCGTATCAACCTTGTTGACCGCCTCCAGCATGGTCTGGAATGGATGGTTCGCCTTGATCGCCATGATCGAGAAGGCAACGTCCTCCGACGTCACGGGCTGACCGTCGTGAAACACGGCGTTCTTGACCAGATGCAAGGTGACGGACAGGCCGTCCGGCGCCACTTCCCAGGATTGCGCGAGATAAGGCTGCGGATTCCAGTTCTCGTCGTAACGCAGGGGACTGGCGAAAATCTGCGCGCTCGGCATCGCGGTAGCCAGACCCGATTGAACCGCGCCATTGAAATGACGTGGCACCTGAGTGGTCGCGATGACCAGGGTGTTGTTCCCGGCCGTCTGTGCAATCGAGCTTTGAGGCGTCGCGAAGACCGAAAGAAGACCGATGGCCCCTAGCAAAAGATAGGTTTTGATCGACATGGCTATATCCCGCTTTCGTCGTTGATTGTGTGTGATCTGGCGCTTCTGCGGCGCCATTGAACAGATAATCGTTCCGTCGCGCTCATGCGCGTGCGGGTCGTGCAAGGGCGCCGTCAAGAATTGCCTCAAGCTCGGCGTCGGGCGGTAGGTCGCGTGTCCCAACCCCCACGAGAGCGATCGATCCCAGGCCGGCCTCTTGATCGCGATCGACCGGCGATAACGACCAGTCGCTGGAGACCATCTGAAAAACCAGAGGCTGAGCCTCGTCTGCTATGCGGCACGCTCCTTTGAGCCGTAAAAGCTCCGGCGGGAACTGTTTGATTGCTGCGGCCAGCCGGCCTCGGTCGAACGCGCCATCCCGCCGATAGGCCCAACGTCGAAAATTCTCTTCGTGATCCGGAGCGTCATCTTCAACGCCGTCGGCCCTAAAAGCTGACACTCTCCGGTTTCCCAGCAAGGACAGGTCCGGCATGGTCTCGCGTGCGAGGATCTCGATGCGCGCATCCGGTCTGACTGACAGGACGGCTCGTCGGGCGGCGTCCAGGTCTGTCTCGTCGACAAGATCGCTCTTGCTGAGCAGAACCACATTGCATCTGGCGAATTGGTTGCGAACGGTATCACCGACACGAAGATCGTCGACGAGCCGCGTAATCCTGCTCGCGTCGGCGATGACGATGACCCCGTCGAGCCGCAATTCCGGCTCGATCAGCGCGATTTCCGCGATCCGCCAGGGATCGCCCACGCCGCTCGCTTCGATCACGATACGGTCAAAGCGCTCGTCGCCATCCAACAGCCGTCCGAGCGTTTCCAGAAAGCCGGAGCCGATGCTGCAACAGACGCAGCCATTGGTCAGCGACATGGTGGTGCCATCGTGGCGTTCGATCAGGGTAGCGTCCACATTGATCTCGCCGAAATCGTTCACGAGCACCGCATAGCGGGTGGTGCCGGCCGCCAGCAGGCGATTGAGAAAAGTCGTCTTGCCAGCACCAAGAAAGCCGCCGATGACCGTCACAGGAGTGGGTGCGACTGCCATCATGCGCTTGGCGCCTGTTTGACTTGTCCGCCAACCACCGTTCCCCAGACGCCGATATCCTTCAGTCTGTCCGGAGCAACCGCCAGCGGATCATCGTCCAGAACGGCGAAATCGGCGTACTTGCCGCACTCGATACTGCCGACCATCCCGTCGAGCTTCAACGTGTAGGCCGCCCCGATCGTAATCGCCGCCAGAGCCTGCTCGACCGTGAGCGCCTCTGTGTCATGACCGAGCTTGCGGCCCGACGACGAAATCCGGTTGACGGCGCACCAGGCCGTGAACAGCGGTCCGAGCGGCGTCACCGGCGCATCGGAGTGAATCGCGAACGGCACGCCGATCCGCTGCGCGGTACCGGTCGCGTCCAGGCGCGCGGCGCGTTCGGGACCCATCGTCAGCTCGTAATGTGCATCGCCCCAGTAATACAAATGGTTTGAGAACAGATTGGCACAGACGCCGAGCGCCTTCATGCGGCGGAACAATGCCGCATCGGCCATCTGGCAGTGCTGCAGGGTGTGGCGATGATCCGGCCGCGGGCTGGCTGTCTGGGCGGCTTCGATCGCATCAAGCGCCAATTCGGTCGCCTCATCGCCGTTGGTGTGGATGTGCAGCTGAATGCCCGCCTTGTGATAGATGTCAACGATGCGCGGCAGTTCTTCCGGCGCAATATACCATAGGCCGTTCGCCGCGCCATTGTGATAGCCCGGCCAACGCAACCGCGCGGTGAAGCCCTGGATCGACCCGTCGACCACGAGCTTGACGATGCCGTAATGCAGCTTGTCGTTGTTGCTTTCACGCAACTTCGCGATCTTTGTGATCGCCTGTTCAGGCGGATTCGAGACCGAAGCCAGCGCCGGCACAAGTCTGACGCCGAATTCCGGCTGCCTGGTGACCGCCTGATAGAGCTCAATCGTATGGTCGACGAGATCATTGTGCAGATCGGTAATCGTGGTCACGCCTTGCACGCAAGCGGAAGCGGCATAGCGGTTCACATCCGCGGAGGTGAGATTTCCCGACAGCGGGTTGCCGCCGAGCGACCGGAAAACGCGGAAACGGGCGGCTATGCCTTGTAACTCTCCGCTCGCCAATCCGTCCTTGCCTGCCACGACACCGGAAATGTCCGTCGCACGAAGCAATTCGGCGCGCTCGAGCACGATGGTGTTGACGTTACTGATATGAAAGCTCGCGTGAATCACCATGATCGGCCGCGTTTTCGAAACGCGATCCAGATCCTGCCGCGTGAGCATATGGCCGCCGATATGCAGTGGATCAAATCCCCAGGCAAACAGCGGCGTGTTTGCGTCTTCAAGCGCAGCCTCAGCCTTCTTGAGCCTTGCGATGATGGCGTCGATATCGCGAACGCCACCGACCAGCTTGCCCTCGGGCGACCGGCGATCGCCGGCCCCGACGTAAGGCAGCGACCACATCATGCCTTCCATGATGTGGCTATGTCCTTCGACAAAGCCGGGAAGCAGGATTTTATCCCTGAAGCGATCATCAGGCTTGGCGCCCGCGGTCAGCGCCGCAAGCTCGGCCTGACTTCCGACTGCTAAGATGCGTCCGTCGCGCACGGCGACGTGGGTCGCAAACGGACGCGACGGATTCATCGTCACGATCCTGCGGGCCGAAAAGACCACGGTGTCCTGGCTCACTTTTGAACTCCCAAGCTCGATACTTTGAGCCTGATGTGCCGGGAAGGTCCAGACCAGCGCCAGATGCCATGCACAAATGGGGCCAGCCCATGCCACCTGCCCTTATCGACACCCACCCTATGGCGCGGTTTTTGCTTCACTTTTCCCGCGGCTGCGGGTCAACTGGTCGCGAAGTTATGCACGGGTTAGAGATGGGAAAATTCGCGCCATTGCGTCGATCTGAAGCGGCCGGAGCGACGATTATCGTTCCGCTGAACGATTTCCTGTTCTGGGGCTCCTTGTTCCAGGGTCTGGATCGGGCCGGCTCTTTCCTGCAGCTACAAATCCGGCAGATGATCGTGACGGCGATTGAGGATGGCCGTCTGCCGCTCGGCGTCCGGATGCCCTCGAGCCGCGACCTCGCCTCGCTTCTCAAGGTGTCGCGGAACACGATCGTCATCGCTTATGAGCAACTGGTAGACCAGAACTTTCTGGTTTCGCGGGAGCGTAGCGGATATTTCGTCGCCGGCCTGCCGAAACAGATCGGGACGCCGCAAGGCAACGGCCCGGCGGTCGCCGAAATCGGCTGCAGCCGTTGGAACGAGCGCTTTGCGTTAAGGCCGTCGACCTTTCGCAACATCGTCAAACCGCTCGACTGGCAAAACTATCCCTACCCGTTCATTTTCGGCCAGTTCGATCCAACCCTGTTCCCGACCAATAATTGGCGTGAAAGCGCGCGGGCCGCGCTGAGCGTGCCGGAAATCAACAATTGGGCCCGGGATATGATCGATGGCGACGATCCCGCCCTGATCGAGCAATTGCAGCGGCAGGTGCTTCCGCGCCGGGGTATCCGCGCCCGGTCGGATGAAATCATGATGACGATCGGCGCCCAGCACGCGCTTTATCTGATTGCAAAGCTGTTCGTACATCCGACGACGCATGTCGGCATGGAAGATCCAGGCTATCCGGACGCCCGCAATATCTTTGGCATGCTGACGCCAAACGTCGTGCCACTGCGAACCGATGATCAGGGCTTGGTTCCCGACGACGCCTTCGCGCGATGCAAGCTGGCTTACGTCACCGCCAGCCATCAGTGCCCGACAGCGGTGGCGATGCCGCTCGACCGCCGCGTGGAGATCCTCAAGATCGCGAAGGCGCGTGATATCGTGCTGATCGAGGATGATTATGAAAGCGAACTCATTGCCGAAGGCAGCGAATTGCCGCCGCTGATGAGCCTCGATCGCGACCAGAGCGTGCTCTATGTTGGCAGCCTGTCCAAGGCGCTGGCGCCGGGTCTCAGGCTTGGTTATGTGGTGGCGCCGGCTCCGGTCATTCGCGAACTTCGGGCGTTGCGGCGTCTCATGCTGCGTCATCCGCCGCTGAACAATCAGCGCGTGGCCGCGCTTTTCATTGGCCTCGGCCACTACCGGTCGCATCTGCAGCAGGTCGCCCGGGTGCTATTGGAACGCGCCAAGCTGCTTGATCGGCTTCTGCCCCGGTTCCTGCCGAGTTGCACCTGGTCACGCGGAGCTGGCAGCACCAATTACTGGATTTCCTGCCCAGCCGACACCGACACGACCAAACTTGCCCACGCCGCGCGCACCGAAGGCGTGGTGATCGAGCCGGGCGATGTCTTCTCGATGGAAGAGACGGCCACCCGCCATTGCTTCCGGCTCGGCTTCTCGTCGATCCGAACCGATCGGATCGAACCTGGAATCGAACGACTGGGATCGGTGCTGGCACGAAGTTGACGCGCGTTACATCAATTCGCTGATTCCCTTGATGGCGCTGCCGAGCGCAACCAAACCGAGGCTCGCAATCGAGACCTGGCGGTGCAGTGTATCGCTACCACGCCGGAAAGCCATTTCACCGATCCAGGTGCCCGTCAGCATGATCGGAAGGCCGAGCAGCGCCAGCATGAGAGATCGCAGATCGAGCAAGCCAACCAACGCGACGCTCACCAGCGCCGCGATCGAAGTGGCGAGAAAAAACACCAGCAAGGAAGCGCGCGCGGCCACACGGCCGAACGGCCCCGACGCGTAATAGACAACAACCGGCGGGCTTGGCATCGCCGCGAGGCCATTGAAAAGGCCGGCGGCCAGGCCAACCAGCGTCGTGATCGGCCGTGACGGAATGTTGGCCAACCGAAACCCGCCGTTGAGCATCAGCACAGCGCCGGTGGTGATCGTGGCAATCACGATGCGCGCGATGGACGCCGGCACGACGCTCAGCACCAGCGCGCCGACCGGGGATCCGGCTACGGCGCCGACGATCAACCATCGCAGCGACGGCCAATGACAATCCTTGGAGGCCTGCCGAAAGTCGATCATTCCGCCGAGAAACTGCAAGCCAAGCGCGATCGGAACGGATTGCGAAGGCGCCATGAACAGGCCCAGCAGCGGAACCGCTGCCAGCGCAAAGCCGAACCCGGTGAACCCGCGCAGCAAAGCAGCGGCCATAATTGAAAACGCCGTGGCCAGGACGACGCCCGGCGTCAGCGACGCCGAGGCGGCGAATTGATTTAATGTCGTGGCGAGATATTGCATGCCAATTCGTCAATGCATCTCGAACACGACAGTCTTTTTCCCAATGAAAAATTGGAGCGCGCCGACATATCCATCATTGCCACATGGCGCGAAACGGATGCGAAGCGAAGGTCCAGTCTGCCCGGAACATCGGGCCAATTCTGGTCACAGAGATCGACCGATCTGGTTCTAAGGGCGCCCTTTAGCGCGTGGCAATCTGCGAGTGAGCCTCAAAGCGGCAAGCCCTGACGCGATCCTTGGCCAGCAGGAACTCGACATGTCCACTCTCGATACTATCCGGCTTCGCCTTCTCGAAAACCTGTTCGTCGCCTTCAACCATCATGATGTTGCGGCCGTCATGGCCTGCATGACCAATGACATCGTCTTCGATGCCGCCGCCGGTCCCGAGATTTGCGGCCGTCGGCTATCCGGTACTGATACGGTTCGCGCGGTGTTCGAAGCTACATGGACCAACATGCCCGACGTAAGTTGGCAGTGTACCCGTCACGAGGTGTTCGGCGATCGCGGCATTTCAGAGTGGATTTTTCGCGCCACCACCAAAGACGGACAGCGCATTGAGGCCGAAGGGTGCGATCTCTTCGTGTTTCGCGGTGAGAAGATCTGTTCCAAGAGCGCCTTCCGTAAGGACCGGCCGCTGCAGCCGGCGCTTCGCGCAGTGGACACCGCTGCGCGATGAACATGCATCCGGCCGCCCCGATCGCGGCGTATGATCCCCATTACGATCCATTGGTTTCGGATAGCCCCGGCCGGAATCGGGATTACGCGCCGACCTATTGGATTGCGAGCGCAGGAACGCCGCCGGGATCGGACGGGCCGATCGTCCATGACATGGACACAGACGTCGCGATCGTCGGCTCCGGCTATACGGGCCTGGCCTGTGCAATCTTTCTGGCCCGCGAGTTCGGCATCAAGGCCACGGTCCTTGAAGCCAATCGCGTCGCCTGGGGATGCAGCACCCGGAACGGCGGCCAGGCGCAAAACGCCTCCGGCCGATTGTCCCGCTCGCAATGGATCGAGCGTTGGGGCCTGGATACGGCGCGCCGCATGCATGCTGAGATCACGGACGGCTTCGAGACGTTCGAAGACCTGGTTCGCTCAAGCCCGATCGATTGCGAGCCGCAGCGTGGCGGTCATCTCTACATCGCGCACCGCCGGCGCAGTCTCGAGAGGATCGCCGCCGAATCGAAAATTCTCAATGACGTCTTTGGTTATTCGTCACGCGTGGTGCCGCTTGCGGAGCTGCGCCGCGAATTCGTCGACGAGGCGGAAGCCGTCGGCGCGGTTCACGAGCCGCTCGGCACGGGCGTTCATCCGGCAAAGCTCGCATTCGGTTATCAACGCATGGCCAGAGATCTCGGCGCCCGCGTGCACCCGGGGAGCCCCGTCCAGCAGATCGAACAGCGCAATGGTGCGTTTTTCCTGCGCACGCCCGGCGGCACGGTCAAGGCGCGCGCGGTCGGTATTGCGACAGGCGCGTACACCTCGCTGGGATTGACGCCCGTTTTGCATGGCCGATGCATGCCCATCCTCTCCAACTCCCTCGTCACCCGTCCGCTGACGACGGCAGAGTTGGGGGCGACCGGTTTCCGCACCACGCAAGTCATTACCGACACAAGAACGCTTCGTTTCTACTATCGCCTGCTCCCCGATAATCGCGTGCAGATCGGTAGCCGCAGCGCCATTACCGGCGCCGACGCCAGCCATGACCGACACTTCCGCCTATTGGTCGACGGATTGCATCGCAAGTTTCCGGCGCTGCAGGGCATCGAGATCGATTATTCGTGGTGGGGATGGGTCGACGTCAGCCATGACATGATGCCCCGCATATTCCGTCCAGACCCGAAGCAGAACCTGTTCTATGCTCTCGGATATGGTGGCAATGGCGTTTCCTATTCGGCGCAAGCCGGCCGCCGCATGGCGCAGATGATCGCCGGACAGGCATTCAGGGGGCAAGATCTGCCGATCTTCAATTCGCCACTGCCCGGGCATCCGTTCGCGCCGTTTCGGCGTATCGGGCAGCGGATGCTCTATCGCTGGTATCATCTGCGCGACGAAGCGGCGTAAATCGGTTTTTTTATCCTTGCTTCGTGATCTCGCGCAGCCATGTCGAAGATCACCGCCGACTTTTCAACACATCCACGGCCGCCTAATGCGCCGCCTTTGCGCTGCGCTGGGAGACGTGCCAGGGCAGCAGCCAGCGTTCGCAAAGCTCGACAATGAAAAACATGACCGTGCCGATGACGCTCAAAAGAATGATGGCGGCAAAAGCTCGGGGACTGTTGAAGGTCGCCTGACTCGTCAGAATCACGTAGCCAAGGCCACGTTCGCCCGCCACGAACTCGCCGACAATCGCGCCGATCAGCGCAAACGAAATGCCGACCTTGGCGCCGGCGAATATGCTCGGCAACGCGTTGGGCAAACGTATCTTCAGCATCACGTCGTGATTGGGTGCCCGTGCGGAGCGCGCAAGATCGATCATGTCGGGATCGACCGCGCGCAACCCGAGCGTGGTGTTGATCACGATCGGGAATACCGCGATCAGGGCGGCGATCGCCACCTTGGGTTCGCCGCCCGTGCCGAGCCAGATCACGAAAATCGGCGCCAGCGCCACCTTGGGTACGGAATTGGAGGCAATCAGCAAGGTATAAAGCACGCGATCCAGCAGTTTGGACGACACGATCGCAATCGCCAAGCCGATGCCGAAAATAATCGCGAGGGCGAATCCCATCGCTGTGATGTAGATCGTGTAGAGCGACTGGTAGCCGTAGAACCCGGGATTGTTGAAAATCTCCACGGCGATCGATGAGGGCGGCGGAAGCAGGAACGCCCTGATGCCGAACATCCGGACGGCAAGTTCCCACAGCCCGACCACCAGCAACAGAACGAACGCCACCGTCCGCCCGTATTCGCTTTGTTTCCACCACCTCATGGGTCTATTCCGATCTCACCACGCCGAGCGATGCGAACAGCCGGCGAATTTCGCTGGTGTATTTGCCGAACTGTGGCGTCTGCCGGACGCTGAGAGGGCGCGGCCGGGGAATGTCGATATCGATGATTTCGGCAATACGCCCCGGATTTCTTGCCATCACCACCACGCGATCCGCAAGATAGACCGCCTCGTCGATGCCGTGCGTGATGAACAGAAGGGTCTTGCGCGTGGCGTACCACAGGCGCTCCAGCTCGACGTTCAGATCATCGCGCGTCATCGCATCGAGCGCGCCGAACGGCTCATCCATCAACAGCAACTCCGGGTCAACGACAAGCGCGCGGCAGATCGCCGCCCGTTGCCGCATCCCGCCCGAGAGTTCCCAAGGGTAGCGATGAAGGAAGTCGCCCAGGCCATAGGCGGTCAGCAGCTGGGTAGCCCGGGCTTCGTAATCCTTGCGTCTCAATCCCTTGAATTCAGCCATCAGCAGGACGTTGTCGAGCACGGTGCGCCAATCCAGCAGCACGTCGCGTTGAAACACGATCGCCATATTGTCCGGAGGCGTAAGGACATGCTCGTCCTTGACCATGATCCGCCCGGAGGTCACTGGCTGCAGCCCGGCGATGCACTTGAGCAAGGTGCTCTTGCCGCAGCCGGACGGTCCCACAATGCTGATAAACTCGCCCGGCGCGACGTTCAGGGTGACATCCCTGAGAACGAGAGCGGGATTCTCACCGTGATCATAAGACTTGCTCACCGCAGACACCCTGACATAGGGCTTGGATGTCGCAGACCGTCCGTCCGCCACGGTTTCAGAGCTGGCCTGCATTGATGTCACGACGTGATGAAATCGTTGGTGTAGAAATCCTCGATCCTGGCTTCAGCCTTGAGCAGAGAGGCCTCAGACATCGATTTGACCGCGAGCTTCCAGTCCGCTTCGGCCTGCCAGCCGATCGGCTTGCCCGCTGTGTTCGGCGTGCTGAGAAAATCCTTGCTCAGGACAAGCTGCGCTTTGATCACTTCGGCATTGAGCTGCTTATCGGCGCGCTGGGCCATCATCGCGGCAACCGCTTCGTCGAGATGGGAAGAACTCTCAAAAATATAAGTCCATGCACGCGTCTGGTTCGCCGACAACCGCCGCATCGCGTCCGCACGCCTGGCCAGGCTGTCATCAGTGGCAATCAGGCCGTAGCTTGGAAAGGCAATTCCGACATCGGCCGCGAGAAACGAGCGCGCTGGCCGCACCCCCATCACCAGCGGCTCGCCAAATTCCTGCAGCGACATGAAGCCGTCCGCGCCACCGCTGGCGTAGGTCGATACCATCGCAGCCGGAGACACCATTACGACATTTACCTGCCCGGCGCCGCTGCCTTTTTCGAGACCCAGATTCTTGATGTATTGATCGACGAACGGCGCCCACGGGCTGTTGGCGAAGCAGACGATCTTCTTGCCGGCCAGCTCCTTGGCCGTCTTCGGCCCCTTTGCCGCATCCACCATGACCGCAAGGTCGCCCTTGCGAAGGTAGCCCGCGAACGATTTAATCGGCAACCCACTCGCTCGTGCGATCGCCATCGGGCCCAATTGCACGAAGCCGACGTCGACCTTACCGGCCGCGACCAGATTGATGGTGCTCAGCGTACCCGTGCCATCCTGAATATCGACGGCAAGGTTATCTTCTTTCAGCCATCCCTTGGCCTGCGCGAGATGCAACGCCGCATGCACGCCCCAGGGCGCAAAATCGACGCGCACGGACAATCCATCTGCAGCCTGCGCACGCGCAAATCGGGAGCGGCCAACAAGCGGTAACGCCGCCATCGTGCCCAGCAAGGCGCGGCGCGTTAACGCTCCTGATCGGGCGCTGGATTTCTTATCGACGTGCATCGGCCAATCTCCAACTATGTTCCAATCACGAGCAGCAGAACCCGTTCAACGCTGGACGATCTCGTCCCACCGGCAAACGCACTAACTGTCTGGTTAGTCTCCATTCCATCAGAATTCCAAGCAATCTTCGGGCCAGTCGCGACGACACGGCTTGCTCCTCAATCCCGGCCAGAACGGCTCGTCGTCCGCCACTGCACCGGAAGCCGGGCAGATTGCCGTCCAAAAGGCAGCGGCCAGAGACGCCCGGCCGTCGTGAACCGCGAGCCATCACTTTGCCCAATCTGTTCCTTCACGGGACAATAATATGGCGAACGGCAGCGCAGGAAATGCCCGTCCGGGAGCAAAGCACGCGAGCATCATCGTTGCCCGTCGAAGCTGTCGCAGCGCCCATCTCCCCCGGGATGGAGCGGACCGTCAACTGACATGGCGAGCTTTCGGTCAAATGGAACTTACAGCCGATCGCGTCGATTATCGCACCATCAAACGCGATGATAGCCACGATCAAAATAGATCAGCCCGCTGGCAACCTGGTGGCATTCGACCGCCAGCACTTCACAGAAGAAGACCGTATGGCTGCCGACCTCCGCCCTGTTCGCGATCCTGCAATCAAATGAAACAGTGGCGCCCTCCAGCACAGGCGCGCCAGAAGTGCCGACACTCCAGGTCGCCGCGGCGAACCGTTCATCCATCGCGGTCTTTCCGCCAAACAACCGGGACAGCTGTTCGTGATCCGGCTTGAGCGTATTGACACAAAGCGCATCGTTATCGGCGAACCTGTCATAAACCGATGATGAACGATTGAGGCAGACCAGCAACGTCGGCGGAGAATCCGTGACGCTGCAGACCGTCGACGCCGTGAAGCCCGCGCGCCCCGCCGGGCCATCCGTCGTGATGATATTTACAGCCGCACCGAGCCGCGACATTCCCTCGCGGAACGCGTCCTTGCTGAGTGGCGGCGCAATCTCGGACAATTTGGTCGCGGTACTCATCATGTCGGCCCCCGCTGTTCCGTCCTGCTCGCACTTGTTCAAACAGCTTCGGCATATCTAAAGCCGGCGCCGGGATGCGGAGCGACGAGGCGCGGCTGTCCTGTCTGCGACAGTTTTTCGCGCAGTGTTCCGGGCGTGTATTCGGTATGATAGACGCCGCGCCGCTGCAGTTCCGGAACGGCCAGATTCACAAAATCCTCATAAGTGTCGTGAGCAACGACGTAGGCCAGATTGAAGCCATCGATGTCGGTGTCGTCGACCCACTCCATCATCTGGTCGGCGACCTGCGCGGGTGAGCCAATAAAGACCGGCCCACGGCCGCCGATGCTCTGATGCTCCGCTAGTTCGCGTATGGTCCAGAGCCGATCCGGATCGGCCGACGTGAAGGATTCGACCGCCGACCGCATCGCATCGGTCTGGATGTGGGTCAGGATTTCATCGAGGCCGTATTTCGAAAGGTCGATGCCGGTGAGGCCCGAAAGATGCGCCAGCGCGCCTTCGTGCTGAACATTGCGGCGATAGTCGTCATATTTGCGGAAGGCTTCTTGCTCGGTCTCGGCGACGACGGCGGTCGCTAGCGTATAGATCTTGATCGCATCGCGAGGCCGCCCGGCCGCGACGCATTCGGCGCGAATCTTTTTGACCTGGTCGCCGATCACTTTCTTCGACGGACCGCCGGTGAAGATACCTTCCGCGTGCTTTCCCGCGAAAGCGCGGCCGCGGCCGGAGGCGCCGGCCTGGTAGAGCACCGGCGTCCGCTGCAGCGACGGCTCGCACAAATGAATGGTGTCGGTGCTGAAGAACTCGCCCTCGAATTTGACCTTGTGCACCTTGGCGGGATCGCTGAACCAGCCGCGCGCGACATCGCGAGACGCGGCGTCGTCCTCCCAGCTGCCTTCCCACAGGCGGTACACGACTTCCATGTATTCCTCGGCAATGTCGTAGCGCCTGTCATGGCCCGGGATTGCGCCGTGACCGGCCGCCTTGCCGGCGCTCTGCAAAAAGCCTGTCACGATATTCCAGCCGACTCGGCCGTTGGTCAGATGATCCAGCGTCGACATGCGGCGGGCAAAAACATGCGGCGGCTCATAAGTCAGCGTGCAGGTCACACCGAACCCGAGGTTGGTGGTGTTGTCCGCCAGCGCCGGAATCAATTGCACGGGATCAAGGATCGGTACGGAGACGGCGCGGCGCAGCGCGGCATCGGGATTGCCGCCATAGACATCATAGGTACCAAGGACATCGGCTAGGAACAGCGTATCGAACAGGCCGCGCTCGAGGATCTTGCAGAGATCCTTCCAGTAACCCAGCGTGTTGTAGTCGCCGACGCGATTGCCGGGATAGTGCCACAGCGAGGAGGCCTGAGAACCCGGTGTCGCCATGTTGAACGCGTTAAGCCGGATCTGCTTGGTCATTGTCTTCTCCATTGTCAGCACGCGCCGACGGCCAGCGGCGGCTGAAATGCGCAGGCCGGCTTGATGGCAGCCCACTTGCCACTGCGCCGTATGGTGGCTACGCTATCTACTGACTAGTCAGTTACTAATATGGAGGACTCCTCAAACGTGGCAAGCACGTTTCCAAGGCGCAGCATGCTCGTTTCTCAGGCATCGTGTTGGGCCTTAGTCAGGTGCTGCGAGCAAGGGTGGCGTGGCGCACGGAAGCAATCCAAGAGGGACTCGCCGTCCGCCGATTACCATCGCAAAGGCTGCCATCTACGCCAAACGGCCGCGCTGCTTACTCTTGGGCTGCACGGTGATCCACCACAGACTGTTGCAGAGCGACTCGGATAGCATTGAATGGGATGACAACAGATCAACGAAAACGGCCGTCCGCGCCCAAAGCAGAGCTAGCCACACGTCCGCGCAAAACGCGGGACGCTGCACTCGCGCAGGCCAAAATTCTCGACGTGGCCCGCGGCCATTTCGTTTCGCAGGGCTTCGCTGGTGCGCGCGTCGATGAGATCGCGGCGGAGTCCGGCTACAGCAAGGCGATGCTCTATCATTACTACGGCAACAAGGAGAATCTCTACGTTGCCGTGCTGGAAGAAGTGTACAGGCACTTCGTTGCGCCGCACCGTGTGGTCAATGTCGCCGACGTCGGCCCCGTTCGTGCGCTCGAGGCCTTTGTCCGCGAAGGTGCAGCCTCGGTGCGCAAGGACCCGGCGATCCTCAATCTCCTGGCGATCGAGAACCTGAACGAGGCCGCCTACCTGCGAGGCTCAACCGTTCCGCGCGCAATCTACCCGCCACTCCTGGCGCAGTTGAAGGAAATCATCGATGCCGGCGTCAAAGAAGGCGTGTTTCGGGCCGGCATTGACGCCGTTCACCTCTATGTCGCTTTATCCTCGGTGCTCTTTCATGCAGTGAGCAATCGATTTACACTTTCCGTCACGCTCGGAACCGATACGGCAAGCGACGAATTTCTCGACCGGCACGTTGATATGTCTGTTGCCATGGTCGTCGGATATTGCACGACGCCCTCGCGCACGGGCGGCAACTAGTCCTCGGTCTCGTTCGTGTCACGCTTTATGCGGAAAGATCCCCGGCAGCATCGCGTTGGTGTAGACAGAAGCCGCCGCCGGCGCCTTGCTCAGGCCGTAGGCTTCGACCGTCGTCTTGATCGTGCGATCCATCTTGTCGGCCGACATCGAGCCAAGGCCGCCGGTAAACACTTCCGGAACGAGCAGATATTCGGCGACGATATCCAGCCCCTCGCGCGTCACCGCCTCGCTGTATTGCGGCTGATATTCGCGGAAAATCTGCACGGCCTCGTCGCGCTGGCGCGTTGCAAATTCAAGCCCCTGGGCGATCGCGCGCACAAAGGATTTCACCAGCGCCGGATCGGAGCGCAGCAGGTCGTCATGGACGATAATGCCATTGCTATAGATATCCAGCCCGTATTCCGCGTAGCTGATCGCCTTCAATTCAAGACCGATCGCCTTGCCCGCCTCGCGATAGATCGGCAGCGCCGACAGATAATCGCACACGCCGTCGACCTGTCCAGCCATCAGCATGCTCGCCTTGGCCGGCTGATTGACGGTGAGGAAATTCACCTTCTCGCCATCGAAGCCGTTCATCTTGGCGAAGGCCGGCATCACCATGCGGACCGCGTCGCCACTGGTCGATGCGATCTTCTTGCCGACGAGATCGGCAGGCTTGTCGATCCCGCTCGGCACCCGCGTAATGATCGACATCAACGTCTTGTAATGAACCATCGCCACCAGCGTGACGGGCAGATCGCGGGTGCGGCCGAGGACGGCGGCACTGGCATCGGCAAATCCGAATTGCGCCGCGCCGCTGGCGACGTTCTGGATAACGTCGGCCGATCCCTTGCTGGACTCGATCGTGACATCCAGTCCCTGCGCGGCGAAGAAGCCTTTCTTCGCCGCGGGATAGAACAACGCGTGCTTCGGGTTCGGAAGTACGTCGAACAGGAATTTCACCTGTTTACGCGACTGCGCGAAGACGGGACGAGACGAGATTGCGACCGCCGCCGTTGCGAGGGCTGCGCCCAACAGATGCCTGCGTCGAACGTCAGTCGTCATCGTCGATGATCCGCTCAAATGTGTCCAGTTCCGGAAAACACCAGGTCGCGCTGACCTGCATTTCCCGCTCTAGCGGAGCTTGGCCATGTCTTCCTTTTTCGCGTCCGCAATGATGCCGGCGCGATCATAGGTGTTGATCTGATCGATGAATTGATTGGTGAAGACCTTGTCGAGCGGCGGCGTGTCGGGCATCGCGCCTTGGTCCTTGAGAAACTGCAACAGATTCTGCCAGTCCGCTTCGACGAAGAGACCATGCTTGGGGCCGATCTTGTCGCTGTTCCAGATCGCGAGGCGGCCCTGATTGACGGCAATGCCCTCTGCGATCGCCTCGGCTGCGTTCGGATTCTTCGACCGCGACTCCGGAAAGGATTTCCAGGTGATCAGAACGGCCGCCTCGGGATTAGCCATGCTGAAGTCATATCCCTTGGCAAGCGCACGCGCGATCCCGACCAGCATCTTCGGATTCTTCTCGATCATGTCCGTGCGGGTCAGCAGGCCGACATCCGGCAAGGTCCGGAGCCGCTCCGGCGCCGGTACTGCCCGCAATTTCAGGCCTGAGAAGGCCAGTTTCGCCAGTGCTGCGTCCCAGAAGATCACGCCATCGACCAGCTTCTGACGAACCGACGTGACCGCCTGGGCGCCGACGCCGATCGGCAGGAACGAAATGTCTTTCGCCGGGTCGAGACCGGCCTCCTTCACGAAGGCCTTCGCGAAGGTCGTGCCCGCACTGCCCATCGACTGAACGCCGAGCTTCTTGTCCTTCAGATCGGTGAGTGACTTGATCGGACTCTCCGGCAGCACGGCGACCGACCAGATGTTGGCGTAGTACATGTCGTAGTAATAGCGGATCTTGAGCTGACCCGACTGGATGCCGATGATGGCTTCGCCGGGAGACGCCGCACCGACCTCGGCATTGCCCGCGGAAACTTGCAGCGCGGCTTCGTTCGAGCCGCCAACCGCCAGCAGGCTGACGTCATAGCCTTCGGCTTCGAAATATCCTTTTTCCTTGGCCACGACGAATGGCGAGAACGCCTCGTCGATGGCGCGGACCGGAATCAGAATCCGGACCTTCTCGAGCGCCCGCGCCGCATGGGATTCCCCCAGCATCAGCACCGCAACCTGCGCCGCCAAGGCCAGCTTTCGTCCAATCCCGGTGCGCCGCATGTGAATTCCCGCTCTTTGAAAGGGTTAAGCCATCACCGGCGCTTCATTGCGCCGAATCCAGAAAATATAACGGCGCGCCGCATATCGCATTGCGCCATGCATCAGCAGGCCGATGGCCGACAATACGATGAGGACCGCGAATACGCCGGGCACATCGAGGCTGAAATTGAGCGCGACGATCAGATAGCCCAGGCCCACCTGGGCTCCGACGAATTCGCCGACGATCGCACCGATGACGGCGAGCACGGCCGCGATTTCCAGTCCCGCGAAGATGAGCACCAATGCCGATGGGATGCGCAACCGAACCAGCGTCTGCCACTTGGTGGCGCCGAACGCCTTCATCATGTCGAGCTGGTCGCGGTCGGTCGAATGAAAGCCGGCCACGACGCTGACCAGAATCGGAAAGAAGCAGACGAGTGCCGTGATGACGACCTTCGACGTCAGCCCGTATCCGAACCAGATGATGAACAGCGGCGCGATCGCGACCTTCGGCAGCGTCTGAAGCGCGACGAGGTAGGGATAGACCAGTCGCTCAACCACCGGAATGAGTGAAACCATGGCGCCGATCACAAGCCCCGCAATCACGCCGAACGCAAATCCTGAAACGATCTCCACCACGGTCGCCCACAGATGCGGCCAGATAGTCCCGGACCCGACAAGGACATAGAGTCGCGCAGCGATGGCGGACGGCGCCGGCAGGATCAGCGGCGATATGTCGAATGCCCTGCAGGCACCCTCCCAGATCGCGATGATCACAATCGCCAGCAGTACCGATTGCAACCGATGCGAGCCCAGCATTTTCGTCATTCCGCTCATAGCGACGACACCATCGGAGCTTCAGCGCCGAAGATCGTACGAATGCGGTCGCACAATTCACCGAAGCGAGGCATGCCCATCGTTTTGAGGCTGCGCGGGCGTTCGATATCAATCTCTACCACTTCGGAAATCCGGCCGGGCCGCGGTGACATGACGACGACACGATCGCCGAGCAGCACGGCCTCCGGAATGCTGTGCGTAATAAAGATCACCGTCTTGCGCTCTTCCGACCAGACGCGCATCAGCTCCATGTTCATGGACTCGCGCGTCATCGCATCGAGCGCCCCGAACGGCTCGTCCATCAGCAGGACTTTCGGATCCCGCATCAAGGCGCGGCAGATCGACACACGCTGCTGCATCCCGCCCGACAGTTCGAACGGATATTTCCGCGCGAAGTCCTTCAACCCCATGAAGTCGAGCAGGCGTTCGGCGCGCGCTCGCGTTGCAGCCGACGTATCGCCCTTCAACTGGGCCGGCAGCATGACGTTGTTGAGGACGGTATTCCACGGCAGCAGCACCGCCTGCTGGAACACGACGCCGGCGTCCGGTCGCGGCGCGGTCACGATCTCTCCGCCACAACGAACCGTGCCCGAAGATGCGCTCTCGAGACCGGCCAGAATGCGCAGCAGCGTCGTCTTGCCGCAGCCGCTCGGACCGACGACGGAAATGAACTCGTTGTCGCGAATGTTCAGATTGACGTCAGACAGGGCGGTGACGATCTCGCCGGAACGCGACGAAAATCGCTTTCCAAGACCTGCTATCCGGATCAGCGCCGGTAACGGCTGATCCGTCTCGGGGAAACGCCCGCCTTCGCCGCTTCCTTCCGACCGAACCAGCAACTGCGTCATGATCCCAATCTTTACCAACATGCTAGAGCATTTGATCTGGATCAAGTATTCCACAGTTGACCGTTTAGTCAACTGAAGATCGGATCGTTCTAAGTTGCAAATGCCCTGCCAGTGTTGGCTGTCGCGCGTCACGGTAAGCCGCGATGCAGGCGCTCGATGGCGCTCAATTAGGCGCAACGGTTTTGCGGAACATCGGGAGCATTCGATCTATCGGGAATCCCGCCTTGTACGCGGCAATGCACGCGCGATCCAAGCCCGACATCCGGCTATGGAACGTCATGCTGGCCATTTTTGGTGCAATGCCGGGATGACCGCAAAGGCCGTCAACTGTTGACCATCTCGCGCTGTGATTTTTTCCGGTCGGCAACCCAGGATTCGGACAGGCAATACAGCAGGACCAGATTGCTGACGTGGTCGAGCCATAGTCTCTGCGCGTCATCAGATCCAAGGTCGCGATCGAGCGCGATTTCCAACGTGTATTGGTTCGACAGGTAGTGGTAGCAGAGTGAAGACAGCGTCAGGTAAACGATCGTCGGATCGAGTTGCGATCTGAAGATGCCGTCCTTAACCCCGCGATCGAGAATGAACCGGATGGTTTCCACCAGCGGATTGTAGAGATCCCGCATCCGTCCGGACTTGCGGATATATTTGCCGCGATGCTTGTTTTCTTCATTCATCAGCCGGATTGCGCTCGGATTGTCCTTGAACGCCAAAAACGTGTGGTGAACCAATTGTTCCATGGCAACGAGCGGGTCGCTGGCGCGGACAGACAGATCCTTCTGCTGGTCGCGCAGTCCCTGATACATCCGCTCGAGGACGGCCACGAACAGCCCCTCTTTGGATTTGAAATAGTAGTACAGCATGTTCTTGCTCAAGCGGCAGCGCTCGGCAATGCGGTCGACGCGCGCACCTTCAAAACCTATCCGGGCGAACTCCTCGGTCGCCTGCTTTAGTATCTTTTCCCGGACCCGGGCCGGATCACTACTACGAGGTGCCACGCTGATCATCTCCATACCGACGTGCAACGATGGAGGCAGGCGCACGGATTCGCAATGCCCGGCCGACGCGGCCGGCCGACGATCGGTGGCCGCTGCGCAGGTTGCTCAGGCGACCGCCTGGATCGCCCCGCCATCCTCCGCCATTTGCCAGATCCGGGCCGGCGACAGCGGCAATTCCATCGGCTGCACGTTCAGGTGGGATAGCGCATCCGCAACCGCATTGGCCATGATGCCACCGACCGGAATCAGGCCACCCTCGCCTGCGCCCTTCACCCCCAAAGGATTGTTCGGGCACGGCTTGAGCTCCAGCGTAATCGACCGGATGTTGGGAAAATCCGATGCCGTTGGCATCAGATAATCGGCGAACGAGCCAGTCAACAACTGCCCGTTCTCGTCATAGACGAGATGCTCCAAGAACGCGCCGCCAAGACCCTGGACGATCGAGCCAATCGCCTGGCCGTGCAATGTCGATGGATTCACGATCCTGCCGACATCCTCGACCGACAGATAGTCGATCACCTTGACGTGGCCGGTGCCAGGATCCACCGCGATATGCGCCGCCTGGGTGCCATAGGCCCAAGTATACTTCTTGTTGAAAAACGTCGCTTCCACCTCTAGCGGAACGTCGGACAGGCCCGCCAGCGCCAGCGTCTTGCCGCCGTGGACGATCTGTTCGCCGTCGATCGTCACCTCGCCGGCCGCACAGCCGAAACGCAATGCCGCCGCCGCGCGAATGCTGTCCTTCAGCTTCCCGGCCGCGAGCAAGATCGCCGAGCCGCCCATCACGGTCGAACGCGAATGATAGGCGCCATAGCCGTTCTTCACGTCGCTGGTCGAACCATGCTTGATGGTGATCTTCTCGTAAGGAAGCTCGGTTGCGTCGGCGGCAATCTGGGCCATGATCGTTTCCAGCCCTTGGCCCACCGAGGACGATCCCAGATAGACGGTGAGCGAACCGTCGGTCCCGAGCACCAGCCGCGCGTCCTCGCTCGGCCCGGCTGCGCCGCCCTCGATGAAGCTGCCGACGGCAAGGCCGTGATAGTAGCCGTCGATCAACTTGCCGCTGAGCTTGCTCTTCTCGGCCCAGTCGAACTCCTTCATGCAGAGATCGAACACCGCGTGATAATCGCCGCTGTCGAGCTCCGTCGAGCTGTCATAGGGCGTGATGCTGGCAAGCGGATACGGCATCTGGGCATCGGCCACGAGATTGCGCCGGCGCAGTTCAACGCGGTCGATCTTCAGGTCCTTGGCGGCCAGATCGATCATCCGCTCGCGAATGAAATCGGTCTCGTAGCGTCCGGGGCCGCGATAGGTGCCGCTCGGCGTCTTGTTGGTGGTCAGCATCGTGGTCTTGAGGTCGATATGCTCGAACGTATACGGCCCCGACATGTACTGCGCGACGTTGCGCGGACCGACCGAACCGTTGGTGCGAAGGTAGGCGCCGATATCCGCCCAGGCCTGGCCGCGCAGCGCCAAAAAACGACCATCGCGGCTGACGGCGATCTCCACCTCGCATTCGATGTCGCGCGCATGATTGGCGGTCATCATGTGCTCGCGGCGATCTTCGGTCCATTTCACCGGGCGCCCGACCAGCTTGGCTGCGGCCGGGATCAGGTAATCCTCCGGATAGAATTCGCCGCGCGATCCGAATCCGCCGCCGACGTCGACCTCGATCAGGTTTACGGCCTCGACTTCGAGGCCCAGCGCGGCAGCCAGCACCCGTCTGTTGTACCACGCCGTCTTGGCCGCGCCCCACACCGTGAGTATGCCGGCATCGGCATTCCACTCTGCGACGAAGCCGCGCGGCTCCATGAACATCGCGGCATGGCGCTGAACCTTGAAAGTTTCGCGCCGCGTGTAATCGGCGGCTGCGAAAGCGGCGTCCGCATCACCCTTGAAGGCCTTCCAGGTGATGGCCGCATTCGATCCATGATCCTCGAACAACACGGCCGGCATAGCCCCGGCCTGCCCGCGATTCGTGATGGCCGGCAGCGGCTCGATATCGAGATCGATATAATCGAGCGCATCTTCGGCTATGCCCGGCGTATCCGCCAGCACCACGGCGATGGGTTCGCCGACATAGCGAACCTTGCCGTCGGCCAGCATCGGCTGGTGAAATACTTCAAGCTGCGGAAGCGGCTGCAGCCGGAGCGGAATCCTGGGCACGACGGTGCCGAGATCGGCGCCAACCACAACGCGACGGACTCCGGGCAACTGCATCGCGCGGGAGACGTCAATCGCGTTGATCTTGCCATGCGCCACCGAGCTGCGCAGGATTACCGCATAGAGCTGACCCGGCCGATTGACATCGGCGACATAGGTTCCCCTGCCGCGCAGGAAGCGCAGGTCCTCGGTGCGCTCGATCGGCTGGCCGATATAGGAATTGCGAGATTTCATGCTTTTTCCTTTTGACCCGCATAGAATTTGCGGGCGCCAAGAACGGCCTCAACGATCGGAACGTAGCCGGTGCACCTGCAGAGGTTTCCCGACAGGACATCGCGGATGCGCTCTTCGTCGGCTTCGGGCTCGCTGGTGAGCAATGCATGCGCCGTCGTGATGAACCCGGGCGTGCAGAATCCGCACTGAAGCGCGTGATGCTTGCGGAACGAGGCCTGCAGCGGCGACAACTCGTCGCCCGACAGTCCCTCGACTGTCAAAACCTTCTCGTCCTTGGCCTGCACCGCAAGCATCAGGCAGGAACGAACCGCCTCGCCATTCACCAGCACCGTACATGCGCCACAGACGCCATGTTCGCAGCCGAGATGCGTGCCGGTTCTGCCGAGATTATCGCGAAGGCAATCCGCCAGGGTCGTCCGTGCCTCGACGCTGGCACTGACCATCGCACCGTTGAGTTCGAATTCGATCTGCATTGCGTTACCTGACTATTGGCCGATAGACTGCTGCAGCCCGCGGGCCAGCAGCGTCCCGACAAGCGCGCGGCGATAGGCGGCGGGGGCATGAATATCCGAGGGCGGATCGATCTCCGATCGCGCGGCTGCGGCAACCGCTGCGATGACTTGGTCATCGACGACGCTTCCATTCAGCGCGGCTTCGGCGGCGCCGAGCCTGATGGGACAATCGGAAATGCCGATCGCGCCAATATGCGTATTCACCACGCGCCTGTCGTCGTCCAGATCGTAGAACAGGGCAACACCCGCCATGGCGAAATCGCCCTTGCGACGCGCGAATTCCTTGAAGGCCCACCGTCTCGCAGCAGGCCACGCAGGGAGATGGACTTCGGTCAGAATCTCGTCCGGCTCCAGCGTTGTCTGCAACGCAGCGGTAAAGAACGCGGAAGCTTTCTCGATGCGGGTGCCGGCGCCGCCCACGATTGTCAGCCGAGCCTCGCAGGTCAGCGCGACGCCCGGCATCTCCGCGGAAGGATCGGCATGCGCCAGCGAACCTCCGACAGTTCCCCGGTTTCGGACCTGATAATGCGCTACATGCGTGATCGCTTCGGCCAGCAGCGGATGCGCCTTTGCCAGCCGCTGATCGCTTGCGATGTCGCACCACCGGACTTTCGCGCCGAGGTGAACACCATCATCCTCGATCCGGATCATGTTGAGATCCGGGATGTGTTTCAGATCGACCAGCAACTCGGGAACCGCGAGCCGAAATGCCATCATCGGCATCAGGCTCTGGCCGCCCGAAATGACCTTCGCATTGCCGTTGCCCGACTGCAGCAGGCTTACGGCCTCCGCCAATGTCGTGGGTGACCTGTATTCGAACGCGGACGGCTTCATATAGCCCCCAAGAGAGTGAAAACCTGCTAAGCTCGAAGCCTGTTTAGAAGATGTCTTATGTTGACCGTTTAGTCAACTGACGCTTCTCGAATACCAATTCTGGCCGACCTCACCAGTGGCCTCACCCGCATCGGCTTGCTATCAGCGGTCCGGACAACACAAAATCGCGCAATGTACAGCCGCACAGGTTAGCTGCTATTCAGTTGACTAATTGGTCAACACAAAATAGATTTTTGCCTGCCGGGCGATGCTATCTGGCACGTCTTTGATTTTTCAGGAGATTGATATGGCTACGGCGAGACACGCGCGTCCGAAAGAACTCGAGGGCGTGCCGATCGATACCATTCTTGAGCGCTACGTTGCGCGTTTCGCAGACCGCAAGGCCGATTGGGCCGCGTTCGAGGATGCCAAAATCGAAGGCTTCAAGCGGGCCCAACATCGCTTCATCGGCGCAGGCGGCTCCGGAAAGCACGGCGACAAATCGTCGATTCCGGCCGGCAACTTCACGCTGTCCATCATGTTCGTCCCACCGGGCCAGGGCAACGCCGCGCACACCCATGAAGTCGAAGAAGTCTTTTTCGTCCTCCAGGGATATCTCGACGTTTTCGTTCAGGATGAAGACGGCCGCAAGATCACACGCCGGCTCGGCCCCTGGGAGTGCATCTCCTGCCCGGCGGGAGTCATCCATGGCTATCAAAACGACAGCCTGGAGCCGGTCTATTTCCAGGTCATGATCGGACGCGGCAAGCCCGAAACCATGGGATATGCCGACGAGGAACTATTCAAACGCCGAGACAATCACCTCAAGTCCTGACCGCTTCATTTGCTCGCGCGCATGTCGGCGCGCGAGCAGGCGGCCAGCCATCATGTCACAGCGATATTCAGGCGGCTCCGCGCGAACGAGCTTTGTGACCCACCGCGCCGTATTGCAGATAACCCAGCGTCAAATCTTCGATGTGCACGATTCGCGCTTTCATCTCATCTTCCGTGGAAAGTTTTCGGTCCAGAAGATAGGACAGCGTGTAACGGTTTGACAGATAGTGATAGGCGAGCGCCGAGATCGAGATATAGAGCTCGACCGGATCGACGTCGGACCGGAAATCGCCGGACCTGGCGCCCTCCTTCAGCAGATTTGCGATATTGCCGAGCAAGCCGCTATAGCCGGCTTTCGTCAATTTCGACTTGCGCAGATGTTTTCCTTTGTGAAAATTCTCCGAATTGAGAAGCCCGATGAACTCGGGGGAATCGCGCCAGTATTTGAAGGTTGAGCGAACCAGCTTGCGAATCCCGTCGACCGGCGACGATACGTCCAGCGGCCACGTCATCTGGTATTCGTGCATGCCCTGATAAGCCTGCTCGAGAACTGCGATGAACAGTTTCTCCTTGCTGCCGAAGTAGTGGTAGATGAGGTTCTTGCTGACCTTGCTCAGGCGCATGATGTCGTCGATACGCGCCCCGTCATATCCCTTGGCGGAGAATTCCTGGGTCGCCACATCAAGGATCCGCTGCCGCGTCTTGTTGACGTTCGTTGTCGTGCCGTTGACCGCAACCGGCGCCTTGGTTCGTGGCGATGCGGCGCGCGCAGCCTTTGTCCCCTTGGCTGGCGCGGCTTTCATCTTCGTTGGCTTTTCGCGGGCCGGTTGCACATGACGCATGATCTTTGGCTTTCAATAGAGTGGGCGCGGCTACCCTACGTTGCGCACCGCAGCCGATCCAGTGCCCGAACCGGACGTTCCTCCGCAACCCACCGCTTTGTAATTCCCTCGAACGGTTTGACCGCGCTCAGTTCGCGCCGGGCCGGATGCCGATGAACTTGATCTGGGACAGTTCTTCCATGGCGTATTCGACGCCTTCGCGCCCGATGCCGCTCTGCTTGACGCCGCCAAACGGATACATGTCGAGACGAAAGCGGCTGGCTTCATTGATCCACAGCGATCCCACCTCCATGTCATCGGCGAACCGCATGGCGTTGGCGAGACTTCTGGTGAACACCGCCCCCTGCAGCCCGAAATCGGAATCGTTGGCGAGTTCGATGGCCTGATCGGCGCCGTCGAACGCCGTCACCAGCACGACCGGCCCGAATACTTCTTCATTCCACAACCGCGAATCGCGCGTCACGCCGGTCAAAATCCCGGGCGAGACGGTCGCCCCGTTTCGCTCCGGCGCCAGCGCCAGCGTCGCACCGCGATCGACGGCATCCGCGACCATCGCCATCACGCGCTCTGCTGCCCCCGCATGCACCATCGGCCCGACGTCCGTCGCGACATCCGACGCCGGACCGACCTTCAAGGCGCGGGCCGCCGTCACAAACAGCGGCAGGAAATCGCCGAGCACCGAACGATCCACCAGTACGCGCTGCGCGGAAATGCATTGCTGGCCGCTCGCCTCGAAACCCGCCGACGCGATCCGCAACGCGGCAAAGGCCAGATCGGCATCTGCGAGAACGATATTGGCCGCATTGGAGCCGAGCTCAGCGAGAAACTTGCGGGCGCCGGCGGCGCGCACCAGATCGTTGCCGGCCGCCGTGCCGCCGGTGAACGAGATCGCGGCGATGCCGGGATGGGACGCCAGCGCGATCGCGGTGTCCTTGTCGCCGGTCACGACGTTGAACAGGCCTTCAGGCCATCCGGCGGCCAGGAATAGCTCGGCCAGTCGCAACGCAACCCGGGTGCCGGCGAAGGCCGGCTTCACTACAATGGCATTGCCGACTGCAACCGCGGGAGCCACCTTCTGCAGCAGCAGATTCACCGGCGCATTGAACGGCGTGATGCCGGCAACGACACCGAACGGCACGCGCCGCGTCATTCCGACCAGGCCCGCACCGGCAGCCGCCGCGTCCAGCGACAGCACCTCGCCCTTCAACTGCGGCGCCGCTGCGGCACAGGCCTCGATGAACTCCGCGCCCCTGTTGGCTTCAAACCGCGCCATCCGGATCGGCTTGCCGACATCCTCCGAAATCAGATCGGCGAGCTCGACCGCATGTGCGCGCACGGCTTTCGCCGCCGCCTTCAGCCATTCGACCCGAGTGGCGAGCGGCGCTTTCCTATGCCGGAGGAATGCTTCCCTGGCCGAGATCACCGCCGCATCGACGCCGGCTCTGCCGGCCTCATTGATGCGGCCAATGACGATTCCGTCCTGCGGACGCTTGAATTCAGTTTGCGAGGTGGCGGCGACGGAGGCGCGGGGGATGAAGCTTGAGGCTGTAAACATTGGTCATTTCGAAACAGAGGATCGGGACGGCAGGAACCACCCACCACATGGATTTATTTCTGGCCTGCGGGACAAGGCTTGCAAGTCAGGGAGTGCCACAGCCGGTCTTTTCGCTCACATCGATCCGGCCTTGGTGGCGTCGCTCGTGCGCTCCCGGTATGGCATGGCGAATTGCTCCAGCATTTCGATCACACCAAACAGGATCAGGCCGAGCACCGTGAGCGCCAGCACACCTGCGAACAGCAGCGGCGTATTCATGTTCCCATTGGCCACCATCAACTGATAGCCCAGCCCCGAATCGCCGCCGACGAACTCGCCGACCACGGCGCCGACCACAGCCAGCGTGATGGAAATCTTGAGACCTGCGAAGATCGACGGCAGCGCATGAGGAAAGCGGATCAGCCGAAAGGTCGCGAAACTGGACAGGCCCATCGAGCGGGCCAGAAAAATCTTCTCCTGCTCGATCGCGCTGAGGCCCATCACCGTGTTGATCACGATCGGAAAGAACGCGATCAGGAATGCGATCAGTATCTTGGGCAGCAGGCCGAATCCAAACCAGACCACGAACAGCGGCGCGATGGCCACTTTCGGCATCGCCTGGGTGGACACCAGCAGCGGATAGACCGACTTCGCGAAGACAGGCCAGTGAAAGATTCCCAGCGCCAGCGGAATCCCGATCACGATGCTGAGGATGTAGCCGAGCATGATCTCGACAGAAGTCGTCCAGGATTCGCGAAGCAGCAACGAAGCATTGTCGATGCTGGCTGCGATGATCTTGCTCGGGGCGGGAAACAGGTAGGTCGGAATCTTGAAGAAATCCGCCGCGACCTCCCACACCACCAGCAGCAAGCCCGTCACCAGAATGGGAAAGATGATCTCCGCGCGCCTGTCGCGGGATCGCTTGCTTCTGCTTTCGCTTTGAACGCGCCGCTCCACCTGCTCGATGGAAAGCGCCGCTGTTTGTTCGAGTGCCGCGGCAGATGGCATATCAGGCTCCTGCATCAATGCTCCCGCAGAATGCCGCGGGCGAGGAAGATTTCCAGAATTTCGCGGCTATAGCCCGCAAATTTCGGCGATTCGCGCATCGCAAGGGTCCGCGGGCGCGGCAGATCGATATTGATGATCTTGTCGATCTTGCCCGGCCGCGGGGTCATAACGATGACCCGGTCCGACAGGAATACGGCTTCGGCGATGCTGTGCGTCACGAACAGGATCGACACGCTGCGCGTGCTGCAGATGTCCTGCAGATCGAGCACCAACTGGTCGCGCGTCAAGGCGTCGAGCGCGCCAAACGGCTCGTCCATCAGCAGATGCGAGGGATCGTGCAGCAGGGCACGGCAGATCGAGACGCGCTGGCGCATGCCGCCGGAAAGCGACTTGGGATATTTGTTCTCAAAGCCGCCGAGGCCAACCGCCGCCAGCAGTTCCCGCGCGCGAATTTCAGCCGCCGCGAGATCCATACCGCGAGCTTCCGCCTGCAGCATGACGTTCTCGAGCACCGTTCGCCAGTCGAGCAGCACGTGATTCTGAAAGACGATTCCGATATCGGTGCGGGCCTTGGTGACGCGCTGGTTGTCGACCAGGATCTGGCCGTCGGAAGCCGAAGTCAGGCCCGCGGCAATCATCATCAAGGTGCTCTTGCCGCATCCGCTCGGGCCGACCAGCGATACGAATTCGCCCTTGCGCTGCTCGATCGAAATCCGGTCGAGCGCTCGCACCGGCCCATCATCGGACGGATATACCTTGCTCAGCGATTGAATCTGCAAATAGGCGGACCCGGTATTGACCGTGGCGGGTGAGCTAGCTTGCATGGCAGCCTCAAATCTGGTGTTGGTCCATTTCAATGCAAACGTAGCGCCCGCAAAGCTGCACTACAGCGAATGCGCTCCGAGTTCGTGGAGCATTGCCGCGCGACGCCTCGCCTTCAGGCGTTCTGCGGCGGAACAAACTCAGCCTCGGTCGGCACGAACTCATTGGTGTAAAGCTCGGCCGCCTCAAGCGGTGTGGTGACGCCGCCATAGGCTTTCAGTACCGCCACCGTCGAGGTCCAGTCCTCTGCTGCCATCCAGCCGAGCGGCTTGTTGGCCGTGGTCGGCGTAACCCAGGTGCTCCAGGACAGCTGCGCTTCACGAAGCGTGATCGCGACGTCAGTCGTCTCCGAATATTTCTTCACGATCTGCGTCAGTTCCTCGGGATTGGCGCGCCCATAGAGGAATCCCTTGACGCTGGCGCGAACCATCCCGCGGATGAGTTCCGCTTCCGAAAGCAGATCGTCGTGGACAATGATGCCGTTGCTCATCGCGGTCACGCCCTCGTCGGCGTACCAGAATGCGCGAACCTTCTTCTTGCCACGAACTTCGATTCCCGGGATGTATCCCTGTGCAAAGCCGCCAATCGCATTGAGCTGGCCGGAAATCAATGCAGGCCCGGCACCGGCGCCATCGACATTGACGACCCGCACCTTGCTGGGGTCGAGACCGGCCCCCTTCATGAAGGCGGGCCATTGCTGAAACTGCGCCGTTCCGGTCGCAATGCCGACGGTCTTGCCCTCGAGATCCTTCGGCGTCTCAACGTCGGACTCTTCGAGCACCATCGCAGCACAGGGATTGCGGCGGTAGATTCCGCCGACCATCTTCAGCTTCATGCCCTTCGAAACACTGTTGCCGACGACGAACCCGTCGGCGAAACCGAACTGAGCAGCTTTTGAAGCGACGATCTGGGAGGTATTGCCCGAGCCTTTGCCCTGGTTGATCGTGACATCCAGGCCGACGTCGGCAAAATATCCCTTTTCCTTGGCGATGGCGAAACCGGCGTTCGGTCCGCCATAAATCCAGTCCGACTGGAAGCTCACCGGCCGCAGCGACTTGAGCGACTGGGCATTTACGATCGCAGGAAGCGACAACGATGCGGCCACGGAAGCGCCCGCCTGGAGCAAGCCGCGCCGCGTCAATGAGCCTGTAGACATAGTTCCCGCTCCCGGTGGGCCGTGATAAGTGCGAATTATTGCCACGCATTGATCAATGTCAATGCTAACTAACTAGTCTGTCTCTTCCGAACCCACAGGAATAGCTTATTTTATCGGCGGATGCGAACAATAATCGGGCAGCCGCCGCGATCCGCATTGAACTGAAGAAGCGGACCGCACGCCGGTGCCATTCCCGCCAGCCGCTGCCGCTCGGCGCGGCTCACATGTTCATCGCATTTGCGAAGATCGTTGCCACAAATTTCGGCTGCAATTGCGCGCCGTGCCGCGGTGAATCCACCCCGATCGCCGACCATTCCTTTCCTTGTTAACGAAAAGGCTCGAAAGGGCCGAGATTGTTGACGGCTAACCACTTAGTTAGTCTAATGATGGCGAACACATCGTTGGCGGTCGATTGGCCAACGATCATACCTCGGATGGCGAATCCACGCGGGTCGAACGGCGCTGCTAAGGCGCTGGCCAGCCCGATCGCAGATTATCGCAGCAGATAAAGCCCCTTTCATATGATGGACCGTAACGCCGCCCTGCCCGACATCCCGGATGATCTGCGACAGCTTATGGCGGAGGTCGGTCCAAAATGGCGCGACAGCGTAGCGAAGAACGTCGATCTGATGATCCACCGATTTTCGGATGTGCTCAAGCGCAGCCCGCGCGACGGAGTGACCGTTCGCCCTGGAATTTCGTATGGGGACCACGAGCGCAACGTCTTTGACGTCTTCCTGCCCGAAAGCATGGCTACGCCACCCCCCGTCGTTCTGTTCGTGCATGGCGGTGCGTTCGTCAGCGGGCACCGCAACCGCACCGAGCAGATTTATTCGAACGTGCTGTATTATCTGGCGCGGCACGGCATCGCCGGGATCAACATTGGCTACCGTCTTGCCAACCACGCCACCTATCCCGCGGCGACGGATGATATCGCCGCCGCGGTCGCATGGGCGCATGCGCGCGCCGCGGAATTCGGCTGGGATCCCGCGCGTATCTTCCTGATGGGTCATTCGGCGGGCGCGGCCCACGCCGGAAGTTACGCCTACGATCCCAGGTTCCGGCCAGCCGGCGGAACCAAGCTTGTCGGCATGATCGTGGTTAGCGGCCGCGTCCGGATCGACAACCTGCCGGAGAATCCGAACGCCGGGAAGGTCGAGGTTTATTACGGTCCTGATGCCTCGAAGTTCGACGATTACTCGCCGGTTGCGCATATCGACAAGGACAGCCTCCCGACCTTTGTGGCCTGGGCCGAATTCGAGAACCCATTGATCGACGTGTATTGCGCCGAACTGGTCTATCGGCTGGCCCATGCGAAACGCAAGGCGCCGCCGTCGATGTGGCTTTCCGGGCATAACCATACCTCGTCGATCGGGCAGATCGGCACGTCTGACGACGCGCTGGGCCAGGCCATCGTCGATTTCGTGCGCAATCCGCGCTGACAATTCGGGAAAACAGCTGATGAAAATCGCCCTGATCGGCGTTGGCGCTATAGGAAGCTGGCTGCAGGAGAGGCTCGATCCGAAACCGGTCGTGGTTCGCCGCGGCGACGCCTTGCCGATGGCCGACGTCGTGGTGGAAGTCGCCGGGCATGCCGCGCTGGCGCAATATGGTGTTGCCGCGCTCCGGCAAGGCAGCGATCTGGTGATCGCCTCGATCGGCGCGCTGGCGGATGAGGCACTTTGGGTGTCGCTGCAGCAGGCCGCGACGCGCGCAAAAATCCTGCTGCCGGCCGGCGCCGTGGCCGGCATCGATGCGCTGGCCGCGGCCCGCCTTGGCGGGCTGGATTCCGTGCGCTACTCCTCGCGAAAACCGCCGGCCAGCCTGTCCAACACGCTTCCACTGGACCGAGAAAGCGTCGTCTTCGAAGGCAATGCGCGCGATGCCGCCCTGCAATTTCTGAAGAACGCCAATGTGGCGGCAACCATCGCGCTGGCCGGCATCGGTTTCGAGAAAACCGAGGTGCGTATCATCGCCGATCCGACCCTGACGCAGAACGTTCACGTCCTGGAAGCGAGCGGAGCCTTCGGCACGTTCACCATGAACATTGCGGGGCGCCCGCTGCCGGGCAACCCCAGGAGTTCGAGCCTGACGGCCATGAGCCTGCTGCGCTGTATCCAGAACAGGCAATCATCCATCGTGCTGTAACGCGCGCTCCGGCGAGCGCGCATCGGCTTCAGATGCGCAGCAGGCGCTTGGCGTTACCGGAAAAGATCTTGGACTTGTCGGCATCGTTCAGCCAGGTCTTGTGCATCCATTGCACGCCGGCCGTATTGGACGCGTAGGGCCAGTCGATCGAGAACATGATGCGGTCGATACCGATCTCGGTGATGCAGCACTGCAGCGCCGGATCCGAGAAAAAGCCGCTGGTGGTCACATAAAAATGCGAACTAAACACCTCGCGAAAATTCTTCATCGGCGTATCGCGTGACAGCGCCTCGTCGATCCGCGCCAGCGTGTAGGGGATCGTCTCGCCGAGGTGGCCCAGAATGATCTTCACGTCGGGATGCGCGTCGAACAGACCGCTGAGCACCAGCCGCATCGCCTGCGTTCCGGCCTCGAACGTAAAACCCCAGGCGGCACGAATGAACATCGGATGGGTTTTCGCGTAATCGCCGTAATAGGCCTTGATGACAGCCGGATTTGGATCCGCGGGGTGAATGTAGAGCGGCACGTCCAGCGCCGCCGCACGTTCAAAAATCGGCCAGTAGCGCTTGTCGTCGAGAAACGGGCCCTCCGTCAGGCTGTGCAGCATGCCGCCCTTGAAGCCGAGCTTGTTGACGGCACGCTCCAGTTCATCCGCAGCGGCCAGCGGATGCGCGGTCGGAAGCGATGCGAAGCCGGCGAACCGCGTCGGATGATTCTGAACCGCTGCGTGCAGACGATCGTTGGCAGCCTTGGTCCATGCGACGGCGACGTCTTCCCGCACGCCCTGGGAGCCCGGAGGACCGTGCGACAGGATCTGAAGATCGATGCCCGCCTCATCCATCTCACGGATGCGCTGGGCGCCGAGATCTTCCATGCGTTTCACCAGTGGAGACGGCATACGCACCGAGTGATGCCTGGTATCGAGCGCATTGTTCCAGTCCGGATCGAAATAGTGTTCTTCCAACGCGATAATCATTCTGTCTCCTGGCTGTCACTGCGTCCGGACGGACGAAACGAAACTTGGATAAGCGGCAACTGCGATTACGCCCGCTGCACTTCGGGTCTATCAACCGCCGGAACAAGCGTCGCCTGGCTGGCGTCGCGATCGAACGTCGCGACGAGTTCGCGGTTAATATCGCGCGCGACGGTCCAGCCCTGGTAGATAAAGGCAGAGTAGAGATCAACGCATGTCGCGCCGGCGCGGCGCATCGCCAGAACATCGGACGCGCTGCTGATTCCGCCATTGCCTTTGATCGGAATGCGGCCGCGCGCAAATCTGGCCGCCCGCTCCACATTGACCAACGCGGTATCGAAGATGGCACGCCCGTGCAAGGTCCCGATGCCCGTGCCCAGCCGCGGCTCGGCAAGCCGACGTCCGCCGCCGACCTTCAGGCCGCCCACCCTGGCCTCAACACACAACTCGACAAGTTCGGCGAAGCGGTCGTGCGACTGGGTGGTATCGTTGGGCACCCGCACGATGATCGATCCCGTATTTCCATCGATCCGCTCGAGGATGCGGCGCAGCATGCCGATCTCATCGAAAGTCTCGCCAGGCTTCAGCACATTTGGGCACATCAGGCTGATCTCGACGGCATCCACATGCGGCATCACCTCAAGTACACCCGCCGCAATGGTTTCCGACGAGAATCCGCCGACATTGGCGACAATCGGCACCGGCTTGACTGTGCGTTGCTTCAGCCGTTCCACAGCGTAGGCGCGGCCCTTGCTCGGCACGCCCATGGAATCGGCGATGGACTCCCTGTTCCGATACCGGACCAGCCGCGGAAACGGATTTCCATAGCGCGGCTCGGGCATGATGGAGCCGACGCAGATGAAACCGAAGCCGAGGCTGGACAATGAATCCAGCAGATCGCCGTTTTTGTCGAAGCCAGCTGCGAGGCCGACCGGGCTCGACATTTCGAAGCCGGCGAAGGTCGTGGTCAGGCGCGGATCAGATACCTTGAGGCCACCGGCGGCTGACAGCAGCTGCCAGGGCAACGGCCAGCGTAACGCTGCGTTCCCGAGATAATGGCTGCGGTCCGCCGGCAAGGTGAACAGCGCGGGAGCAAGCACGTTGCGATATAGGGACATAGTCGATCGACGCCGAGACAGGCCCGCCCCTAGTTCGACACTGAAGCGAGGGCCGGTTGCTCCGCAGTCGCGCAGCCGGCGTTCCAGATCGCGGCGACCTCCGAAGAGTTCACAACCTGGCCGTAGTCCCGGCTGAATCGCTTGAGCGCGCCGACATGGTCTTGCTCACTGGCGGCGCCGCAACAATCGGCTACGACCGTGACATAGTAATCGATGAAATAGGCGTCGCGGCCAAGCGACTCGACGCAGGTATCGGTGGCAATGCCGGTCAGCAACAGACTGCGGATTCGGTGTTTCCTCAGAATGTCCTTGAGCTCCGTATTGACCATCGCGCTATAGCGATGCTTGATCACGATGGGCTCGCCGGCTTCCGGCCTCACTTCAAAGAAGTCAGCGCCCCAGCTGCCGGTCAGGCAACGCGGCATCTCCATGCCAAGTCGGGAATTTCGCTCGCGCATCGGCGCGGACAGGTATTCGGGGTCGTAGATGGCCTGAACGAAGACCACCAGAACGCCGGCTTTGCGCGCCGCTTCGATCAACCGAAGCAGCGCTGGCACCCGTTCGGTCTGGATTGGCTTCAGGTCAGCCCCGACCTTGTCGAAAAAGCCGCCGCTGGCTGCAAAATCGTTCTGCACATCGATCACGACGAGAGCGCAATGCCTGGGATCGATCTTCTGATCCAGTCTCGCGAGTAGTTCGGTACTATCGTCGGACAACGCGCGCTCCTGGGCTGCAATCATTCCCGGCAGAAGCCGCTTCCATCAATCCGGCGCCGGCCCGCCGGGCTGCGGCGCGGTTCATCGAAATCTTCCTTGAGACTGACCAGTTAGTCAAGACGATTTTCTTCTCTCCAGTTCGAGAAGTTTCGCTGCCACAAAAAGGCGAGGCGCGTGATCCCTGGCTGAATCGCAAGGAAGCGGCAGCGTTGATCTGGCATTGCTGGAGGCATCGGGAGAAGCAGACAATCCACTCAGGTTCGTCGAAGGGAAAGCCGGTGCTAACCGATAAGTGCCCATTGCATCAGGTTGCGCGCTTCATCCTGATCGGGCGTTACACCAGCACTCGGGCCGGCGCGATCGCAACAGCATCGCCCTGCGCGGAACCGGGCCGCTCATTTGCGAACTTGGAACGAGGCATCTTTTACCGCAAGCCGATTGGCAAACGAGCCAAACGCCAGACCCCCGCGCCTATCACGCCGCGGCTGCTTGCCCACATGCGCCGCTGGAAAGAGCGAAAGCTGATCGCAACCTGCTTTATGGCGTTCAATGGCAAACCGGTGACGTCGGTCAAGAAAGGTTTCCGCAGAGCAGTTGGGCTAGCTGATTAAGAGTCTGGCTTGTTTGCAATTTTGACAGATGCTTAGCTGTAAACTGCGTCGCAGTTGAGCATTTTGGAAACAAAGGTCACGTCCTTTGCATCCGGGCCATCACGTCAGATCACTCGGCAGATCAACGTCCGCTCGCGAGTAATGCAGCCATCGCCAAAGGTGTTCGGGAAGATCGACATCGAACGAGAGGCTGTCGTCGCGAACGATTCGCAGAGCGAGATGGGCTTCGTTCGCCAGGCTGCAGTGAGCATCGTAGCTATCCGGGCCGAATTGAAACTGAAATGTTCGGGCGGATGCGTGCCGCAGCAGCAGAAGATTGGTCCCCGTCGCGCTCTCGTCGGGGACAATGACGATATCGCCGGGTTCTGCAACGACAGACGAAAGAGAATTGGACGTGGAGAGCGGCAAGTCGATCGGCATTATCAACAGACCTTCCATGTCCGGGTGCCGGGCGGCAATTGCCGCGCGCGCCTCCTCAAGCGCGCGGTTGAGATCGGAACTTGAGTCCGCAAGGACCGAAGCGCCGTACCGGCCCGCAATTTCGACGACGTGCGGGTCGGCAGTAACGACATAGATCCGGGCCGGTGCAACCAGGGTACAGACCATTGCCAGCGTCCGGCACAGGAAGAACTCGCATAGCGCGCGCCTTGCATGCACGTCCAAGGCCGCGGAGAGCCGGGATTTACCCTGATCGAGACTCTTACATGGGATCAGTATGATCACCGGATTCCGCTCCCGAGCGTTTTCAAAAATGTCAGGCAACTCTGCGCAAGTGTCTTTCGATCCTCGATCGAGCGCATGACGGTTCCCGTGACATTGGTCGCAATTCCCATCGCCTGAATGTCGGCGACGTGAACGTCATCGATAGTGTCGATCACCAGGCCGTCGATCAGGCCGCGATAGTGAGCCGCAACGCTGGTGACGGATGGCTGTACGCCAAGTTCCTGCATGATCTTGGCAGCCGGTCCCTTGATTGCCGTGCCGCCGACAATCGGCGACACGGCGATAACAGGCGCGCCGGTATCCTTGATCCAGCCGCGCATGGCCGGAACGGAGAGGATCGGATCAACGCTAAGGTAGGGATTTGACGGGCAAATGATGATTGCTTCAGGCGTCTCAGCGCCACGCATCGCTTCAACGAGCGGATTAAGATGTGCGGCGGCATCACCGTCGAACGAAAGACGCTCAACCGGAATCTCGCAGCGCAGCCGGACAAAATAATCCTGAAACGGCAATGTCAAACCGCCGCTGTGAACTTTCGTGCGCACCGGCTGGTCCGACATCGGAAGCAACTGCGACGAAATCCCGAGCGAGCGGCAAAGATCCGCGGTAACCGCCGTCAATGTATCTCCGGCCCGCAACCGGTAGGTCCGTATTGCATGGGTAGCGATATCGCGATCGCCGAGCCGGAACCAGTCCGGACCGCCGAGACGGGAGACCTGCTCCATGAACGTCCAGCTCTCGTCACGGATGCCCCAGCCCCGTTCGGGGTCAGCGATGCCCGCCAGCGTGTACATGACCGTATCAAGATCAGGCGAGATGTGCAGACCAAGGTGTTCGAAGTCGTCACCCGTATTGACCACGACAACGAGGCGATCACCGAGCACCCTAGCAAGGCCATCCGCGAGCTTGGCCCCGCCAACGCCGCCGGCCAGCGCCACGATTCGTCGGTCCGTCATACTCACCTGAACAAATCCTTTTGCTTCGGCCGCAACAGGTCCGCAGTCGATCCTTCACCGGTTTCAACGAGACCACGCACGAGGATGACCGGCCTGCCTTCACCGGCTTGCCCCATCATCAATGAAGCTGCTGCCGCCAGTTCGTCCGCCCAGCCGACTTCGGTGGTTTCAAGCGGGCGTCCGAAAAGATCCGGGCGCCCCCTCAAGTCGAGCAGCGTCGGTACACCGCTAGCACCGATCGCGGTACCGATGGTTCCATTGCGCCATGCGCGGCCGAAACTATCGATGATCAGAACACCGACATCAATCTCTACACGCGCTGCAATCGCGCGCCGGATTGCGGTCGCGGAACGATCCGGATCGACGGGAAGCAGCAACGCGTGGTCTTCACCGTTCACATTAGACCGGTCTATTCCCGCGTTGGCCATGACAAACCCGAGTTTGTGCTCGACGATCAGAACACCAGGACCACGACGCACGACGGTTTCCGATTCCGACAGAATCAGTTCAACAAGCCTCGCATCCTTTTGAACCTCGGTGGCCAATTCGATGGCTCGCGGCGAAGGGATCACTGTGGCGAGATCGACAGTACGATTTTCCGCTTTCGATACGATCTTCTGGGCCATCACAAGAACGTCACCGTTCTGTAAATCCCAATCCGCCTTTTCAATCGAAGCAAGGATGATCTCGGCCAGATCGTCACCTGGCTCGATCAGCGGGACGTCAGGTAACGGTCGTAACCAGAGGTCGTGCGAGATCAACGTTCCTTACCTCGCCAGTTTTCGGCCAGTTTGGTCATACGCCGGCCGGCAGATTGGATCTTGGTCATCCGGCAGATCAATATCAGCGACAGCATCAACTTTTGGCAACGATCGCACTGGAAATGACCGCCGCACCGACGCTAGACAACTCACAGTTTTTCCTTGACCGGCAAACCGGTGATACGGATTCCACTGCGGGGGATCTTATATCGCCGATTGATCGCGATCAGCACCGAAGTCAATGCTTCTGCTGCTGCGGAATTGCCGGCTGTTCCAGCGTAGATACCCCGCAGCCCGATCGCTTCCACCAATTCGATGACTTTTTCGCAAGCCGTTCCATCGTCACCGCAAACCAGCACGTCACAATCGACGTCATGATCAAGATCGGCGAGGTGATGGGCCGAGACGTTCTGGAACGCCGATACGACGCGCACGCCGCCTCCGAGCAGAGCCTGCAAATTCGCAACGGCGGACCCACCGTCCGGAAGTTGCACGCGGCTGACTTTCGGCGGCACCAGCGGCACGGTGGCGTCGATCAGTATCTTTCCCTGCAATGCGTCCCGCAGAGGTTCGACGGTCTTTACTTGTCCCGCAAACGGTACGGTCAGGAGCACAATCTGAGCTCCGGTGACAGCCTGAGCGTTATCTGTCCCTCGCGTGCGCGAATGACCGATCCGCTCGTTGATCTTGCTGGCGGCCTCAGCCGCGCGGGCCGCATCACGCGAACCGATCACGACCGGATAACCGGCATGCGCGAACCGCAAAGCCAGTCCACCACCCTCGTTCCCTGTCCCACCAAGTACCGCTATCGTCTCGCTTCCACTCATTCTCGAAGTCCCTTGCCCAGCATCAGGCCGGAAGTGGAGCCGCGTTCATCGCGCCTCGCATGTTGATTTCTCCCAGAACCATCGGCTGCAATGGCGGCGCGCTGTAAGAGGCCACGACGCGGTCCGGCGCAGCGGCCGCGTAGAGCGATGTCCGTTGCATCGAAATCCGGCCACTCGTTCGGATGATGTCATCCATTGCCTCGGGCGCGAATTCCTGGCCATGCTCGGTGCCCGCAGCGCGCGAGATGCTCTCGTTCATCAGGGTGCCGCCAAGATCGTTGGCGCCGGCCGCAAGGCAGGCCTTCACGCCTTCCGGACCGAGCTTTACCCAGGAGACCTGAATGTTGGTTATAAGCGGATGCAATGCGAGCCGCGCCACGGCGTGCATCAGCAAGGTCTCGCGGAAGGTCGGCCCTTTACGGGCGCGCCCTCGGAAATAGAGTGGCGCCTCCATGTGAACGAACGGCAGCGGCACAAACTCCGTAAAGCCGCCAGTGCGCTCCTGAAGGTCACGTAAACTCAGCAAATGCGTGGCCCATTGCTGCGGCGTATCGATATGGCCGAACATGATGGTCGATGTGGTCCGCAGTCCCGCGCCATGTGCCGCAGCAATCACATGCAGCCATTCGGCGGCGCTGAGCTTGTCAGGACACAAGATGGCGCGTGCGGTGTCGTCGAGGATTTCGGCCGCAGTTCCCGGCAGTGAACCCAGGCCGGCGTCTCGCAACATCCGGAGGAAACGTTCAACCGATATGCCGAGCGTCGAGGCGCCGTGAGAAACTTCGAGCGGCGAAAAGGCGTGAACGTGGATACCCGGCGCGCCGGATTTTGCCGCGGCAAGCAGATCGAGATAGGTCCGGCCGGTGTAGCGTGGGTGGATACCACCCTGCATGCACACTTCGGTCGCCCCGCGCGCCCAGGCTTCCGCCGCGCGGCGTGCGATTTCGTCATGATCGACGTCGTAGGGCTTGCCACGCAGATGGTCGGCGCCTTTGCCCTTCGAGAAGGCACAGAAGGTACAGCGATAAGCGCAGATATTGGTGTAATTGATGTTGCGGTTGACAACGTAGCGTACGATGCCTCCGCTTGTTGCCTCGCGCAAGGCATCGGCCGCGTTGATGACCGCCTCCAGATCGCCATCGCGCGCGGAAAACAGTCGCGCAATATCGTCACCGCTGAACCTTGCACCGGAAGTCGCACGCACAAGCAAGCGCTCGACGCCGGGATCGACCTCACGCAGCGGGGCTGGCGCCGAAATCTCCGGCGCGCATGGCAACCCTGGCGACCAACGGTCGGCGCGCGCCCAACCCTCCGCGTCGCTGGCTCGCAGCAGCGGCGTGCCGAGCGCCGGATCGGTCCATCGCTTCATGTCGTGCCAATAACGAGGATACAACGGCAACCGCGATAACAAGCTAAGTCCGGCACGCGCCGTGGCACCGCGCAACATGTCGAGGGCAGGCCACGCCGCTTCAGGATTGACATGATCCGGCGTGACCGGCGAAATGCCACCCCAATCGTTGATGCCTGCCTTGAGCAATTCGGGAAAGCGCTCATAGCTCAGGTTCGGCGGTACTTGAATGTTCATTGCCGGCCCGAGGATGAGCCGCGCGGCCGCGGCAGTCCACAACAGATCCTCGAACGAGGCGCCTGGCACATTGGCCATCCGCGTTCCGGCTTTGGGTTGGAAGTTCTGGACGATGACTTCCTGGATATGACCGAACCGCTCATGCAGCGCATTGATCACAAGTAGGGATTCGATGCGATCCTCGCGCGTCTCGCCGATACCGATCAGGATTCCGGTTGTGAAGGGGATCGCAAGCCGGCCGGCCTCGGCAAGCATCGCAACCCGCGTTTGCGGTACCTTGCCCAGGGAGCCGTAGTGCGGCCCGCCTTTTTGCAGGAGACGCATCGAGGTACTCTCCAGCATAATGCCCTGGGAAGCGCTGACGCATCTCAACCTGGCCATTTCATCCGACGACAGGATGCCGGGATTGACATGCGGCAACAGCCCGGTCTCGGCAAGCACCTGTCTGCAGGCTTCCACGAGATAGTCGATCGTACTGGCGTAGCCAAGGCGCTCAAGTTCATCGCGCGCGACGCGGTAGCGCTGCTCCGGCAATTCGCCGAGCGTGAAAAGCGCTTCCGTGCACCCTGCAGCGACGCCCGCGCGCGCAATCGCCAAAACCCCGTCTATCGTCAGGAAAGCCGATTCTCCCTGGCGAGGCGGATGCGCAAAGGTGCAATACCCGCAAACGTCACGGCACAAACGCGTCAGAGGAATAAAGACCTTTGGAGAGAACGAGATCAGATTTCCATGGCCCTCGGCCCGCAGAGCGCAACTGCGATCCATCAGGTCTCCGATGGAAAGCCCATCGATCTCGCGCAGCACGCGCTGCACGACGTCGTTTGCCGGAAAGAACTCCGCCATCTTGCGATACTCGCTTACCATTCAATACCAGCGAATTTTCTGCTGGTAGCTCCCAGCCATTGCACCGCTCGATCGCTGTTCCAAGTTCAACTCCTGAACGCAGCCGGGACGGCTTCACGTAGGTGTGAAAAGACGGATTCCACATCACCGTCCTCGGTCCGCAGTTCACCTTGTGCAGCAGCGGTTGCTTGCGGATCCTTTAGCCCCGAGGCCGTCAGCAACGTAACCACCGTTTCATCCGCGCGAATTTGACCCGCCGCCTTGAACTGCGCCACCGCGGCGATCGCGCCTGCGGAAGCCGGCTCGACGTAAAGTCCTTCCAGCCGCGCCAGCTTCTGCTGATATTCCAGGATCGCCTCGTTACTAACCGTCGCCGTACAGCCGCCTGACTTTCTCAAAACGTAAAGTGCCTGGAACGTGCTGCGCGTAGCGGTCGTCGATTTAGCGAGCGTGTCGTGGGTCATCGGCATGTCCGGCAGCACATCGCCGCCATCACGCAATGCCGCCCCGAGCGAACCATATACCTCCGCGGCCATCATTCGGGGCATTCGATCGATCCAGCCGAGGGCAAGCATTTCCGTAAAACCACGCCACATCCCGATCAGCGCATCGCCATAGCAAACCGGCAACACGCAGCAATCCGGAACCCGCCAGTTCAGCGCCTCTACGACTTCGTATGCAAGCGTCTTATAGCCCTCGATACCGTAGGGGTTGCTGCCAACAACCGGGCCGAAAAACGGCGATGTCGGAAACCAGCCGAAATGATCTACCGCGTAACGCATCAGCGGCCAGCGGGACTCTTTCCTCGCGAGCGATACCACCCTTGCGCCGTAAACACGCATCTGGGTCTGCAACGGGCCGATCACGCCGCTCGCCGTGAAGATAATGCATGGAAGGTTGGCTTTGGCCGCGTAGGCGGCAACGGCGGCGCCGGCATTTCCGGTTGAACTTGAGACGACGGCCGGCGCGCCCATCTTTTTTGCCGTGGAGACAGCGACGCAGGCGAGCCGATCCTTGAACGACCATGTCGGGCTGCGCGTCTCATCCTTGCCGAACAACCCCTCAAGTCCGAGATGTTTACCAAACGCAGAAAGACGGTGCAGCGGGGTGCCCCCCTCGCCCAGGCTGATGGCCTCGTTGATCGAGACGGGCAGGATATCTCCATAGCGCCAAAGTCCGCGATCAGCACCCGAAGGCCGGGACCGCGAATGCGCCTGCGTACCGTCGTACTCAACGACCAGATTGCTAGGTGCCTCATTCCGGCATTTGGGGCAATCGCTGACGTAATCCCGCACGCCGAAGCAGGAACTGCAGCGTAGACATCGAAGCCCTACGACCTTTGCCATGCAAATTCCCGCAGACCGCCCTCACAATTTGACATGGGGGCAACGGCGTGCCAAATATCGGCACAACGTTCCAGTTATCTATCTCAACAGAACCTTTTCGCCTGAGACTGTCAAGTCAACGTTGGGCCCTTGCCACCTTGAACCCGGGAGACGTCCGTGGGCCGAATTGCCGTAGGTAGCGGAGAAAATCAATCCGTTACGCGGGCCATCGAACTGCTCAACCTGCTGGCAGACTCTACTGAGCCGCTTGGCGTGCGCGATATTGCGCGGCGCATCGGCGTTGCTCCGAGCAACGTTCAGAGGCTGATCAATACGCTCACCAAAGCCGGCTTTCTTGAGCAAAGCGAGAGCAACGGGCGATACAAGATCGGTCACCGGGCGTTTCGCGTGGGTAGCGCTTTTATCGAACAGAACAATCTCTATTCGGCCGCGATGCCCGAGCTTTATAACCTGGCAAGCCTGCACATCACTGGATTTCTCGGTGTCTTGCGCGAGAACATGGTCGTGTACCTGGCGACCGTGCAAAGCGAGGGTCCTGTTGCGGTGACCCACCGGCCTGGCTCGCAAACCTATCTGCATTCGACTGCGATGGGCAAGGCTCTCCTGGCCGAGATGGACGACTCCAGAATCAAATCCATCCTGACCGCTCGTCCCTTGCCACGCCTGACGCCCAAAACCCAAATCTCGGTGCCTCAGTTGCTCAAGGAGATCGAACTAATTCGTCGCACCGGCGTGGCGATCAGCGAAGAGGAAAATCGCTACGGCTTCTTTTCGGCAGGCACCGTTATTCGCGATTTCAGCGGAACCGCTGTAGCCGTTATCAGCGGCGCCGTTCCCGCGGCCGTGACGGAATCGGATGATCGCGCGAAGATCGCCGAGCAAGTGTATCAGGCCGCGCAGAATGCGTCGCTAAAACTGGGAGCACCGAAGCGCCGGCGTGAATCTCTCTACAAACCGAGCCGCAAAACGCGATAGTCGCGCCAGCGGAACAGCGCTGTTCCCATTTTTCGAACACGCCAGGAGACTCTCTCCGATCAAGCAGTTCGTCTCCGACCCGTCAGTTATGATCTTTGCCAGAGATTCCTGTCCAACGTCAGATTACGAGCCGTTGCGCCTAAATCCGCGCCGCGCTGCCACATAAATTTGCAAACAATCCCCGCATCATCTTCGCTGCGTCCATCTGACACGATGGTGCGGCCGCGCCTGAATTGACACCTCATCCTTGTCATGTAAGCTTTAATTAGAACGATGTGCCGATAAGTGGAACGCCGTTGGGCGATGGTGATCCGCTCCTCCAGTTGGCCTGTGATTTGCTCTGTCGAGGCTGCATTCGATCGCACTACGGTGCGGGTTTGAGAGAGGCCACAGATGTCGTTGTTTAAGAACTGCTCGTCACATTCATTTGACAGACGGGTCAAGCGGGCAAGCATGATCGCGATGTCATCCGCTCTGCTTTGCGCCGTATCGCCGGTTCACGCCGGTAGCTACCCGGATCGTCCCATTCAGATTATTGTCCCATTCACGGCGGGCGGAAACACCGACACCATCGCAAGGCTGATAGCCGATGAGATGCAGCATTCACTCAAGCAGCCGGTGATCGTCGTTGATAAGCCTGGTGCGGGCACAAATATCGGAGCGGAATACGTCGCCACGAGCGACCCCGATGGGTACAGGATGCTCCTCAATGCGCCGGCTTCGTTCGTCGTGAATCAATTCATCTTCGACAAACTGGAATACGACCCCGACACGGCCTTCGCACCGGTTTGTCTTCCTGCGCGCGTTCCGAACGTGCTGGTCGTGCATCCATCGCTCGGTGTTACCACCATTCAGCAACTGATCGACAAGGCGAAAGCCAATCCCGGAGCCCTGCAATACGCAACGGCGGGAATCGGCACGACAAGTCATTTGTCCGGTGCCCTGTTTGCAGAAATGTCGGGAATAGAAACGACCGCGGTACCATACAAGGGCACGTCACAATCCGTCACGGATTTGGTCGCGGGTCGCGTGGCATTCACCATCGACAACCTCGGTCCCATTCTGCCGTTCATCAAGTCCGGTCAGTTGATCGCACTCGGAGTGTCCACAAAGAACCCCGTTGACGTTCTTCCAAACGTTCCGCCCATCAACACGGTGCTGAAGGGCTACGAGCTCAGCCCATGGAACGCTTTGGTGATGCCGGCGAAAACGCCAGACGACATTGTCCATCTGGTCGGACGCGAATGCGATCGTATCGTGCATCTTCCCGATGTTGCCGAAAAAATAAAATCGCTTGGCTCGGACCCCGTTGGCGGCACACCCGAAGAGCTGGCGGCTTTCCTGAAAACCGAACGGGTTCGATGGGAAGCCGCAGTGAAAGCTGCGAAAATTCCGAAGGAATGAGCGCAGGGGAGCACGTGATCCGCCAACCAATCCTGGTCGGTCGCGCGCCTTCGATGGATCAACGCGCGATCGGAGCCACTGGCGGGCTGAAATGCCGGGAAGTCATCGCGTAGCGGCCTCGCGCCATCCATAGCGCGCGGCAATCGGCCAGATCTGCATTTCTGCCTCTTCAACAACGTGATAAAATGCGTGGAGATTGATGGTCGGGTCGCAATGGCTTGCACCCAACAGCACCCTTTGGCCAAGCGCAGGCTGCCTAACCCCGTCAGGAAATGTTAGAATCCCGTGTTCGTCGCCGGCGAAGCGGTAGGCTGCACGCCCGGCCACACCAAGGATTTTGCACGGCGGCGGACCGTTGGTCGCCAGCGCTTTGGTGCCCGCATCAACCGTGACCTCATTGGCTCGGTTTACCGAGACGACGGTTGCCATCACGAACAGGCTCGGCTCGAAGGGCAGCCCGGCGCCGGTCTCGTCGACAATGCGCGCATAGTCCGCATCCATGAAGATATAAGACCCGACCTGAAGCTCAGTGTAAGGGCCAACGCTGTCCTGCACGTGCGTTCCCGTTCCACCTCCCGTGACAATCGTGGGGCGGAGGTTCACCTCGGCCAAGGCTGCGGCAAAGTCCCTGAGCATCGCGGCGGCCTTTTCAGCCGCGGCGCTCCGGGCAAGCGGTTCAGGAATATGCTGAGCATTACCGGCAAAGCCCTGGATGCCGGCGAACCGTAGTTGAGGATGCGAGGCAATCGCGCGGGCCAAGGCCACTCCCTCCGCGACACTGGTAACTCCAGTGCGTGCCTGACCGACATCGGTATCGACCACAATCGAAAGAGGAGGCTGGTCGAGAGCAATTGCTTCAGCGGCAGCACGAACCTGTTCAACGTGATCGAGCGCGATCGTGAGCGGACTCGTTCGATTAAGCGCCGCCAGCCGCGCGAACTTTGCGGGATCGACGACCGGCGCTGTGAGCAGCAAGTTCGGTATGCCGGCTGCGGTGAGCATTTCCACCTCGCCAACCGTCGCACACGCAATGCCGAGCGCCCCTGCCCCGATTTGCAAGCGAGCGATCTCCACCGATTTGTGGGTCTTTGCGTGAGGCCGCAAACTCACACCCGATCGCCTGGCAATCGCGGCCATCTTTTCGATGTTGCGCCCGAGAGCCCCCAAATCGACGACGAGAGCTGGCGTGTCCACTTCGCGCAGTATGGTGTCGATCTGGAGAACGGCTAACAACCTTTAACAAGAGCCATGTCTAACAAGAGCATGTTGAGCTGGGATTGCGCCTTGCGCCGATACGAACCCAACCAATTGGCGGACCGTGCCGGACAAAGGCTCATTTGATATGCGGCATGACCTCTTCGGCAAACCAATGCATCTGCTCAAGCAATTCTTCCTGCGAATTGACCGCAACCGCCATCGCGGCACAATGATCGACGCCCATCGCCTTTAATTGATGGATCTTGTCGATGATCGACTGCGGAGATCCGACCAGATTGGCGGTGACCTGATGCGCCGGATCGCGACCGGTATGTGCCAAGGATACACGATGCGCGACAAGACCGCTCTTCATGTAGGTCTGTTCCGCAGCCTCCTGCGTTTTTCCGACCAGCAGAGAGAACTGGGGAGCGACTTCGACCTCTTTCGGATCGCGCCCAGTGGCCTCGGCATGCTTGCGCAGCGCCTGGATTCGCTCGGCGATCTCGTGGAACGGCCTCCAGCCTGGGAGCCAACCCTGACCAATCTCGGCCGCCCGTTCGACTGCCTTGAGACTGTGGCCGCCGATATAAAGCGGAAACGGATCCTGCTTCGGCTTCGGAAACATCTCGATGTTCCGATAGGAGTAATATTTTCCGCTAAAGGACGACACTTTTTCAGTCGTCAATTTTTGGAATATCTGAAGCCCCTCTTCCATCATATCGCCGCGGTGCGGATGCGCGTACCGATTGCCGACCCAGGACTCGAATTCTTCCCGATATGCGCCGAGGCCGACCGCCATCATGAACCGCCCGCCGGACATCTGATCGATCGTCGCAACCTGTTTGGTCAAATAGACCGGCTCACGATTTGGCATCACCAAGAGGGCGGTACCGACCCGAAGCTTTGTCGTCGCCTGCGCAATCATCGCCAGCGTGATCAGGACGTCGTAAAAATTCGGCGAATCCTTGAAGTGTTCGCGTACATAGTTTGGCGGTGTAATATGGTCATTGCCCCACACCGAGTCGTATCCGAGTTTCTCGGCAAGCTGAGACTGAAGCACCAGATCTTGCGGCGTGCAAAAGTTCACGGGATAAGCCAGCCCCTCATATCCGGTGGAAAGGCAAATCGAGAACTTCATGGCTCGCGCACTCCTTCAGTTCGATCAGAACGGCCGCCGGTCGGCGAAATCAAGTCTAGAGGATTCTCAACCCCGTAGGCAGGGACATCAGCGATTCGGCGCCATCCTTCGTAACCCTGACCATGTCCTCGACCTGCAATCCCGCGAAGCCGAGCTCGTAATATGGCGTTTCGACGCAGATCACCATGTCTTCCTCGAGAACGTCTACCGAGCTCGCGGCGATATTCGGCGGATCATATCCATCAACGCCAATGCCATGTCCGACGTGGCTGCGCGCGAAATGCGGAATGCCTTCTCGCTGAACCGTGGCGACGATTTCCTTGAAAAGGTCGGCGACCCTGAGGCCCGGCTTGATGATATCGTAGCCGCGCAGCACTCCCTTCTCGACCGCCGCGTAATATTTCCTGATTTTCTCTCCCGGATCCCCCAGTGCTGCGCCGCGAGACATGTCGGAACGGTAGTGCCGGTATCGTCCACCGACGTCAAAGCGGATAAGATCGCCGTTCTTCAACTTCCGATCTGACGGTTGCACGTTAATCATCGCGCTTCGATTGCCGAATCCGATGCAGCCGACGACTGGTGCAGCGTCGTTCTCTACGAGATGCGCGTTGAACCTTCGCAACATTTCCCGCTCAGTAACGCCCTCCTTCGCGATCGAAAGCGCGGCGTCGATCGCGCCCTCGGTCACCCGGGCAGCGTGCCTCAGTATTTCAATCTCACGAGGCGTCTTGATCGCGCGAACCCGCTCGAACAGCGAGAAGCATCGCACGAATTTGATATCCGGAAGCGCCGCTTGCAGTTGATCCATGCACTGGGGCGTGATCCCCATTTCATCGATGCCAACCGTTCCGCGTTCAATGCCCCGCTCCTTCATCGCGCCTACCAGCGCATCAACCGAGTTCTTGTAGGCCTTGCTGCTGAACAGCTGATGCTGAAGCTGATCCGCGGCGTCGAGTTGCACGGACCGATCCGTATCGATCTGGAAATAGCCGTATCGGCGAATGTCGCTTATCCAAGGGTTCTGGTCCGGAACAAGATCCAGAAGGCTTGAGTTCACGATGATAGTGGGCTCATGGCCTTCACCAGGAAACAGCACATAGGCCTGCGGACCGCGCCGGACCCACTGCGACATCGCCCAAAAGCCGCTGAGATAGGTCACGTTCTCGGCACAGGTCGCAATGACAGCGTCGAACCCATCCTTTCGCATCAGCGCTTTCAGCCGCGGAACATTCGCCAGCATCAACCTTAAACTCCCTTGACGGACATTGTTCCGATAATAGGAACGACGTTTCAATAAATTGAGCTCTGCGGGGCTCCGTGTCAACTGGCAAGGAAAATTGACACCTGAATTTCACAGTGACATCCTCCATATAGAAACATCGTTCTGATTATCAGAACATCTCAAGGCGGGCTATGGTCCACTGCACGCCATCGGGAATGGGCTCGTGAAATTTCCTCCTCTCAGCTGTTTGACGCCGCGGTCGCTCGACGAAGCCATCGCGCTTCTGGAGTTGCACGGCGGGGATGCCAAGCTGTTAAGCGGTGGTCAAAGCCTGATGCCGATGCTGGCGTTTCGTCTGGCATCATGCAGTATCCTGATCGATCTCAAGCTTATTCCCGATCTCGATCGCATTACCGTTACCAATCGCGGCGTCGAACTCGGCTCAAAGGTGCGTTGGCGCGATATTGAGCACGATGCTCGTTTGCCAGACGCACACCCGTTGCTCTCGATCGCGGTTAAACACGTCGCCCATTACGCGATACGAAATCGGGGAACAGTGGGCGGAAGCCTGGCACACGGCGACCCAGCATCCGAGCTGCCGGCGCTGGCCGTCGCCTGCGGCGCGATGATCGCCGTTGCCGGACCGAACGGGCGACGGTCAGTACCCGCAGAGGAGTTCTTTCTGTCACCCCTCGTGACAGCGCTTGAGCCTGACGAAGTCATCGTCTCCTTGCACTTTCCGCCTTGGCCGACAGAGCGGAGCTTCGGCTTTCAGGAATTCTCGCGGCGCAGGGGAGACTTTGCCATGGCTGGCGCAATCGTCTTTTTTGACAAGGACGAGGGCCGAAATATCCGCTCGCCCCGTATCGGAGCATTTGGGGTCGCAGACACCCCGCTGCGGCTAGAGGAAGCGGAAAAGTTCCTTCTGGGCAACAGCGCGAACTCGCAGATTTTTGAAGAAGCCGCAGCGCACGGCGTTCGGAACATCGATGTGCGGAGCGACGTACATGCTGATTCCGATTATCGTCGATCCCTGCTTGCAACCCTTGTCACACGCGCGCTGGCGGAAGCGGCCAAACGGACACGTCCATGACCTCAGTACCGGTTGCAATCACGATAAACGGGGTGAAGAAGGCGCTGAACCTGTCGTCCCGTATGACGCTTGCGGACGCCTTGCGTGACGTCGTGCGCCTCACCGGAACGCATGTCGGCTGCGAACATGGTGTTTGCGGCTCCTGCACCGTCATCGTCGATGGACTTGCTGTCCGTTCGTGCCTGATGCTGGCGGTTCAGGCGGATGGCTCCGAGATAACGACTGTCGAAGGGTTGGCCCACCAGGGTGAACTTTCAGCGCTGCAAGCGTCGTTTCGGAAGCATCACGCGGTCCAGTGCGGCTTCTGCACGCCAGGCATACTGACGACCATGCACGTCTTTCTCAAAGAGGAGCCAGACGCGGATGAGGAACGCATTCGCGAAGTCTTGTCCGGAAACCTCTGCCGCTGCACCGGTTATGTTCAGATCGTGGAAGCCGTCATGGATGCACGCGCGAGCTATTCCCGGAGCGGACCTGCCGCATGAAGAGATCGAACGCCTATATCGGCAGCCCGCTCGACAGAATTGAAGACTTCCGTCTGCTCACAGGCGCCGGCGCGTTTGTCGGCGACCTTAAGCCGGACAAGCTGCTCCATGCCGTGATCCTTCGAAGTCCGTTTGCTCATGGACGAATCAGGAGAATCGAAGCTGGGCCTGCGAGGTCGTTGGAAGGAGTCGCGGCCGTCCTTACCGCGGCTGAAATCGGCGAGGTCCCCATCATTCCAATTCGACAGCATGGGAAGCCCGAAGGAGAGCCTTATCGCCAACCCGTGATCGCGGACAAAAAAGTCCGGTATGTCGGTGAGCCTGTCGCCGTCATTATTGCCTCGGAGCAGTGCATCGCAGAAGATGCTGCCGAGCTCATTGAAGTCGAAATCGACGAACTTCCCGCGGTCGCGACCCACGAGATCGCCGCGTCTGGCCAGACGCTCCTGTTCGAAGACACCGTCACCAATCTGGCGACGGCTTTTTACGCTCGAATGGGCGATGCTGACGCGGCCTTCGCGACGGCCGAATACAAACGCAGAGAAAAGTTCAGCGTTCAGCGGCATACCGCGTCCCCCATGGAAACGCGAGGCCTGCTTGCCGAATGGGATCCGGAACTTGAGCGGATGATCGTCAGCGGCGCAACCAAGGTGCCGTTCTTCAATCGGCGCGTCCTCGCCGAAATGTTGAAATTGCGACAGTCGCAGGTCGATTTGATCGAAGTCGATGTCGGCGGCGGTTTCGGTGCGCGCGGCGAGTTCTATCCCGAGGACTTTCTTATTCCGTTTGCCGCGCGCTATCTGGGCGGGAAGGTCCGATGGATCGAAGATCGTCGGGAACATCTGATGGCGATGAACCATGCCCGCGAAATGTATGCGGACCTGGAAATCGCCTGTCGTACTGACGGCACCGTGGTCGGCGTAAGGGGCCGTATCGATATCGATCTGGGCGCCTATGTAAGAACCAACGGATTCACGACGCCACGAAACGTGGCTCAGTTCGTCTCGGGCCCGTATCTGATGCCCAATATTGCGATCGATGCTTTTTCTTACCTCACCAGCAAGACACCGACCGGAACCTATCGCGGTCCGGGTCGATACGAGGCCAGTTTCTTTTGCGAACGGCTACTGGATATGGCAGCTAATGATCTGGGCATTGATCCTGCGGAATTTCGCCTGAAGAATTTAATCCCGGAAGATCAGCTGCCCCGTCCGCTCGCGACGATGGCCGGTCTCGACCGCACCTGGCAGACAGAACTCGACAACGGCGCGTACGGTATCGTCATGCAGCGATGCCTTGACGAATTCGGCTGGAACGAAAAGAAGAAGATTCAGGGCCAGATGATCGATGGCCGCTATCACGGCATCGCCGTCGGCAATTTTGTCGAAGGCGGAGCTGGCGGCAGATTCGAAAATGCCCGGATGACGATCGAGACTGACGGAACTGTCACCGTTGCAGTCGGCTCTACGGCATTGGGGCAGGGTCTTCAGACAATATTGAGTCAGGTCGCGGCCGACGCGCTTTCGATGCCGATCGAACGGATCCAGCTATTACATGGATCAACGACGCTGGTAACGCAAGGTTTCGGGTCGTTCCATTCGCGCTCGACCGTTATGGGAGGGTCTGCGATTCTGCTAGCGGCTGAATCTCTCATTGCGATGCTCCGCGATAAAGGCGCAAGGCATTTCGGATGTGAGTACGGCGACGTCTCGGTATCCGATGGCTATGTTCGGTACGGGAAAAAATCCATCGAGTTTTCCACCTTTGCCGGATCGGAGGTCGAACGGCAGTTCGAAAACCACAAGCTGACCTACAGCTATGGGAGCCATGCGGCTCACATCGCGGTCGACCCCGGCACCGGACACGTTGAACTTCTCGATTATATGACAGTCGACGATGTCGGTCGCATCATCAACCCGGCGACCCTACACGGTCAGATTCTCGGCGCCATCGTCCAGGGGCTGGGCAGTACCTTTCTCGAGCACTTGCAGTACGACGAGAACGGCCAGTTGCTGACCGGCTCCCTCGCTGACTATCTTTTGCCGACAGCGACGGATTTCCCAAATATTCGCGGCATTTCGCTCGGCCTTCGCCCCTGCCCGAACAATCCTCTTGGCGCGAAGGGCGCCGGCGAAGGAGGTCTGATCGCCGTCGGGGGAGTGATTGGAAATGCAATAGCGGCCGCGCTCCGCTCGATGTCCGTCGAGCCGCGAGATTTGCCATTGTCGCCATCAAACATCTGGAGACTGATGCAGCAGGTGAAGCCTATGAGCAGTACCCCTAAAACAACCGTGCAACCGCAATGAGCGACCTTCCCAAGATCAGCATACGACTGGACGGCTCAATCCCGCCGCGGGAGTGCGTGGAGCTGGCAGTCGCCGCCGACAAGGCCGGACTTTCAGGCGTTTGGTTTGCGGAAAACGCCTTCGCAAGAGGAATCTGGCCGGCAGCAGCCGCTTGCGCAGTTGCGACCAAACGCGTTCACATTCATGTCGGTGTCTTTAATCCGTTCAATCGCCATCCGACGATGATGGCGATGGAAGTGGGCGCCCTGGATGAACTATCGAACGGTCGGGCCAGCATAAGCCTCGGAGCAGGTATCATGGCAGCTTCTTCCAAAATGGGAATCGATGCAGAAAAGCCTGTTCCTGCGCTTCGAGACGCTTTGATCATTTTGCGCGCGCTGCTCAACGGCGAAGAGGTCAACTACATCGGTCAAAGATTCTCCGCCAAGAAGATCAAGCTCGACTATAAGCCGCGGTCGGGTATTCCGATTTTCTTGGCCGGCCGAGGCAATCTGACGATAAAGTTGGCCGGTGAAGCGGCTGATGGGCTCTTGGTTTCGAATATGTGCTCAGCCGGATACGCCGGACGCTCCGCGGAGTTAATGCGCTCCGCTCGTTTCGGTGCCAAAAATGGATCTGCCGGTCTCGTCGTTCAATACATGCCCTGCATCACCAACGGCGCACCGCTCGAGGCGTTCAGAGATGCAAAACGCATCGTGGGCGAGATGATGCCTCGGTTCTGGGCGCTTGGGCAAAAGGTTTCGTCTGCGAAGGAGGCGCTGCTGCTTGGGACCGGCCTCAGTGAAGAAGAATTTGCCGAAGCAGCGAGCGATATTAACAGCGGCCAAGATCCAGCGGACGTTCTCGACGAGCGCTACGCAACCACATTTTCACTTTATGGAACACCGGAGGAATGCCTGGCCCTTGCGAGGCGCTACAAGGCGGCAGGCGTTGACGAACTGGCATTGACCTTCAGCGGGCCATCCGCGCCGCATGAGATCGCCGCCATTGGTAAAGCCATCGAGGCTTCTGAATAGGAGACGCAGTTCCGGTAGCGCCGGCTGATAACCCAGCACTATGCGAACAAGACGAATGGGCGGTCTAGCCGTGATCCCGATTCCAACTGATAAGGTTTCTTCTAAAACCTTATCAGTGAAGAACTGCCTCCGTTTTACGCCATTCCTATCAGCTAGCAGACTGACTCCATTTGTATGAAAACCTATGCAGTTCAAGCTATGGTTTGCCACGAGCTGCTCATAGGACCACAGAAGAAATTGCCCCATTCGACTCATTTGTAAATGCTGCGCGCCAGATCCAGCATTTCGTTCTGCCGCGCCGGGTCGGAGCCGCCCATTAATTTGACATCGGCTATCGCACGCGCCTCCGGAGAGACCTTATCGAGAACGCCGTGCCGCACGACGCCAAATCCGTCCTGCGCGAATATCTGCTGAACCTCGTCGGACATCGAGAAATCGATATAAAGGCGCGCGGCGTTCGGATGCGGCGCGCCCTTTATGGCAGCGGTCGCATAGAGAACGTAAGGCGCGCCCTCCGCAGGCAGGACTGTGCGAACCGGGAGGCCCTTGAGGTTCTGAATGTCCCCCAAGATGAAGGGCATGTAGATGGCCATTTCTCCGCGCGCCACGCGCCGTGCCGCTTCGCGCTGTTCCCGCGTGAACTGGATAGCCTGTATCGCCAACGCTTCGTTATAGCCCTTTCCCAACTTTTCCTGGGTCACGAAAAACAGAACGTAACCACCGCCGACCGCCCGCATGTCGTCGGACAATATCTTGCCTTTCCACTTGGGATCGGTCAGGTCGCGCCAGCTCTTGGGCTCCTGTCCTGGCGGGACGAGCCGATTGTTGACCAACAGTCCATAATTGATGGTCATGACGGGCGCCTTGAGACCATCGTCCCGGAACGGTTCGACGAGCCCGGTCGCATCGGGTACGGGCTCATGAGGCACGATAGACTTGTCCTCGGCGTTGAGAATGAGAACCTGATTTTCAGAATTGAACATGACGTCACCGAGGTACCGGCCGGCGGATTGTTCGGTGCGTATGCGTTCGCGCAATTCGCTGGCGCGCGCCTCCAGGACTTGCACGGGTATGCCGTATTTCGCCTCGAATGCCCTGGCAATCGCCTTGGTGGAGGGGGCGCCCACAAGCGCGGTGTACAGAACGAGCCCCCCTTCAGCCTTGGCAGCGGCGACGACCTTGTCCCAATCCGCCACCTGCGCGGATGACGGCGCGCTTGCGCCTATCAGCGGCAGAACGACGCACAGGCTAGTAAGTGCTCGTCGCGCGACGGCGAGAGGCGGCCCAAAGCGAAACGCGATCATGATTCCTCCCAAAACTCTTTTTGTTTGTTCAGAGGGTCACGACGACATAGTCGTCTTCAACCCGAACGTCATAGCTTTCGGCCACGTAGGGACCTTTTACCAATTGATCGCCGCTTTGCACGGTGACATCAAAGCTGCGGATCTTGAGCCGGTTTGGCGCGCAATAGGATTGCCCGGTCTTGATTTCGAATTCCCAGCCGTGGAACGGACACCGGATGAATTCGCCTTTCCGTACAATAGTGTATTCGCCAACGCCCTGCGGCTGCACCAACCCGACCACGGCACCCTTGCACAGTTCCGCGCCGCCATGCGGACAACGATTGAGCAGCGCGAAGAACTCGCCGTTGACGTTGAACACGCCGATGTGGCGGCCGGCCACTTCGACGATCTTGTGAGAGCCCGGCGGCATATCCGGGGCCTTGCCAACGACATGACGGTTCATGGCAGGCCGTAGAGTTCCCGGGCGTTGCTGCTGAACACTTTTCTGCGTTCCTCATCGGACAACTGAATCTTGAAGGCGTAGCGCGGGTCGTCAAAATCCCAATGTGGATAGTCGCTGGAGAACATCAGCCGATCCCAGCCCAGCCAATCGATGACGTCGCGCAGATGGGCCTGCTTGCGGGTCTCTTCCATGGGCTGGGTCGTGAACCACACGCTGCGCCGCAGATATTCGGACGGCGGCCTTGGCACATGCGGTACCTCCGCGCGCAACCGCGACCAATGCTTGTCCATGCGCCAGCTCAGATTCGGCGCCCAGGTGAAGCCCCCCTCGACGGAGACCACCTTCAGCTTCGGAAACCGTTCGAACACGCCCTCAAAGATCATGCTGGTCAGGACGCCCTGCATGATCGTGCCGAATGTATTGTGCTCCTCCAGGTAATAAGTGGGCCATCCCGCGCCGGCGGAGGGATGTCCACCGCCCATCGCGGCAGGGTGAAACGCGACCGGAAGGCCGACGCGCTCCGCGGCGGCATAGATCGGCCAGTAACGCTTGCGCCCCAGCGGCTCCTGAGCTTTCGGGGAAAGCAGAATTTGCCTGAATCTCTTGTCAGAGGCACGCCGCTCGATTTCCGCAGCGGCAAATTCCGCATCCTCCTGCGGCACGATAATCGCGGCGACCAATCTGCGGTCCTGGTCCACCCATCGTTCCACCTGCCAATCGTTGATCGCGGTCGATAGCGCCTCGGCGAAGTGCTGGTTGCGCTCTTCGAAGATACCGCGTCCGAGCGCGATCAGCATTCCGAATTCGATTCCGTTCGGATCAAGATGCTGGTTCTGCAACATCGCCAACGAACAGCCGGGCGGCCCGCCCTCCTCCGGATAGGCGTCGGCCCGCATGCCGCGCGCCATCATGCGAGGGTGCGGCTCCTGATTGTAGAGGCCGCCGCGGACATGCGGTCCGATCGCCTCGACATGCTCGCGCCAGCGCGCCGGTAGCCATGGATAAAGGTCCGCCGCGGATCGCGCGGTGATATGCACGTCGCAATCGACAATGTAGGCGCGGGTTGAGGCCGGACGCGCGGTGGCGCGTTCAAGGAGGTCCTGGGTCATGTGGAAAGCTCCGATGCAGCGGGGATTGCAATGTGCGGCTTCTGAAGTCGGTGATAGGTCGCATAGGGATTGTCGATCGCGATCTTGCGAATGAGTTCCAGTGAAAAGCCGTCCGGAATGACGTCCTCACCGTCGAAATGCCAATGCGGATAGTCGGTGGAGAACAGTAAAATGTCGTCCGTGCCGAAATGGTCGAGCACCCGCTCTACCAAGGTTGGATCCGACGGCGCGTCGAAGGGCTGCAGCGTCAGCCGGACGCGCTCGCAGATGATTTCGCGCGGGATGCGATCGATCCAGGGTAATTCGGTGCGCACGCCGAGCCACATCTTGTCCTGCCGCCACAGGAACGGCGGCAGCCATGTCGCGCCGGTTTCAGCCAGCACGAAGGTAAGGTCGGGAAATTTCTGGAACACGCCCTCGGCCAGCAAGCTGACTAATGCGCCCTCGAATCCGGTGGACTGCGTGACATAATCCTCAACGAAATAAGACGGCCAGCCGTTTCCCATTGGCGCCTGCCGGTAGAGGCCGCCGGCGTGCAGGCAAATCGGGAGACCAGCGCGGGTGGCGGCCTCAAAGACCGGCCAATAAATCCGGCGTCCGATCGGTATCTCGCCGAGCGATGGCAACAAGATCTGGACGAAATCGGGATTACCCGCCAACCGCTCGATCTCGGCGACCGCGAGTTTTGGGTCCTGCAACGACACGACGATGGAGCCGCGAAGCCTGCGGTCGGTCGGAAGTAATTCCTTGGCGACCCAGTCGTTGAACGCGCTGAGAATGGCCGACGCCATATCGCCGTTGAACAGCGCAACGGCGCCATGGATGATGTTGCAGATGGCGTAATCGGTTCCGAAGGCGTCGAGCGCCTGGCTCCGGAGCATCGCCATGTCCGAGCCCGGCGCGCCACCCTTGGGCTTCCAATCGGGGCGGCCATGAATCGACAGCAGCGGATTGTTGCTGGTCATCGTAAAACCCATACGATCGACGTGCCGATTGTGAAGCTGATCGCTCCAGTAGTCTTTCATGTAGGGAAGCAGCGCCGACATCGGAGGCGCAGCGGGATGAATGTCGCAATCGACGGCTCCGCGAAAAGGAAGTTTCATCAGTTGGCCTCCCCTTGATCCACCACGGCCCAGGCCGCGCTCTGAGGAACGGCCACGGTTACATTGTCACCAACGGCATAGTCGCCGAACGCGGGGGCATCGACGTTAAGTCGGCCCTCCTCTGTCTCCACAAAGATCGACCGCGTCGGGCCGCGGAAAATCGTATGCGCGATCCGTCCGGACCAGCGCAGGCCGTCGTCATCGGCACCGGCGACGGGAGCCGCGATGCTGATGTCTTCGGGCCGCACCATCACCGTGACGGCTCGCCCAGCCGGCACTTCGGTCGCGGCCTCGCAACGCCCGCGCCAACCGCGACCGACCACATCAAGCCGTACCTTGCCGCCGTCGATGCGCGCGCAAGCCTCCACATTGGCGGCGAGCAGATTGGGGGTACCGAAAAAACCGGCTACCGTCCGGTTAGCGGGGTAACGATAAATATCCTCTGGCGCCCCAATCTGCTGAATCCGGCCCTGATCCATCACGACGACACGGTCGGAAAGCGCCATCGCTTCCGACTGGTCGTGCGTGACATATAGCGTCGTCATGCCGAGCCGTCGCTGAATGGCGCGAAACTCATCGCCCATTTGCAGGCGCAGCTTGGCGTCAAGATTGCTCAAGGGCTCGTCGAGCAGAAGTACCTTCGGCTCGAACACCAACGCCCGCGCGATGGCAACGCGTTGTTGCTGGCCCCCCGACAGTGCCGGTGCGGGGCGCTCGGCGAACCGCTCCATTTCGACCAGACGTAGCGCCTTCGACACGAGATCGCGGATGTCGGCAGCGGACCGCCGCCGCACGCGCAAGGGATAGGCGACATTCTCGAACACCGTCATATGCGGCCAGATCGCGTAGGACTGGAACACCATGCCGAGACGGCGTCTCTCCGACGGCACGAAAATGCGCGAGTCTGCATCGCTGACCAGTTCGTTGCCGATACTGATCCGTCCGCCGGTATTTTGCTCAAGGCCCGCCACCATGCGCAAGGTTGTGGTCTTGCCGCATCCCGAGGGCCCTAGCAGGGTGACGAATTCACCCTCGCTAACACGCAGGTCGACATCGCTGACGGCGGCGAAGTCGCCGAAGCGGCGGCTGACCTTTTCAAGCACGACATTAGACATCAGGCACCCAATTCAAATCCGCCGCACCATTACAGCGCGCCGACCCATTTCTTGATGACGCTTAGCTGGACCCATCTGAAGACGATCACCATCACCATCATCAACAGGCCGATCACGCTTACCTGCTCTGCACTGCCATTGGCCCAGAGTTTCAGAAGGACGACCGACAGAACCTCGGAACCGACGGAGTAAAGCAGCACGGAAGCACTGAGCTCGCGCATGATCCCGAAGAACACCAGCACCCAGCCGACGGCGAAGGATGGCCAGACCAGTGCGATCATGATGCGCTGCATCGTCTGCAGCCAGCTCGCGCCGTGGACGCGCGAGCACTCCTCAAGGTCGAACGACAATTGAGCATAGGCGCTCGACATCACTCGGACCGAGAGCGGAGTGCCCAGTGAAATATAGGCGAGCAGAAGCGCCCAGATCGTCCCGTAGATCGGGATGGCATGCGGCAGCAGCGCGAAGCCCCACAGGAAACCAACTCCGAGAACGATGCCCGGCATCATCCAGGGCAACCATGCCATCGCATCGATCAGGCGGCGTCCACGCCACCTGGTCCTGACCGAGATGTAGGCGACGGTACCGCCGAGCCCCATTGTCAGCGTGGCGCCAACGAAACCCAGAAGCATGGTGTTGCCGAAGCCGCGCCAGAACTCACTGCTGCCGGCCACCTCCTGATAATGTTCGAGCGTCAGCATGTCCCATTGATAGAAGCCGAAGAACTTGAAAAAGGATCCGATCAGCAGTTGACCTACCGGCAGAACGACCGTGACGAAGAAGAACAGTGCGCAAAACGCGAAGGTTACCCAGCGCCATCTGCCCAGCTTCATCACCGCCGGCGAATAGCCCTTGCCGGTTACCGTCTGGAAGCTGCGTCCGCGCAACACGCCCCATTGCAGCAAGATGATGAGGAACATCAGCGCCATGATCACGAAGCTGATCGCGGTCGCATATTGATATTGCGGCGGCGAGCGCTGATTGATGGAATCGTAAATGTCAGTCGTGATGACGTGAATGCCGGCCGGCGAGCCGAAAAACAACGGCGATTCGAAATTCTCGATGCCGCGGATGAAACTGAGGATAGCAGCGCCGGTGAGCGCTGGCAGCATCAGCTTCAGCGTCACCGTCAAGAATGTCCGCAGGCGCGTCGCCCCGCACATCCGGGCCGCTTCCTCGAGGCTTGGATCCATCGCGCGAAACGCATCGACGATCAACAAGAACAGGAAGGGCACAGAATATTGCATCATGTGCCAGATCACGCCGCCGTAGGAATAGACGTTGATTGGCGAACTCGTGGATCCCGTGATCCACTGGTAAAGCTGGTTGAGAAGCCCAACCTGCGGATTTCCCAGCATGCCCCAGGCCATCGCGGTGAGGATCGGCGGGATAAAGAACGGCAGCGTCACCAGCACTTCGAGCGTTCCGCGAAACGGAGTGTCCGTCCTCGCGAGAATCCAGGCCAGCAATACCGCGATGATTACCGACGGGATGGTCTTAGCCAGCGATATGCCGATGGTATTGAGAAGGATAAGCAGACTCTGCTGCGAAACGATGTCGCGATAGCCGTCGAGATTGAACACGCCGACGACGCCAGGAGGCGTCGAATGCAGGCTGCCATAGAGTAGCATCGACAGCGGGTAGACCGTCAGAAACGCCAGCAAAAGGGCCAGCAGCGTCAAGCCGACGATGCTGCCAGCCGGCGTCGCACGCAGCCATCGCCAAGCGGCGGAACTGCTCGACGGTGACGGCCTCGTCACGATATCCGATACGCGATCGTCGGCTGAAAGAGTCATTGGACGAAGGGCCTCAAGGGTAGAGTTTCCTGGCCAGCGCCATCATGTCCGCGCGCTCAGACAGTTTAGCCGGGCCCATCAGCTTGGCGTTCGCATAGGGCTGGGCGTCCGGATCGGCACGTTCGGCCGCGCCCTGCACGACCGGAAGCATCCAGGCATTGGCATAAAGTGCCTGCGAATCGACGCTCAGGAAATGTTGCATGAAGAGCCGCGCGGCATTCGGATGCGGCGCGCTCTTCAGCATCGCCATATCCATCTGCGCGTAAGGAGCCCCCTCCTTCGGCACCACGACCTTGACCGGCAGACCCTTGAGATCCGAGGCAAAGGCGAAAACTTGTGAAATATAAATCGGGTATTCGCCCCGGGAGACGCGACGCGCATCATTGCGCATGTCGCGGCTAAACACAGGCTTTTGCGCGGCCAGCTTTTCGTTGAAATCAGCGCCCATGTTTTTTTGCAGGATGGCGAACAGGGTGTTGCCACTGCCAAGCGGACGCATGTCATCCGACAGCAGCTTGCCCTTCCATTTCGGCGCATTCAGGTCGTTCCAACTCGTCGGAACGTCCTCATTCCGAACGAGCCTTGTGTTGATCAGAATGCCCATCGGCTGAACATAGGCTGGCACGCTGAAGTCGGTGGTCTTGAACGGCGGACGAAGGTTAGCGGCATTGGGGATCGGCGGCAGCTTCTGAATGAAGTCGCCATTCTTGAGCTGTTCTTCGATCATGGTCGTGGTGACCATTTCGGCGTCGCCGAGATAGCGTCCGGCCGATTGTTCGGTCCGGATGCGCTCGACCAGTTCGCTGGCGCGCAAATCGAGGCTCTCTACGGGGATCCCGTAAGTCTTCTCGAATGACTTGATAACTGCCTGGAAGTAAGGCGCGCCCAGCGCCATATTATAGACGACGACCTTGCCCTCTTGTTTGGCTGCAGCGACAACCGCGTCCCAGGATGCATCTTGCGCCGACGCAGGAACCGCGGCACCAGCTAACAAGGCGACTACGGCAAGTAGTCTTTTCAAATTCAGCGCCAAGATTGCGTCCTCCGCCTTGTTTTATTGTTATGGCGATCGAGCGTTCGATCGGCTCTCAGACTTCGATCACCACGTACTGCTTCTCGATCGAAACCGGGAAGGTTTCTGCTTGCAACTCGCCTTCGACCAACGCCCCGCCGGATTCTACTTTCAGCTCGAAGCTGCGAACTTTGGTACGATCCGGTTCGCACCATGATTTTCCCGTTCTTAGATCGAATTCCCATCCATGCCATGGACAGCGCAATAATTCGCCGCGGCGGCTGAACTGGTAAGACCCCGGCTCGCTGGATTCCACGAGACCGACGATGCGCCCCTTGCACAAGGACGCGCCTTCATGCGGGCAGCGATTTCCGACCGCGAAATACTCGCCGCCGACGTTGAAGATTCCGATCTCGCGGCCCTTCACGCTCACAAGTTTGCGCTTGCCGGGTGGAATATCGTCAACCATTGCCACGACGTGCCGCGCCATCAGCGGAATCCGTAAAACGCCCGTGCGTTTCGATAGAGAAGCTGGTCGCGTTGCGCGTCGCTGAGTGGCGCCTTGAAGGCGTAACGTGGATCGTCGAAGTCCCAATGGGGATAATCGGTCGAGAACAGCAGACGATCCCAGCCGATCCGATCGAACAGATCGATCAGATGGGCGGCCCGGCCCGGCTCTTCCATCGGCTGGGTGGTGAACCAGACCTGCTCGCGGATATATTCGGAAGGCGGTCGCTTCAAATGGGGCACTTCGCTGCGCAGCCGCAACCAATGCTTGTCCATTCGCGCCGTCAGCGACGGGATCCAACCCAGCCCGCCTTCCATGATCACGACGCGAAGTTTCGGAAACCGCTCGAATACGCCCTCGAACACCAGACTTGTCAGGACCGCTTGCATGGTCTGCGCCACCGCATGGTGCTCTTCCATATAATAAGACGGCCACCCTCCCCCGGTGGACGGATGCCCATTGGTGCCGCCGACATGGACGGCGATCGGTAAATCGTTACGCACCGCCGCTTCAAAAATCGGCCAATAGCGGCGCCGGCCGAGCGGCTCATCGGTCCGCGGTAAAACCAGGATCTGCGTGAAGCTTGGATCGCTTGCCCGCGCATCGATTTCGGCGACTGAAGCTGCGGTATCTTCCTGTGCAACGAGAACCGAGGCACGCAGCCGTGGTTCGTTCTTGACCCAACGCTCGACCTGCCAGCTGTTCATGGCCTGGGTTAGCGCCACGCCGAAATCCAGATTGCGTTGGCTGCCGGGATTCCAGCGCAAAGGAATCAGCATTCCGATTTCGACGCCGTTGGCGTCGAGATGCTGGGTCCGCATCAGGTCCAGACTAGAGCCAGGCGGACCGCCCTCCTCGGGATAGGCATCGACCCGCGCTGCGTCCGGCGACATCCGCGGATGGGTCAGCGCTTCCGAAAAGGCATGACGCAAATGGCTGCCATAGACCGAGAGATGCTCGATCCATTGCTTGGCCAGATAGGGGTGAACTTCGGTCCATGAAGTCATCGCGGGATGGATATCGCAATCGATCACCCGCAACTTTGATTCGGCGGCACTGCCTCGCTCAAGTTCGACGATGCTCATACGCTGATCTCCATGGCATGATCAACCTTCGCCAGGCGCGGGTAGGTCGCAAGCGCGTTTTCGCTTGTGATCTTATTCAACAACGCGCCGGAAAGTCCGTCCGGCAACACGCGATCGCCGTCGAACTGCCAATGCGGATAATCCGTGGAGAACAGAAACAGCTCGTCGGAATTTAGGTGCTCGATCAGCCGCAGGATCGCTTCCGCCTCATCCGGCGCATCGACCGGCTGAACCGTGAAGCGGACATGGTCACGCACGATTTCCGAAGGTCGGCGCGTCACCCAGGGAACCTCGGCCCGAACGCCCTTCCAAGTCTTGTCCGCGCGCCAGATAAAACCGCTCAACCAGGTCAGTCCCGACTCGATGGCAACCACCTTGAGTCCGGGGAACTTAGCGAACACGCCTTCGGAGATCATGCTCTGCAATTGATTTTCGAACGCGGCGGACTGCGACACGTAATCTTCGACATAATAAGATGGCCATCCCACAGCGGTCGGCGCGTAGCGATACGCGCTGCCGGCGTGAACGCCGATGGGTAGGCCCAGCTTTTCCGCCAGGCGATAGATCGGCCAGAGCTGCCGGCGTCCGAGCGTGACCTCTCCGGACACCAGCATCAACACCTGCACGAACCGCATGTCGTCGGCGCGTCGTTCGATTTCGGCAACCGCAAGCTCGGTATTATGCGTCGTGATCACAATCGACGCGCGCAGTCGAGGATCCCGACTGAGCCAATGATCACGGATCCAATCGTTGGTGGCGCGGCAGAGCACGGCGGCCATGTCTTCGCTGTGCATAACCTGGGCACCGTACAGGCAGTTGAGAATGCCAAATCGCGCCTGATAACGATCCAGCACATGCGCTTGCATCGCTTCCAGCGACGATCCCGGCTTTTGGTCGCGGTCGAGCTTCCAGTCCGGGCGGCACGACAGCGGCGCGTTTTGGGGATAGCTCGTAAGGCTGAGATTGAGGCGATCGAGCGCGCGAACCGAGATCATTTCGCGCCAGTAATCGTCAAGATACGGCAACAGCATACCCATCCCGGGCAATGCGGGATGCAGGTCACAGTCGATCGCCCCGGCATATGTGGCCGGACGATCAGCGTCGGCCGCTTGGTGATCTCCTGCCATGATCTTTTCTACATTTTGGGTTTGGCGCTGCGGCCACATTGCGCTTATGTTGATGGATCAATAAATGATATGTCAAGCAATTTGATCTAGATCAAAGTGATAGGAATCGATCCGGTGGGAGGGTTCCTGACTTGCCAGGAGACGCTTCGAATGCCTGCCACCAAGACACTGGCGACCAACGAGGCACAGCCGCGAGAGTCGCACATCGGCGGAATACTCGGGGAAGAACACATCGCGGTGTTGCTATCGAGCGTCGGCACGCGGCTCAATCGCGGCGCCACCGCCTATTACCGCACGGCGTGGAATCTCAGCATGGTGGAGTGGCGCCTATTGATTGTGCTCAAGGATACCGAATTCCTCAATGTGGGTGAATTGTCCGAAGCGGCCGATCTCGACAAGGCCGCTGTTAGTCGAAGTCTCGCTTTGCTTGAAGAACGAAAGTTCGTTTCGGTCGAGCAAACGCGGACGCGGGGTCGCGCCGCAATCGCCAAGTTGACAGTCGAGGGACGTGAGCTCTCCGAAAAGCTATTGCGGGTTTCGCTCGAACGCGAGGCGCTCTTGTTCAAGTACTTTACTCCCGCCGACAAAGAACACCTGAACGTACTTCTTCGTCAGCTGACGCGGGCCTTGGCTGGCCCGGACTGGGACTATTAGTTGAGCGGTCCCTTCGCGCCCCGTCGGCGATATTAATTTGCGATCCCTAGGCAGGCGAAGCAACAGCACCCGCCCCGCTTCCGATTTTGGTTAAATCCGGCTTCATTCATTGCCTCGTGAGCAGGTTATTGCCGCGTCTTCGCGCGCCAGACTTGCTTCGGCTCAAATTCGTGCACCTTTTCAGGCCGCAGTTTGCGGTAAACTGGCGCCACGTTGCGGTCTTCATCCACCAATGTCAGGCGGTCGATCTCGATCAAGTCATCCGGCGTGAATTTGATTTCCAGCGCCTTGATGTTCTGAGCGATGTGTTCGGGCTTGTCGGCTCCGGCGATGATGGTCGACATCGCCGGCCGCGACAACAGCCATGCCAGCGACATCTGCGGCAGCGTCCATCCCCGCGACTCTGCAAACGTCTTGAGATTCTCCTGCACATCCCAATTTCGCTTACTGTTCCACGCCGCATAATTCGGACTTGCGGCAGCACGCGTGCCGGGAGTCGCGGCCGCATCGCGCTTGTACATGCCGGTCAGCAATCCGCCCGCCAGCGGAAAGTACGAATTCATACCGATGCCGTATTTGACGCAGAACGGCTCCATGCGCTTTTCGATATCGCGGTACAGCAGGCTATAGTGATCCTGCGCCGAGATGAACTTTTGCAGGTTGTACTTCTCGGCGGTCCACTGCGCCTCGCAGATCTCCCATTCGAAGAAATTGGCAACGCCGAGGTATCGCACCTTGCCGGCGCGGACCAGATCGTCGAGCGCCCGCAACGTCTCCTCGATCGGCGTCAGCCGGTCCGGCCAGTGCACCTGATAGAGATCGATGTAGTCTGTCTTGAGCCGGCGCAGACTCGCCTCGCAGGCCCGCACAATATGCAGGCGCGAGGTTCCGATATCGTTCGGGCCGAGGTCCATGCGGTTGGAGAACTTGGTGGCGATCACAGCCTTCTCGCGGCGGCCAACCAAAGCTGCGCCGAGCTTTTCCTCGGATGCGCCGATCCCGTAGCTGTCGGCGGTGTCGAAATAGTTGATGCCCTGGCCCAGCGCATAATGCACGACGGCTGCCGCGGCCTTCTCCTCGACGAAGTCGCCGAAGGAGAAGCAGCCGATGCCCATCTCGGAAACCGTCAGTCCGGATTTCCCGACCCGGCGGTATTTCATGCCACCGACGGTTTTCATCTGCAGCCCGATCGCGGTGACTTGTGAACTTGCTTGCGATGTTTCCGATGCGCCTTCAGCCATAGTTAGCTCCCATTTATTTTTGTTTATTTATCCTGCCAGACGAACAACCGCGCGCCGAGCGCCAGCAGCAGCCGATCGACGGCAAAGCCCATGCCGGCGATCACCAGGATGCCGCACCACATCAGTGCCGGATCGAACGAGCGCTCAGCAAACATGATGAGATAGCCGAGGCCATCATTGGCGGCGATCAGTTCGGAGGCGACAATCAACAGGAACGCCGTCGACGTTGCCACCCGAAGGCCCGCAAACACGAACGGAAGCGACGCCGGGATGATCACATGCCAGATGAGTTGGCGCTGGCTGGCGCCCTTGGTCAGCGCGTTCCAGACGAAGAATTTGTCGACGTTCTTGACGCCCGTATAGGTGTTGATGACGATAGGGAAGAAACAGCCAAGAAAGATCAGCGCGATCTTCGAAGCGTCCCCAATCCCCAAAAAGATCATCATCAGTGGGAACAGCGCGAGCTTCGGCGTCGGGAACAAGGCCGAGATCAGCGGATCGAGAAAGCTCTCGACCGCGCGGATTCGCCCCATCAGGATCCCGGCGGCGATGCCGACCACCGCGGCAAGTCCGAGCCCCATGCCAGCCCGCATGAAACTCACTTCGATATGGCTGAGCAGTTCGTGGGTGACGAAGACCTGCTGATAGAACGTCCGCGCCACATCCTCCAGCGGCGGCATGAACATGGGGTCGAGCACGTTTAGCCGCGACAGCACTTCCCAGATCAGAAAGATCAGAAACACCGGATAATAACGCGCGACTGCCGAGAGCCTGTTCCAGGTCTTGCTCCCGGTCGGAGTCGGCGTATGGGCAGTGGACGGAACGGCGGATGCGGCGCCCTCCCCGCCCGCTCCGGTTCGCGGAGCTCGATCGGATGTGGTCAGGATGGTCATCCAATGGCCTCCATGGTTTCTTGGCGAATCGCCGACCAGATGTGGTTGCGCAAGCGTCCGAACTCCGGCAGCGCGCGGGTCTCCTGCCGCGGCCGTGGCAGATTGACCTCCACGATCTCCTTCACCCGGCCCGGCAGCGGCGACATAATGACGATGCGGTCGGACAGCAGCACCGCTTCATCGATGCTGTGGGTGACGAACAGCACCGTCTTGCGATCGCGCTCCCAGAGCTGCAGCAACTGATCCTGCAGCACCTCGCGCGACAGCGAGTCCAGCGCGCCGAATGGCTCGTCCATCAGGAACACGCTGGGCCCGCAGGCCAGCATCTGCGCGATCGCGATGCGCTGCTTCATGCCGCCGGAGAGCTCGCGGGGATAGAAGCCAGCGAATTTGGTAAGACCCACCATGTCGAGATAGTGCGCCACCAGCGAACGGCGTTCGCTCTCCGGCAGTCCACTCATCTGCGGGCCGAACGCTACGTTCTCCTCCACCGTCCGCCAAGGAAAGATGCTGGAATTCTGCAGCACCAGGCCGCGGTCCGGATGCGGCCCATGGATCGGCTTGTCGTCAACCAGTACTTGTCCGTCGCTGGCCTGCAGGAGACCCGCGACGATATAGAGCAAGGTCGACTTGCCGCACCCACTTGGGCCGACGATGCTGACGAACTCGCCGCGCCTCGCCTGCAGGTCGACGCGATCAAGCGCCAAAAGGTCACCCTGACGTCCCGAGCGAAAGCGCTGACTGATCCGCCTCACGTCGACATGGACAGCACCTTGCGTAACCGCGACGCTCACTGGCTAACCTCCTTGCTGTCGTCCCACTTCATCCCAAGCCTGGCATACGCCTTGCGAAGGTAGCTGGTGTCGATGGCCTGCTCGGGCGTCGCTGCCGGCTTGCCACGCAATTGACCGGCATTGACCAGCATCTGGCCGTAAGCCGCAAACGTCTGCCTCGGCAAATCGAGCGAATTGAGCATATAGAGCTCCTTGCCTGCCGAGGCGACCCGCAGTTTGTAGAAGGCCTCGTTGGTAGCTTCGTCGTACTTCAAGGTCTTCGCGGTAATCGCCTTGACCTTGGCGCCGTCGTCGTTTGTGACGTCATCCTCGATGAATTTTCGCGTCACCAGCATACCCATCAAAAAACGCACCGCCTCGTCTTCATGATCCTTCAGCCAGTCGGCCCGGCCGACGATGACCTGCGACATGTCGATCGGTATTTTGGTGATCTGATCGCTCGCCATCAGGACGTTGACCGGCACGCGCTGGGAAGCGTGATAGGCGCCGATCGAAGTCATGACGGCGGCATCGACTTCATTGTGAACCAGCGCGCCTTCCATCTGCGGATACGGCATGCTCAAGAATTTCACCGACTTCGGATCTAATCCCGCTTCCTGGAGCCGGTCGCTCAACGCCAGATACCAGTTCGAGGACAGGCCGAATACCGCAACCCGTTTGCCGACCAGGTCTTTCAGCGATTGGATGCCGGCGTCCTTGCGGGCGATCAGGTTGACCGCGGACCAATGCGTACCCGCCTGATCGGTGAAGGAATATTCCACCGCCGAGATAATCTTGAGCGGCGCACCAAACGAAATCGCCTGCAGCGTCGGCGCCGGCGCGACCGCCGCGAGATCGACCTGTCGTGCCACTACCGCTTCGAGCTCCGGCGCGTTGTCGTTGAAGCTCGCGAGGTCAAGCTTCAGCCCCTGGGCTTCGAACGTCTTCTGGTCAAACCCGATCCAGAACGTGCTTGTCGGTGTCGCCGCCTGCCAGCCGAAGCGCACGCTCTTTTGCGGCGCCGCGGCGCCTTGCCCATGAGCCGCGCCTGCGGCCAAACCGCATATGACTGCCAGGGCCGTCAATTGGATGCGAAACATGTGTCCCTCCGCTTCGGCGATTTCGCCGCTATCTTTGTTTCCCGCCTGTTGCCGGCGGTGTTTAAGCAGGCGCTCACGATGAGGCGCCCGCCTGCATGCGCTGGTAGGCCTGCGCATAGGGTTTCATTGCGCTGAAAATCAAAAGCAGGATCACCGGACCGACCATCAGGGTGAACCCCGACAGCGCGTATCGCAGCATCGCCTCGTTGTGAAATACCCTGTCAGTGATCAGGGCGATCGCGGTCGGACCGAAGCCGCCGCCGACCACGCTGATCGAGAACAGATAGAGCGCGCTGATCTGGCCGCGCATCTCATTGGGAGTAACGATCTGAATCGCGGCGTTCTGGCCTGGCGCGGTCATACTCCATGCGGTAAAGCCGAAAAAACCCGAGGCGAGCGCGAGCCAGGGATTTGGCATCAGCGGCATGGCGACGAGCAGCGGCATCGCAAGGCCATAGCTCATCAGGCACGCCACCAGCAGCGCATCATGGGGCCGGCGTTTTGTCAGATATTCCGCCAGCAGCGTTCCGAGATAGAGACCAAGCGGGGTGGCGATCAGGATGGCGCCGCCGAGCAAGGGGCCGACGCGTTCTGGACCCCACCCATAAGTGCGCTCGAAAAACATCGGACGCCACGCCTGCAGCCCATAGCTCTCGACCGAGGCCACCGCGATACTGAGAAACAGCGGCGCGTAAAACTTCCAGTTCAGGCCCAGAAATCGCAGGACGTCACGCAGCGGCACACCCGCTGCAGATTTTCGGTCGCGCCGCGCCGGCTCCTTGACGCTCACCAGCATGACAAGCGCAAGCAATAATCCTGGAAGTCCGGTTACAAGCAGCACCATGTGCCAGTCGCGCACGACGAGGCCGCCCGGCAGCGACAGCGGCGGCATGCCGGCAAACACGGAAAGCAGAAGTCCGCCGATCACCAGCGCGCCCGCCATGCCGCCGGTGATGCCGAGTTGATAGATCGCAAACGCTCGCGGCAATTTTTCGTGCGGCACGAGATCCGCGATCATCGACATCGAACAGGGCCCCTTGACTGACTCTGCGGCGCCCACCAGTGCGCGGGCAGCGAACAATTGCCAGAGCTGCTGCGCCAGTCCGCACAGCATGGTCGCGACGCTCCACAGCGTCAGACCCGCCGTTAGGATAACCTTGCGGCTTTTGGTGTCGGCGAGACGCGACAAGGGAAAGCTGAACAGCACATAGGCAATTGAAAAGGTAAGGCCGATCAGAAGACTGATCGCTGTATCCGAGAGATGCAGGTCGCGCTTGATCGGCCCGACCAGGAGATTGACGATCCCGCGATCGATGTTCGACATCATCGAAACCAGCGAGAGCACCACGACGCTGTACCAGGCGCCCGACGACGCCGGCAACGTCCAGGCTCCGCTAGTGGCCTGATGCGCGACGGCTTCGCTCTGCAACACCAAAATCGTTTCCTTCCCGATCGATATTTTTGTTTTCGTGTTCGGCTCGCAGATAGCGAACCGCAGATATCGCCGCGGTGGCGGCGTCGCCGGCAACGGCAGCCAGCAGGTTGACCGAACCGGCGCGAATATCTCCAGCGGCAAACAGGCCCGGCCGCGAGGCGCGCATCATCGGGTCGGTCACGATATGGCCGTCGGCGTCGAGCCTCACGATTTCCTTTACGATGCTACTGCGCGGTTCCAGTCCGGTGTAGATAAATACCGCTCGGCAGGGATTGCGTTCGGTTTCCGCACCGCTGCGAATTGAGACACCCGTCACTGTTTTGTCGCCCTCGATTGCGACGATTTCCGCATCGGCCAGAATGCGGACGTGCGGCAGCGCTGCGAGCTGCGCGATCGCGCTGGGACGTGCGGACGGAGAAGACCCGCGATGAATCAGCATGATCTCCGAAGCATAGCCAGCCAGAACCAGCGCCTCATCGAACGCAGAATCACCACCGCCAATCACGACCGCAACCTGACCTTTGAACAGCGGACCGTCGCACGCCGCACAGTGCGACACCCCGCGGCCGGTAAACTCAACTTCGCCAGGAATTCCCAGTTTGCGGAGCGCAGAGCCGGCGGCAATGATCACCGCGCGGGCCACGATCTCCTCTCCGGCGCACACCAGCCGGTAATTACTGCCTTCGACCGTTATGGCTGACACCGTGTCAAGCTGGACCATTGCACCAGCCGCTTCCGCTTGCTGCTGCAGCAAAGGCCCCAATTCATAGCCGGCGATGCCGTCGGGAAATCCGGGAAAATTCTGGATCGACTCGATCGTAGCAATTTGGCCACCCGGCGCCAGCTGTTCGATCACCAGCGTGCTCACGCCCTGGCCCGCGGCGATCATGGCCGCGGTCAAACCTGCAACGCCTGCACCGATGACGACGACATCTGTGTTTTGCATGACGGGTTAGGCCTCACCGTCGCGCATCAGCGCCAGTCGTCGATCGATACCGTGGCGCGGTGCTTGGCGCCCATGATCTGCCAGTAGCCATTTGTTTCGCCGCCGACCACGACGACATTGATGGCCTCTTCCAGGAACATCGGAATCAGTTCATCCGGCGCAGCCTTGAGCCGCGTCGCCAATGGCTCCACGCCGAGCGTGGCGTTCGGATAGATGTAATTCTGAACCAGCTGCATGTCCCAATAGCGACCCGCCGGCATTTGCGCGGTCTCGTGAACGAACCGAATCAGCTTTTGCTTGGTGTCGAAGCCGCCACGGTCGATGAACTGCCGTGCCGTGATCGGGTCCAGCAACAGCACCGGTGCGGTCACGGCATCGACCGCGACCAGCATATCGCGCACGTGCTCGCGCCAGTAATCCTTGCGCAAGCCGAGGCCGAAGGTGGTCGAGCGGCAGCCGAAGAACACGCTGACCACGCTGTCTTCCGCCTTATAACCGCGCTGCACATGCAGCGGCTCCCAGGGACTGAGCTCCTCGTTCTCGGCGAACGTGATGCTGTTATAAGTGTAGGCATTGCCAAGCGATCCCATGAAGGTATCGCCCGGAACCGAACCACCCTGCAGATTTTGCGACAACAGGCCATAGGCTCGTCCGATCGTCGCATTGGCGTGGTTATAGGGCCCCATGGCGCCGATGCCGCAATTCATGCCGATCTGGTGGCGGATCGGACCGTTGACGACCACCATCGCCGATCCCGAACTCGAGGTGCTGCCGCGCGCCGTCACTTCCGACGCCGCGAGCGCCAGGATCACGGGAAAGTATTCCGGCCGGGCGCCAGCCATCACGGCATTCACCGCCACCTTTTCGACGGTGTATTCCCACGATCCGCGATTGGGCGTCGGCTGCATGCGGCCAACGACTTTATCTGCCGGCTGGCTCGTAGCAGCCAGCATCGCCGCGACCCGCGCTTCGGTCGGCAGCACGATCGGCAGCTTGTCGGTCCAGTTGTTTTGGAGAAACAGCTCGTGCAGTTCCGCTTCGGTGGCGGCTTCGACAAAGCGCGGTGTCGATCTTTCGCTCTCGGCCGGATGCCGGCCCGCGATATTGCCGGTCAGCGCGTCGATGATTTCGCGCATTACCGGGCGGCCTGTCACGGGATCATTGCCTTCGACATAGGCGCGCAATTCGGGTGCGCTCTTGCCCATCACGGGCTGGGGCACGAAGACCGACGGCGCATCCGACAGACCGCCCATGCGTGTCACCGAGCGCACCACCTTATCGAACATGCTGGTGTGGATCGCGACGGTCGGAATACCGAATTTGGTCTCCATGGTGATGGCGTGGGTGGAGACCGCGGGTGAGCAGGTGCTGCAATGGCCGACGCCGATGATCGCCGCATGACCATTGGCCTTGATCTCGCTCCAGAGCTCATGATCGTCGCGCCCGTAATACCCGGCGAGCGAGACCAGTTTGACGGTCACGGCGGGCATATGACTCGCAAACCAATTCGCCACTTCCTTCAGCAATTCGATGGAATCGTCGAAGCGGCTGTCGATCAGATAGACCGTCTTGCCGTCGAGGGTTTCCAGCCGCGGCGCCAAGGACTTCTTCGCTACCTTGGGCGGATAGCCGACCGGATTGAAGCAGATCATCTTATTTTCGACGATGTGGGGAGCGGGAACAGCGATATTCATGGCGGCAGGCATCCTTCCCATCAATCGCGCCGTCTTGGGCACGTTTTTATCGATTTCTGAGCCGGCTCAGCGCCCGCACTGGACTAATAATGGCCTATGACATTTAGTTGTCAATCAGATAATCTTAAATAAGATGATTTCTGAGGACCTTGAGCCCTAGTGGCTTGGCAGGCATAACCACCCGGCTGCGGCAACCTCGCATTGAGGATGGAAAACGACCTTGAGCTCAGTTGAATCGCCGGAAACGGCCGCCCACGATGACGTTAGAGGCCGAGAGTTGCAGCTCGGCCTGCACGGCCAGCGTCTCGGATTTCGGGTGCGGCGGCTGCACCATCTGCTCAGTGAGCGGGTCGTGGAAGCCTTCGCGCCTTACGGCTTGCGACCCGGCTCGCTCACCATGATGGTGCTGATCTCTGCCAATCCCGGCTATTCGCAGGTCGAACTTTCCCGGATCGGCAATCTCGACAAGTCGGCCATCGTGACCATCGTTGATGACCTGGAAAAACGCGGGCTTGCGATACGCGGCCGATCCTCCAGCGATCGGCGGCGCAATTCCTTGTTTCTGACGGCGCAGGGCGAGAAGCTGATGAAGGAAATGCACCAGCTCGCGATGGCGAGCGAACAACCGTTACGCGACGGCTTGTCACCAGGAGAATACGATCAATTATTTGAGCTGCTTGAAAAGGCCCGGGCGCTCCTTGCAGAGGAGAAATAGCTGCCAGCCATCGTTCGAGACGACTGGCTTCCAATCGCCTTTTTAGCGCGAAAGAGGAACAACGTCTCGTCAGCTTCCATATCCACTCAATATGCGAACCGTCGGCCTGAGGTGGTCTCGTTCACAACCTGGGCCGGGCGCGAGTGGAGCTTAAGGCCGAGTTCTCCCACAAACTTTCGCCGTGAGTTAATGGAGCGGATTTCACCTGTTTCATGATCACGCCGGTTTGCGGGGACACGCAACACCTGATCCCGAATCACGCGTTTCATGATGGGTTTATCATCGCAGATATCAAACGCATCAGGCGCTGCGCGAATGGCCTTTGCTGCCGAGCTTTGATCGTCCACTCTTCCCCGTCGGCCACGCGCTCATGGCGAGGCGACCAATCCGGGCGAGCTTATCGCGCGAGGCGCCGTCTCGCGCCTGGACCGCAAGCCCCCGCGCCACGGCGCTGTAATAGGCAGCCAACATGTCGCAATCGGAATCTTCAGGTACATCGCCGTTCGTCACACCCTTTCGGATGCGTGCCGCCATCGCGCTTTCCGAAAAGGCGCGATGTTCGGCCATCATGTCGCGGATGTTGCTCATGCCCGGCGAGCAATGTGTGCCCGCCAGCGAGATCATACAGCCGAGGGGGTGATCACCGCGGGTGAACTCTTCCGCGGTCGCCTCGAACAGTCGCGCGAAGGCGGTCTTCGTGTCGATCGAAGGGTCATTGAGGATGGCGTTGAACCATTGGCCCGCCCACTCGAGATAGGAGCGCGTGGCCTCGCAATAGAGCGCTTCCTTGCTGCCGAATGAATTGTAGAAGCTCGAAGCACTGATCCCCATCGCGGCGATCAGATCGTCGAATGACGTGCCCTCATAGCCGCGTTCCCAGAACAGCTCCATCGCTTCCCTCAGGGCAACGGCGCGGTCAAACACCGCGGGGCGTCCTCGGCCGCGTTTGCGCTCCTGCGCTTGGTTCTGCTGGATTTTCTTCCCTTGAATTATTTTTGGTGTCATCGCTCCAATAATCCTTGAACGGCGCCTCCCCGAGTTTATATCGCCAAGATCATATTGGAGTGCCTCCTCCAGATATCAACCCTGCGCGCCGTTTTTCCATTCTTCCGAGGACTACCACTTGGCATCAACCCTCGCACACTGGAGTGGCCGGCGCTCGCGGCGCTGACGATTCTCCACGGCCAAGTTCCGTGCAGCGTGGCAAGGACTCATGGACAGTCTCATGGATCAGATCACCGACCATTCGAAGTTTGAACGAAAACCGCTCAGTGAACCGGCAGCGCGCCCGCGGAGGTGGAGAGCGGCCGCGATCAGCGCAGCGATAGCGCTCGGCTTGTTCCTGGCCTATCTCGGCTTTGCACCTCACAAGGCCAATCAGGCGGCGGCCGTGCCGGCGCCCGCTTTGCCGGTGACGGTCAGCCAGCCCTTGCATCGCGACGTCGATACCAGGGTCGGCTTTCTCGGCCAGTTCTCCGCCATCGACAAGGTCGAACTTCGGGCACAGGTCGGCGGCACGCTGACCGAGATCGACTTCAAGGACGGCCAGATCGTTCACAAGGGCGACCTGCTGTTCGTGATCGACCCGCGGCCCTATGAGATCAAGCTGGAGCAGGCGCAAGCGGCTTTGCAGACCGCCACCGCGCGCGTGGCGCTCGCCGGCAACCAGCTTTCCCGGGCGCAATCGCTCAAGCGCAACGACTTCGCCACCCAGGAAACCGTCGACCAGCGTACCAACGACCAGGATGCGTCGCAGGCCGCGGTCGAGGACGCCAAGGCGCGCGTGCGCGATGCGGAGCTCGACCTGGAATATTGCCACGTGCGGGCGCCGTTCACGGGACGCATCGGCGCGCGCCAGGTTTCGATCGGAAGCCTAGTCGCGGGCAGCCGGGCCGCGACCAGCCCGACCACGCTGCTGACGACGCTGGTTTCGCTCGACCCACTCTATCTCGATTTCGACATGAGCGAATCCGACTTCCTGACGTTTTCGCGCGAGCGCGCCCGCCTCAAGGGCCCGCTTGCCAACAAGGTGCTGATCGGCCTTAGCGACGAGAACAGTTTCAGCCGCGAGGGAACGCTCGACTTCATCGACAATGCGCTCGATCGTTCCAGCGGCACCATTCACGCGCGCGCCACGGTGCCGAACCCCGACCTGTTCCTGGCGCCGGGCCAGTTCGCGCGGTTGCGGGTCGCGATCGCACCGCCCACGCCGGCCTATCTGCTGCCGGACGCCGCCGTCGTGCTCGACCAATCGCAGCGTCTGGTGATGACCGTCACCTCCGATGGCACGGTGAAACCGAAGATCGTCACCACCGGCGAGCTTCGTGGCGGCTTGCGGGTGATCCAGTCCGGTCTCGATGCGAGCGATCGCGTCGTCATCGACGGCCTCGTGCGCGCCATTCCCGGCACCAAGGTCACGCCGCAGGACGGCGCAATCCACTACGACGCCACTGCCGACGGCCAAGGTTAAGGCGAAGGCTGAAACAAAGGCGGGAGTTTCCCATGTCACACAGCTTCATCGACAGGCCGATCTTCGCCACCGTGCTCAGCGTCTTCCTGACGCTGATCGGGCTAGGCGCGCTCGCCATCCTGCCCATCTCGCAATACCCGGAGATCGTGCCGCCCACGGTCCAGATCACCACGGTCTATCCCGGAGCCTCCGCCGAGACGGTTTCGCGCACGGTCGCAACGCCGCTCGAGCAGGAGATCAACGGCGTCGAGAACATGATCTACATCAACAGCCAGTCGACCGGCGACGGCAAGCTCACCATTACCGTCACCTTCCGGATCGGCACCGACCTCAACGTCGCGCAGATGCTGACACAGAATCGCGTGCAGGATGCCCTGCCCCGGCTGCCTGAAGATGTGCAGCGGCTTGGCGTGCAGGTGCGGAAAGCGACGCCTAACATCCTGCTCGCGGTGCATCTCTATTCGCCGGACTCCTCGCGCGACACGCTCTACATCTCGAACTATGCGACGCTGCACGTAAAGGACGTGCTGGCACGCCTGCCCGGCGTCGGCGACGTGCAGATTTTCGCGGGGCGCGAATACGCCATGCGCATCTGGCTCGACCCTGACAAGGTTGCGGCGCATAATCTGAACGCGAGCGAAGTGCTTGCCGCCCTGCAGGCCCAGAACGTCCAGGTCTCGGCGGGCGTGCTGAACCAGCCGCCGGTCGCTTCGAAGCAGGCCTATCAGCTCAACGTGCAGACGCTCGGCCGCCTCTCCACGCCGGAGGAGTTTGCCTCCATCGTGCTGAAATCGGACCACGAAGGCCGCGTGACGCGCCTGCGCGACGTCGGTCGCGTCGAGATCGGCGCCGCCGACTACGGCTCGACAGCGTTCATGGACCGCGGGCCCGGCATGCCGCTCCTGATCTTTGCCCAGCCGGGCGCGAACTCGCTCGCCGTCGAGCACGAAGTGCTCGACACGATGGAGACGCTGGTCAAGGACTTTCCACCCGGCCTCAGCTACAAGGTCATCTATGACCCCACCATCTTTGTCGGCAAATCGGTCGACGAGGTGATCAAGACGATCTTTGTCGCGATCCTGCTCGTGGTCGGCGTCGTGTTCCTGTTCCTGCAGAGCTGGCGCGCCGCGATCATCCCTGTCATCGCGATCCCCGTCTCGCTGGTCGGCACCTTCACCTTTCTCTACGCGCTCGGAATATCGCTGAACAATCTGTCGCTGTTCGGCCTCGTGCTGGCGGTCGGCATCGTCGTCGACGACGCCATCGTCGTCGTGGAGAATGTCGAACGCAACCTCGAGCGCGGCATGACGCCGAAGGAAGCCGCCCACGTCACCATGACCGAGGTCGGCGGCGCGCTGATCTCGATCGCGCTGACGCTGTGCGCGGTGTTCGTGCCCTCCGCCTTCCTGTCAGGCATTACCGGACAATTCTTCCGTCAGTTCGCCATCACGATCGCAGCCTCCACCCTGATCTCCTGCTTCGTCTCGCTGACCCTCAGCCCCGCCCTTTGCGCGGTGCTGTTCAGGGCGCATGAGCCCGGTCACAAGGCGCAGGGCTCGTGGATCGTGCGGCTGGTGCAGGCTGGATTCGCCCGCTTCAATTTCGGGTTCGAGTGGCTGTCGACCAGCTATGGACGGCTGACGCGGCGGCTGGTGCAGATCACCGGCGTCGTGCTCCTGGTCTATGCGGCGCTGATTGGGCTGGCCGGCTTCCAGTTCGCCCGCGCCCCTACCGGCTTCATTCCGGAGCAGGACCAGGGCTATCTCATCACCGTCGTCCAATTGCCGCCGGGCGCGACGCTCGACCGGACCGAAGCGGTGGTCAAGAAGGCGATCGACATCATCATGTCGACGCCAGGCGTCGAGCACGTCGCGCCGTTCGCGGGCCTTGATGCGACCACCTTCACCATCGCCTCCAACGCCGGAACGATCTTTTCCGGCTTGCCTTCCCTTTACAATCATGAGGTCAAGGGCCTGACCGCGACCAGCGTGCTTGCCGACCTGCGCAAGCGGCTGTCGGTGATCCAGGAAGCTTATGTGCTGACGATCCCGCCGCCGCCGGTGCAGGGCATCGGCAATGCCGGCGGCTTCAAGATGATGCTGCAGGATCGCGCCGGCCTCGGCTCGGAGGCCTTGTCGAAAGCGGCGCAGGCGCTGGTCGCGGCCGCCAACAAGGATCCAAGTTTTGCCGGCGTCTTCACGCTGTTCGGCACGCGCTCGCCGTCGGTCTATGCCGACATCGACCGCGAGAAGGCCGAGAAGGTCGGGCTGACACCGACCGACGTCTTCAACGCGCTGCAGGTCTATCTCGGCTCGCAGTACGTGAACGACTTCAACTATCTCGGCCGCACCTACCAGGTGATCGCGCAGGCCGATGGCTCGTTCCGGCAGGACCCGCAGGACATCGCGCGGCTGAAGGCGCGCAACAGTGTTGGAGAAATGGTGCCGGTCGGCACCGTGGCGCGGCTCAAATCGGTGAACGGGCCCTATCGCGTGCCGCGTTACGACCTGTTCCCCGCCGCCGAAGTGATGGGTGTCGCGGCGCCGGGAGTAGCGACCGGCACCGCGCTGCGCCGCATGGAGGAGCTCGCCCACCAGGTGCTGCCGCCCGGCATCGGCTTCGAATGGACCGAGCTTGCATTCCAGCAGCAACAGAAGGGGACCTCGTCGCTGCTGGTGTTCGGCGCGGCTGCCCTGTTCGTGTTCCTGGTGCTCGCGGCGCAATATGAGAGCTGGAATCTGCCGCTCGCAGTGGTGATGATCGTGCCGATGTGCCTGCTCGCTTCTGTGACCGGGCTGTTGTGGCGGGGCATGCCGATCGACGTGCTGGCGCAGATCGGCTTTGTCGTGCTGGTTGGACTAGCCGCCAAGAACGCGATCCTGATCGTGGAATTCGCGCGCCAAACCGAGGAAGCCGGCGCCACCCCGGGCGAGGCCGCCGTCACCGCGGCCCGCACGCGGCTGCGGCCGATCCTGATGACGTCGCTGGCCTTCATCTTTGGCGTCGCCCCACTCGTCGTCGCCACCGGTGCCGGCGCGGAAATGCGCCAGTCGCTGGGCACCGCAGTGTTCGCAGGCATGCTCGGCGTGACCGCGTTCGGTCTGTTGTTCACACCGGCATTTTACACGGTGGCCCGCAAGATCGGGCGCAAAAAGCCACAAGCGGGACCCAACGAAGCTGCCCCCGCGAGCGATATCGCTGCGGATCGCGACCAACCAGCGAGCGGCGTGCGCGTGCAGAGCCGGGCGATCTGAGACGAGCGAACGGCGCCGCCGATTTTGTGAAAGTCGGCCCGACAGAATCAAGCCCCCAGCAATCCCAAGGCTAATCCCAGGGCTTGCTGGGTGCTTTGCGTCGTCTTGTTTGCGACGACACGCGGCCACCAACAAACCCGAGAAAACACCAGTCTGCGCGAGATGAGGTCAAACGCCCCAACGCAGCGCTGCGGTGTGCACCGGGGCATCCCACAGTGCCTTCGTTTGGCTATCGAGTATGGATACAGTGAGAGAGACCCCGGCCATGTCGAGGGACGTGACATACGAACCGGTCAGGAAACGCGTCGCCGTGATTCCCGCGTTGTCCAAAATCCACTTTGCGCTGTTGACCATCAAATAGAGTTCGATCAGAGGCGTTGCGCCGAACCCGTTGACGAGAAGCAGCACCTCACTCCCCTGGCTGGGTGCAAGATCCTTGAGGATCGCTTCGAGCAGCTCGGCGGCGATTGCGTCAGCGGGAGCGAGCGGTACCCTGCGCCGGCCAGGCTCACCATGAATGCCGACACCCATTTCCATCTCATCGTCAGCCAACGTGAAATTCGGCCGTCCCGCCGCCGGTACGGTGCACGGCATCAGCGCCACCCCCATCGAGCGCGTGCGCCGGTTGACCTCGTCGCCAAGCACCTTGAGAGCGGCAAGCGGGGCTCCGGTCTCGGCCGCGGCGCCGACCATCTTTTCCACGATCAGCGTACCCGCAACACCTCGACGGCCGGTCGTGTAGGTCGACCTCTCGACCGCCACGTCGTCGTTGGTCACCACACTCGCAACTTCTCGCCCGGCCATCTCGGCAGCCATGGTGAAATTCATCACATCGCCTTCGTAGTTCTTGACGACGAAAAGCACGCCTGCGCCAGTGTCGACGGCTTCCGCGGCTTCGATCATCTGGTCTGGCGTCGGCGAGGTGAAGACCTGGCCGGGACAGGCGGCGTCGAGCATGCCGAGGCCGACATAGCCGGCATGGAGCGGTTCATGTCCCGAGCCGCCACCCGAAATCAGCGCGACCTTGCCCGGCTTCAGGGTGCGGCGGCGCACGAATTTGCGCTCGGCGCCAAGAAGCAAGATATCCGCATGCGCTGCGGCCAGGCCGTCAAGGCTCTCTTCGAGCACCGTATCGGCGCTGTTGATCAGCTTTTTCATGAGCGTCCTCCCGATTGTTAATCTTGTGATCCGGATCAACCTTTCAGCCGACGCTCTCGGCGTAGCGCGCGAGCCGCGCGGCAAAATCAACAACGAGCTGTTCAAGCGCACGGTTTTTCTTGTCGTCGCCGAGATCGGGCACCGTCACCGTGACGGTGCGTGTGCGCGCTTCGCGGTGGGGTGCGCGCAGTCGTCCGGGGTGCGCGCGTCCGTAGGCTTCAAGGAATGCCGCGCGCTCGCCACCCGACAGATGGCAGACTTCGAAGATGATCGAGACATGTTTCGCCGGGATCGGCACCAGATACGCCGGATTGGTAATCTGAGTCACGAAGGAGCGGTTTTTTCCCAGGGCCGCAGCAAGCTTCAGCCGCGTCCCTGACGGGCGGTTGTCGAGCACGCGCCGGAGGATGACCTTGTAATCCGCGACATTGCTGTCGCCAGGCCCGCGGGTGCCCTCGTCTGCATCGTTCATAAACGCACCTTCGCGATTGCGGCCTTGAGCCGTGCGACTGCAATCGGTGACACGGAGAGGGTTGTCAGCCCCGTCGCAAGCAGCGCCGTCGTCAGGCGGGTATCGGCTGCAGCGTCGCCGCAGAGCGAAACCTCGACGCCGCGCTTGCGCCCGGACTCGACGGTCCGGGCGATCAGCGCCAGCACAGCTGGATTGCCCGTATCGTTGAGGTCGGCAACGGCGCCGACGTCGCGCGCCGCAGCCATCGTGTACTGGGTCAGGTCGTTCGAACCGATGGAATAGAACGCAGCGCCGAAATCCTCGGCGCGAAGCGCGGCCGCCGGGACCTCGACCATGATACCGAGCGGCGGGCGAGCGCATGCGATCCCTTCCGCCCCGAGTGCCGTGAACTCGGCATCAAGCATGGCACCAGCACGGTCGAGTTCCGCGGGGACCGCGATCATCGGCAGCATCACCTTCAGCGTTCCGTGCACAGCCGCACGGCACAGCGCCCGCAGTTGCACCCGAAACACCTCCGGCCGCGCAAGCGAGAGACGAATACCGCGAAGCCCGAGAAACGGGTTGCTCTCGCCGTCGATGGTCAAACCGGTGATCGGCTTGTCGCCGCCGGCATCGAGAGTGCGGATCGTCACCGGCCTTCCCTGGGCCCAGTCGAGAATACGCCGATAGACCGCGTATTGGGTGTCCTCGTCAGGCAAGCCCTTGGACGCCTCGAATAGAAATTCCGTGCGCACGAGACCAATGCCGTCGCAGATTGCGGGATCAACGCCCGCGAGGTCTTCAGGTGCAGCGACGTTGAGAAGAACCGCGATCCGTCGGCCATCAGCGGTACATGCAGGCTCGGCGCGACCGGCGTCAGCGGCGACTCGCGCAGCGTTCGCAGCCGCCATGCGGTGCTCGAACTGAAGGCGCGTTTCGGGTTCGGGGTCGAAGATCACGGTGCCGGCATCGCCATCGACCAGCGCCAAGGCCGGCGGCCGCCCCTTCCACGACAACGGGCCGAGCCCGACGACCATGGGGGCTCCCCGGGCGCGCGCCAACACCGCGACATGCGAGGAAGGTGAGCCGGCGCCTAGCGCGATGGCGCCACCGTGGGTCCAGTCGGCGGCAAGAAAAATGGAGGGCGAGATGTCGTCACAGGCGACGATCGAACCGCCAGTGATCTTCGTAACCGTGGCCGCGTCGCTCAAATGCGCGAGCACGCGGTCGCGGATGTCGACGAGATCTGCGACACGGGCACGGAAATATTCATCTTCCGCGGCACGATAGCCTGTGATCTCCGCGTCGAGAGCCGAGCGCCAGGCATTGTCGGCGGCGACACCGGCGGAGATGGCGTCATATGCCCCCTCCGTTAGCGCATCATCTTCCAGCATCGCGACCTGGAATTCCAGAATGTCGGCGACCTCGCCCTGAACCGTCGTGATCAGTTCGGAGAGCTCGGCTGTCGCACCTTCGATTGCCGCCTTCAGCGCGCCCGCCTCCCGGGCGGGATCGCCGGTCGCCGTCCGCCTCGCAACAGCGGCCGTCAACACCGTGACCGGTCCGATGGCGAGCCCCGGCGAGGCTGGACGGCCGGTGAGTTGAATCTCGGTCACCGCCTCACACCTCGCCGAAACTGTCATGAACCAGCGCCAGCATGGCAGCGAGCGCCACCTCGCCGTCGGGACCGCTGACGCGGAAATGCAGCGTCGCGCCCTGCGGCGCCTTCACGCGCATCACCTTCACCGGACTCTTGGCGTCCGTCCAGGGCCCATCCGCCGCGAGGGCAAGTTCGATCTTCGCGGTAAAGCTCTTCGCGCACTGCGTGAGCTTGACCGACGGCCGCGCATGAAGACCGACTGGATTGACGAGAACCGCCGAGGCCGTCAGCAGCACGAAAGTCTCAGCCGCCCGGCTGGCGTTGGCATCATGCATAGAATTCCTCCGCGCTGCGCTTGACGGCGGCAAGCGGCGAGCCGCCCGAGGACTCGGTCGCCGCGATCACGGCTCCCTCGACCACCGGGGCATTACAAATCACGACACGCGCTCGCCGATCTTCGGACAGCATCTCGATCGCCATCTCGGAATTTGTCTCCGCTCCGCCTAGATCAACCAGGATCGCCACGCCGGCCGGCGACCAGGCTGTCTCGACCGCCTCGAGGATGCCGGCAACATTGGTGCCGAGCCCTCCATCGATGTCGCCGCCTGTCCAGGCCAGCGGCACAGCATTGCCTACCATCTGACGCACCATATCGGCCGCGCCCTCCGCGATCTTAGGGGAATGTGAAACGATGACGATTCCGACATTGCCGGAATTTGATTTGTTCATGTACTTGCCTCGAATTCCAGTGTCGTAACCGCCGCGCCGATCAGGAGGGACGCCGAGCGCGATCCGGGGTCCATATGACCGATAGAACGTTCGCCGAGGAAGGACGCCCGGCCGCGGATTGCGAGCATGGGCGTGGTGCGATCGGCTGCCTGCGCCGCCTCGATCGCGATCGCCCTGGCATCGCCACCTCGCGCAAATACGATTTGCACCGGCACCAGGACATCCAGCAAGGTTTTCTGTCCCACTTCCGAACGCCCGCGCGCCTTGACGGCATCGATCGCCTTCTCAGTAGCCGCGACGAGATCGGCGCGCATCGGCTGCTCGGGAAGCGCCTTGCCGAGCTCCATGAAGAAAGTGCCGACCAGCGGTCCAGAGGCGCCGCCGACCTTCATCACCAGCGTCATTCCAATCGCCTTCAGCATTTCCGGCAATGATTTGTCTGCAAGGCCGGGGAGTGTGGCAAGCACGGCCACGAAACCGCGCTTCATGTTCAGCCCGTGATCGCCGTCGCCGATCGCCTGATCAAGGCTGGTCAGTTCGTCGGCGTGCTCGATCATCGATTCCGCAAGCGCCCGAACCAGCTTTTCCCTGGCTGTCCGATCGAGACTCATGCCGCGACCCTCCTGCCGGCCGCGTCGAAGAACAGCGGGTTGTTGAGACGGAGCGACACGATATCGCCGGCACCGAGCCTTGCCTCAGGGTCCGACAACGTCACGACGGGCTGGCCGCCAAGCTCGAGGTGGAGATGGCTTTGGTCGCCGAGATGTTCAATCCGCGTGACGGTTGCCGACACGTCTCCGTTGCCGCGCGCGATCGTCAGGTGCTCGGTGCGCGCGCCGATGGTTTTGGCCGCGCGCGGCGCGCCGGCAAACAGAGCCGCAGGCAGCAGGTTGATGGTCGGCTGTCCGAGCCGCGCGGCGACATAGGCGTTGATCGGGTTCTCATAGATCTCGCGTGGCGTACCGATCTGCATCAGCCGCCCGGCCTCAATCACGCCGATGCGCGAAGCCATGGTCATGGCTTCGGTCTGGTCGTGGGTGACATAGAGGATGGTCGCGCCGAGATCAGTCTGGATGCGCTTAAGTTCAAGGCGCATTTCGCCGCGCAGCTTGGCGTCCAGCGAGGACAGCGGTTCGTCCATGAGATAGATCGAGGGCGAGCGCACCAGCGCCCGGCCGATGGCGACGCGCTGCATCTGCCCGCCCGACAACTGCGTCGCCTTGTTGTGCAGCTTGGTTTCGATGTGGAGAAGACACGCAACCTCCTCCACTTTCGCGCGGATCTCGGCCTCCGCCATGCGGCGGATCGGCGCACGTAACGCAAAGGCCATGTTCTCGAATACCGTAAGATGCGGATACAGCGAGTATTGCTGAAAGACGAAAGCAACGTCGCGATTGGCCGGTGCATCGCCGGTCACGTCGCGTCCGTCAATCCGGATCGAACCGCTGTCCGGCATCTCCAATCCGGCGATGAGGCGCAACGTCGTTGTCTTGCCGGCGCCGGTCGGCCCGAGCAGCGCGACGAATTCACCGTCTCCGACGGTCAGCGACAGATCGCTGACTGCATGCACCTTGTTGAACACCTTGGAGACGGCACCGATCTCGACCTTAGCCATGCGCACCTCCCTCGTGCAAGGCGGTGCGGATCGCACGACCCGACCCCTTGTCGAAGATCGAAAGCGTATCGGGTCGAAAATCAAGCCCGACACTCTCTCCGGTACGAAAGGACATGCTGGCGGGCGACCGGGCCTTCAGCGCCCCATAGCGCGTCGTCACGGTAACGATCTGGGTGGTCCCGAGATATTCCGATCCATAGACCTCGCCCCGCACCATGCCGCGATCAGTGAAACGCACATGCTCGGGCCGGACTCCGAGGACGAGATCGCTTTCCGCCAGCGCCTCGCGTGCAGCGGGAACCGCAACCTCGCGCTCGCCGAGCCGGATCGTCTGCGCGCCGGCTTCCAGGCTACCGCGAAACGGCAGGAAGTTCATGGGCGGCGAACCAATGAAGTCGGCGACGAAGAGCGAGGCCGGCCGGTCATAGATGTCGCGCGGACTCGCGACCTGCTCGATGATGCCGTTGTTCATCACGACAATCATGTCGGCCATCGCCATGGCCTCGAGCTGGTCATGCGTAACGTAGACCGTCGTCGCGCCGAGCCGATCATGCAGTGCCCGCAATTCACGGATCATCGCCTCGCGCATTTCAGTATCGAGCGCTCCGAGCGGCTCATCCATCAGGAAACATTTAGGCTTGCGCACAATCGCCCGCCCGAGCGCGACGCGCTGCCGGTCGCCGCCGGCAAGGCTCGACACCGGCCGATCAAGAAGATGGGAAATGCGCAGGATGCGCACGGCATCCATGACCCGCCGGTCGATCTCCGCCGCACCGACACCTTCGCATTTCAAGGGAAAGCCGATATTCCGCCGGACATTCATATGTGGATAGAGCGCGAAGAGCTGGAACACGAAAGCGATATCGCGTGCCGAGGCGCGGTTCATCGTCACGTCCTCACCGCCGAGCCGAATGGTGCCGGCCGTCGGCAATTCCAGTCCCGCAATCATGCGCAGCGTCGTCGTCTTGCCGCAGCCGGAAGGCCCGAGGAGGCAGAGGAACTGGCCGTCCTCCACCGTAAAGCTGGCCGCCTTGACCGCATGGAACGTCCCAAACGATTTGTCGATCGCTTCGACCCTGATCTGTGCCATCGCGCCCTACTCCCTGACCTTCGACACGATAATGAACATCACCGTGCCGAACAGAGTGGTCGCGAAAGACCAGGAATAGAGCATCAGGAAAAACGGCTGCATCAGCATGATGACGCCCATGGCGATGATCGTCGTAGCGATGGCCTCTAGCGGACCGCGTCGCAGAATCCTGTTCGTGAGGCCGCGTCGCGGCATCTGGTTCGCCTCGATGCTCATTTGCGAACGGCTCCAAAGGTGATGCCACGCAGCAGATGCTTGCGTAAAAGCACCGTGAACACGACGATCGGCACCAGGAAGAGCGCCGTGCCAGCAGCGACCGCGGGCCAGTCCTGCCCGCCCTCGCCGATGATGATCGGAATGAAGGGCGGCGCCGTCTGCGCATTGCCGGAGGTCAGAAGCACGGCAAAGGCGTATTCGTTCCAGGCAAAGATAAGACAGAAGATCGCCGTTGCCGCTATCCCGGTCGTCGCCTGCGGCAGCACGACCTTCACGAAGGCCTGAAAGCGCGTATAGCCATCTATCATTGCCGCCTCCTCATATTCGCGCGGGATCTCGTCGATGAAACCCTTGAGAAGCCAGACCGCGAGCGAGACGTTAACCGAGGTGTAAAGCAGGATCATCCCGAGCCGCGTATCCGACAGCCCGATGGTGCGATACATCAGGTAGATCGGGATCGCGACCGCGATCGGCGGCATCATTCTTGTCGACAGAATGAAGAACAGCAGATCGTCCTTGAGAGGTACGCGAAATCGCGAGAAACCGTAGGCCGACAAGGTGCCGAGGGCGACCGCGAGCACCGTCGAACCGAAGGCGATGATCAGCGAATTGATGAAACGCGGCACATAGTTCGACGGTCCGGCGACGACCATGTTGCGATCGCGCGCAATGCCGTCGCAAAGCCCCTGTGCTGGTCCCAGCGTCTGGATGAATTCCGGCGTCTGGCGCGAGCGCGTGGTGAAGAGATTGCAATAGCCCTCAAGCGAAGGCTCGAACAGGACCTTCGGCGGATAGGAGATCGCATCGTCTGGCGACTTGAACGAGGTGAGCACGATCCAGATCAGCGGAATCATCGTGATCACAGCATAGAGAATCACGAGCGAGCCAGCGAAACGTCTCGTGCCCGACGACGGTTCGACGACGGAATGGGCCGTATTGGCAAGGCTCATCGGCTCTTCACCCGGTTCAGCGCCTTCACATAGATGTTGGCGAGGCCGAATACCGTCACGAACAGGATGATCGCGAAGGCCGAGGAATAGCCGGTCCGCCAGCTCTCGAACGCCGCGCGCTTGAGCGTGATCGAGGCAACTTCCGTGGTCGATCCTGGCCCGCCCCCCGTCAGCAGGTTGACCATGTCGAACATCTTGAAATTCTCGATCCCGCGAAAGAGCACGGCGAGCATGATGAAGGGCAGCGCCATCGGCAGCGTGATCGACCAGAACTGCCGCCATTTCGACGCGCGATCGACCTCGGCCGCCTCATAGATGTAATCCGGGATCGAGCGCAGGCCGGCAAGGCAGATCAGCATCACGTAAGGTGTCCACATCCAGGCATCGACGATGACGATGGCCCAGGGGCTCAACGTCACGTCGCCCAGCATCTGGAACGACGAGGCGTCGTGGCCGGTAAAGAAGGCGACGACGTAGTTGAACAGCCCGATCTGCGGGTGGTAGAGAAAAGTCCAGAAATTGCCGACGACGGCGGGCGAGAGCATCATCGGCAGCAGGATGATCGTGGTCCAGATGCCGTGGCCGCGAAACTTCTTGTCGATCAGAAACGCAAGGCCGAAACCAAGCACGGTCTCGATAATCACGGTCCAGATCACAAAATGGGCCGTCACCTGCATCGCCGCCCAAATGTCGGAATCGGTCAAGATTGACTGATACCAGTCTATCCCCAGCCATTTGATCGGCACGTTTGCCCGATTGGCGCGATAGTTGGTGAACGACAGATAGATCGTCCAAACCAGCGGGAAAATATTGATTGCCAGCAGCAGCACGATTGTCGGCGTGATGAAGAGCCAGGCCAGCGCCCTGTCGGACAGGCCCCGTATACGGCGCACCACGCCCGGCCGGACCAGCGCAGCCTGATAGGCGATCGGCGATGAAGCACTCAAATCATGCATGGCGTCGGTTGGTCCTGATGCGCCGAGGTCGTCCATTGCGGGACGGAGAATGGGTATTAGCGGAAGAAAACGCCTGGAGCGCTGACCAGCGCACTCCAGGCGACTATCCCAGAACTACTTGCCTTCTTCCTTGAAAATAGCTTTCCAGTCCTTCACCAACCCGTCGAGCGCTTCCTGCGCGGTGCCCTTGTCGGCGACCACGTAATCATGCACGCGCTTCTGCTCGGCTTGCAGGAGCTGTGCATAGGAGGGCTCAGCCCAGAAATCGACGACCATGCCCATCGACTGCAGGAACTCCTTGGCGAAGGGGGCGCTGCCCGGGAAGCTCGGGTCGTTCAACACCGACTTGGCGCAGGAATATCCACCCAGAGCCCACCACTTCTTCTGCACGTCCCCTGCGGCGAACCACTTGATGTATTGCAGTGCTTCGCCCTGGTTCTTGGAATAGGAAACAACGGAGATTCCCTGCCCGCCGAGTTGCGTCGCCTGTGACGCGGGGCCGGCTGGATTGACGAAGAAGCCGATCTTGTCACCGCCGACATTCGGGTCCTTGTAGAGACCGGGGAAGAAGGCGAAGAAATTCATCTGCAACGCGACCTGGCCTGATTTGAAGGCATCGAGACCTTCCGACATGTAGGAGTTGGAAGCGCCAGGAGGCGTGCAGCACTTGTAGAGTTCTTTGTAGGCTTCAAGTCCTTTGACGGCACCCGGCGAGTTGACGAAACCGTCCATCGCATAGGGCTTGTTGGGATCCTGATATTTGAAGCCATAATCATAGAGATAGTTTGAGACCCCCATGGTGATGCCCTCCGAGCCGCGCTCGGTGTAGATGGATGCACCATAGACCTTCTTGCCGTCGATCTCGCGACCCTGGAAGAACTGCGCGATGTCGTGAAGTTCGTCCAGCGTCTTCGGCACGGCGAGATCGCGGCCGTATTTGGCCTTGAAATCCTTCTGCACGTCGGGGCGCGCGAACCAGTCCTTGCGATAGGTCCAGCCCACCGCGTCGCCCATGGCCGGCAGCGCCCAGTAGTTCGGCGTATTCTTCGGCCACTCGGAATAGCCGACCACGGTCGCCGGCATGTAGTCGTCCATGCTGATCCCTTCCTTCTTGAAGAAATCATTGAGCTTGACGTACTGGCCGTTCTCGGCGGCGCCGCCGATCCACTGTGAATCGCCGATGATGAGATCGCACAACGACCCGTGCGAATTGAGTTCGTTCAGGAAGCGATCGGCATAGTTGGTCCACGGCACGAATTCGAATTTCATGCCGATCCCGGTCTTGGCAGTGAAATCCTTGGACAGTTCGACCAGCGCGTTGGCGGGGTCCCACGCGGCCCAACACAACGTGATGGTTTTGCCCTGCGCTTGCGCGGGCGCGGTCGCCGCTCCGATGCCGAGCGCGGAGGCAACAGCCCCGCATGCAACAAGAAGCGCCTTCATCGTATGTCTCATTATGCGTTCCCTCCCAGTGGAGCCGGCCATCGACATGGCACAGCTTTCCTACCCGCTCGAATGCTTCGAGCAGAGCAACACAGTCCTTGACGGGTGAATGACTGAACGACGTTTCCTCGTGCTTACCCGGATTCTAAGGATCCGGTGCAGCTCGATTTGTTTAGTAAATCACAATTTACTAAACATTGCAAGCGAGCTCTTGTTAGTTCTGTGGACGTGCTGTTATTTCAACGACCTGAACGCGCGGCTTTCCGATGCCAGCTGGAGACCGTCAACGACCGTCTGCCCCCATTCCTTGTTGGGTTCGCCGAGCACTCGCACTTCATCTACGCCCGGAATCCCGGCGACCACGGCCTCGATCTCCTGAGGATAGATATGGTAACCGGTATTGATCATACGGTCCTGACGGCCGCGATAGGTGAGATATCCCTCGCCATCCACGCTCATCAGGTCGCCCCGCGAACACCAACCGTCGGCGTCGGCATATTCCCGTACCACCATCGGTCCGCGGACGCAGATTTCCCCCGGCCGAGTGGCAGGATTCGAACCTGCGACCCCTGCGTCCCGAACGTAAATAGCGATCGAGAAGATCAATAAAAACAATGACGTCTAGCTCTGATTGACCACCTTTATCGCTGTTTGGTCGTAGGGTTTCGGTGGTCAATCGGTGGTCAGAACTCCCCCCTTCGCAAAGCGTTTGGGACTAAGCCCGTGTACCCATAAACCCGTTGGCGTGATGGGACGAGACTACGTCCGCTTTGCCCCGTTAGCGACCAAGCTCGTGCGGCGGCGCAATCTAACGGACATACGCGACTAGGGGCGAGGGGCGCGCGCTTTCTTCGATGCGATGCGATGAAAATCGAAATGTGTGCGGCACGGTTGCCTCGACGAACCTGAAACTCTGGCCCGGCTTTACAACCTTCCGTCTGTTCGATCCCCACGATGGTGATTTCAAGTATGCGGCTGGCGAGATCTGGCGGTACCGCGCACGCGTTTTGATTGAAAGCGCGTTTGCGCAGCGGCCTGAAGTGAGGCTTGGGCGTAGGGCGTGCCCACCATGGCGGCTTCGAGGCCACTGGTTCCCCGGTCAATCAGTGCGAGAAAGACGGATTTCGCCTTCTCGGCATCCTGGCTCTCTCGATAGGCGCGATGCGCTCGGATGAAAGCCACCGTCCAAGTTGCGAGAAGCAGATTGGCCGCCAAATGGGCGTCCGGATCGGTCGGTTCTCTCTCTACGCTTTCGGCGAGCGCCACCATCACGAATTGTGCGAGTTCGTCGCGTATCGCCCTGGCCCGCGCAATGAGAGTAGCGCTTTTCTCAATCGTTTCGACGAAGCCCTGACTTTCGGGCGAGAAGCTTATGTAAAGGGGGTCTTCCGAAGCGGCCCGATGAGCGAGCAATCGTAGCGCTTCGATAGGGGCGACACTTTTATCGCGCTGCCGCAAAGCATCACGAAGCGTCTCGCGACCTTCCTCGTCCCGATCGAAGAACATGTCTTCCTTGCGGGGAAAATGATTGAACACCGTCATCCGGCCGACGTCGGCGACCTCCGCGATCTCGTCTACCGTGACGTTATCGAAACCGCGTTCAATGAAGAGCCGCGTAGCAGCGTCGGAGATGCCCTGTCGCGTGGCGAGGCGCTTACGAATTCGGCGATCAGGCGGCATTGACAAGTTCTCCAAAACGCCATTTATTGTACTAAGTACATAAACGTATTTGATCTATGTATTGTATACATACATGATTGGACGGAATATATGCAAAAGCAAGTCAGCGGTGCTGCGGCGGAAACCGCGCCAAACAAAAACGTGCTCATTTCCGGGGCAAGTTTCGCAGGACTGGCGACCGCATACTGGATGAACAAACTCGGCTACAAAGTAACGGTTGTTGAGGTTTCGAAAGACCTCAAGAAAGGCGGGACACCAGTTAACATCGGCGATGATGTCGCAGATATCGTGAAGCGCATGGGCCTGTTCGAGCAGATTCAAGCAAACCGCTTGAAGATGGAAGGCGTAGAACTGAAAAACGCCGATGATGCCACGGAAGGATCGCTGCAATTTCCGCCCGGTACCCCATCCTCCGAAATCGACTGGGAGATAGAGCGGGATACGCTTCTGGATCTTATGTTCGGTGCCGTAAAGGACGACGTGGAGTTCGTTTTCAAAAACAGTATCGAAGCGTTAGACCAAACGGAAAACGATGTCAGAGTTACCTTCAAAGACGGTTCGGAACGCTCATTTTCTTTGATATTCGGCTGCGACGGGGTTCATTCGCGTGTTCGGAAACTGCAGTTTGGAGACGAAAATGAATACTTGCATTTCCTTGGGCAATATTTCTCCATAACGATCGTCAACGAGTTGTTGATCAAGGAACATACCACGCAGATGTATAGCGAACCGGGCAAGTTCGTGATGCTGAATGCTTATAATAACAAGACGGACATCGTTCTTTGCTTCTCTTCCGAAAACGAGATTCTTTACGACTATCGGGACGAGGCGCAGCAGCGAAAAATTATTTCTGAACAGTTTGCCGGCCAAGGCTGGAAGACGCCGGAGCTATTGGAAAAAGTGGAGAATTCGACGTCATTCTACTTCGACAAAGTCTGCCAGATAAAAATGCCCTCATGGACGAAAGGCAGAGTGGCCCTTGTCGGCGATGCCGCCTACTGCGCCTCTCCGGCTGCGGGCATGGGCGGGTCGTTGGCGATAATCGGCGCTACCGCATTAGCGGATGCGTTTCAAAAACACCGTGGGAATGTGGAACTGGCGTTCAAGGAATACAACGAAAGTTTCCATCCATATATTGAAACGGTGCAAGCGAACGCTGCAAACAATTTGGACGTACTCATTCCGAAACCTAAAGATGGCGTTCGTGAAGGAAACGCGCGCCCGGAAGCCTAGTAACATGTCTCGGCCATTCCGCGGGACTCGTGGAATGTTCGCATCGGAGGCGAGCTTGCTCTCCGATCTCAAAAACGGCGGACTTCCGGCTGCTCCGAATTGCTGCTTGGCAAACCGAACGAATTCAGTGCTTCCGAGTATCTGGCGATTTACGGAAAGAATGCGTTCGGTCTCGGCGCGTCTATCTGGTCCTCCGGCAAAAACTCAATGTGCTTCGCCGGCGAACGCCGAAGCGACCGCACCTCAACAACGCGGATCGTTTTCTATTTGTTTGGCTCTATCGCCGGTTTCCATCCGTCCTTGAGGCGATTGCGATCGTCAGGCCGGAGACCATCATTCGCTGGCACCGTGCCGGGTTTTGGGCGTATTGGCGCCCGCGATCCCGCAACCGTGTTGGCAGACCGAAGGTTTCGGCCGAGCTGCGCACGCTCATTGGCGAGATGAGTGCGAAATCCGGGGATCGGCTCGGGCGCAGTGAAATCACTTCTGGATTCTGCTACTTTGAGCCTGGCAACTTTGACTGGAGGGAGCCGCTGGGTGCTCTGATGCCCAACGCTATTGACTGTCTCGCCATTGCGGAAGACTCCCAACGCAGGGCGACATTCCGAACTCAGACAGCGAGACAGGCCATGGTGAAACCGTTTCCGTCGAAGACCTACATCGGCAATCACATGCTGCATCCCGAAACGCTGATGCTGAACTACGGCTACGATCCGCAACTGTCGGAAGGGGCCGTCAAACCACCGGTCTTCCTGACCTCGACCTTCGTCTTCAAGACCGCCGAAGACGGACAGGACTTCTTCGATTTCGTCTCGGGTCGGCGCGAACCTCCCGAGGGGATGGGCGCGGGCCTGGTTTATTCGCGGTTCAATCACCCCAATAGCGAGATCGTCGAGGACCGGCTCTCTATCTACGAGCGCACCGAGAATTGCGCGCTGTTCTCGTCAGGCATGGCGGCGATTGCGACCACGATCCTCGCATTCGCCCGCCCGGGCGACGTCATTCTGCACTCTCAACCGCTCTATGGCGGGACGGAAACTCTGTTTGCGAGAACGCTTGCGGGCCTCTCCATCAGCGCCGTGGGCTTTGCCGACGGCATCGACGAAACCATAGTCAGGTTGGCGGCGGAGGACGCCATGCGCAAAGGCCGGGTCGCGATGATTTTTATCGAAACGCCGGCAAATCCCACCAACGGCCTGGTCGATATCGCGATGGTCCGCCGCGTCGCAGAAATGATCGGCCTGGCCCAGGGGCACACGCCAATCGTCGCGTGCGACAATACGTTGCTCGGGCCGCTGTTTCAGCGGCCGATCGAACACGGCGCGGATCTTTCGTTGTACTCGCTGACCAAATATGTCGGCGGACATTCCGACCTGATCGCGGGCGCTGCGCTCGGCTCGAAAGCCGTTATGAAAGATGTCAAAGCGTTGCGAGGCGCCATCGGCACCCAACTGGACCCTCATTCCTGCTGGATGATCAGCCGCTCGCTCGAAACGCTGAGCATCCGCATGGAAAAAGCCGATAGGAACGCACGGCTCGTAGCGGATTATCTGCACGACCACGCCAAGGTGGCGAAAGTCCATTACCTTGCTCACTTCGAACAGGCCTCCCCCACTGGCCGTGTATTCGCGAGACAATGCACCGGTGCAGGCTCCACATTCTCGTTCGACATTGTTGGCGGCCAAGCCGCCGCGTTCAAATTCTTGAATGCGCTCCAAATCATCAAGCTGGCGGTGAGCCTGGGCGGCACTGAATCGCTTGCCAGCCTGCCCGCCAGCATGACCCACTCCGGCGTTCCGGCTGACATTCGCCAAAAAATAGGCATTCACGACTCCACGATCCGGCTGTCGATCGGCATCGAACACCCGTCTGATCTGATCGCGGACATCGCGCAGGCTTTGAACGAGGCATAGTTGCACTCCTTGCGTAAGAGCCACCGCAAGAAGCGACAACGCGTGGCACCGATCTGTCCCTACACACCCAAGCCAAACTCAGCGCGATAGCAACGCAGCTCAATGAAAGGCCTCGAGAGACCTAGCACTATCAAACCCCAGCAGACAAGCTCGTGGAATTTGCAGCGATCAGTTGAACCCGCCACGCAAACCGGACATTGACCCATTGCGATGCCGGTGTGCGTGCGGAGCCGCCTGACCTATGCTGGTCTTGCGGGAAAGCTTGAAAACCGCGAGTATTTACGACAGTTGGGGTTCTTCCGCGGGCCCCCGGTTTGAGGTCAACGATCGTGGCTAGCAAAAACAAGGTTCTTATTGTGGGCGGAGGCATCGGCGGAATTACCGCGCTGCTGGCGCTCCGTCAGCGCGGCATCGCCGCCGAGCTATTCGAGCAGGCCGCCGCCTTCGGTCAGGTGGGCGCCGGCCTTCAGGTCAGCGGCAACGCAACGCGGATTCTGCGGGAGCTTGGCCTCGGTGGTACGCTTGCTCGCGTCGCGTATTACCCGGAGGGACGTGACTACCGCGCCTGGGACAACGGTGATCGTCTCTACTACACGCCGCTCGGCGAGCGGGCGGAAGAACGTTTCGGTGCGCCGTACTACACCGCGCACCGGGCCGACTTGCTTGATGTCCTGCTTGGCGGCCTTGAGAAAGGAAGTTTCCATCTCGGTTCCCGTATCGAGCGCTTCGATCAAGATAACGATGGCGTCACCATTTCGTTGGCAGATGGAAGCACCGCGACCGGCGACATCCTTATCGGCGCCGACGGAATTCATTCCACGGTGCGCGGACAAATGTTCGGTAAGGAATTGCCACGATACACCGGCAACGTTGCCTGGCGCGGGCTGGTGCCGGCCGAGCGCGTCGCACACCTTGATGTTGCTAAGGTCGCTGGCGTATGGATGGGACCGAACCGTAGCATCGTCCAATATTACATCGCGGCGGGAAAGACCTTTAATTGGATCGGCATCAGCCGATCGAAACAGCCGGCACGGGAATCCTGGCTGGCTGAGGGGCGTGTTGAGGACGCGCTGGCCGAATATGCCGGCTGGCACGACACAATTCGCACCATCATCGCGGCGACGCCGCGCGTGCTCCGCCAGGCACTATATGATCGCGAGCCGCTGCCCGATTGGCGGATCGGGCGGGTGGTCTTGCTGGGCGACGCGGCCCATCCGATGATGCCATTCTACGCGCAGGGCGCAGCGCAGAGCATCGAAGACGCGTACGTTCTGGCTGGCTGTCTCGCCGCATCGCCGGACGAACCGGTCGCAGCCCTCGAACGTTACGTGAAACTTCGCCAGCCGCGCACCGCCTGGATGCAAGGGCTTGCCCGCCGCGAAGAACAACTCTACCAGACGAGCGACGCCTCCGAGATCGCGGCGCGCAACATGAGTATGCGCGAGAACCGGATTCCAGAATCAGCAACCTTCCCCCCGGAACAGGAGCGGCTCTACGGTTATGACGCCGAGGCGGTCTTACGGGAATAGGTGAATTTGCGATGTAAAGTATTCGTCTCGCACTATGGGACGATGCAATAAGCGTGATCAAGAGTGCTCACAGTCACGGGGCAACAGCAGACATTAGGCTTCGGACCTTGATGGATTAATCCGAGATAGTGCTATTTACTGTTTAAACGGGAAATAGCGATGTGCTCAAACGTTGTTGATGCCACAAGGCAAGTAGAGGACGTCCGGCGGTCAAAAGATACATTTCGGGCCGACCGGAGGTCAATTCTGTCCCACTGCGCGGCCACAATCCTAGCGGTCACAATGCCGTCTAATGCTGGCGCGAACTCCGACTACCCCGACCGGCCGATTCAGATCTATGTGCCATTTGCCGCTGGCAGCGCCAGCGACGTTATAACACGCATCCTGCTTGGCCGGATGGCTACATCTCTCGGCCAAAACTTCGTGGTTGAAAATCGTCCTGGCGCGGGAGGGAATACCGGTACGGCAGCAGCCGCGCACGCTGCGCCGGACGGTTATACGCTGGTGATGAGTACTTCCGGGCCGCTGGCTGCAAACAAAGCTCTGTTCAAGGAGCTCGGTTACGATCCACAAAAAGACTTCGCACCAATCTGTTTGTTCGCCACTCTTCCTAATATCGTCGTTATTAACGCGAAACTTCCGCCCAAAACGCTCATCGACCTAATCAATTATGCGAAGGAACACCCTAAGCAGCTCAATTACGGTTCAGTTGGCGTGGGCTCTTCACAACATCTAGCCGGCGCCTATTTCGAACAACTCACTGGAACACAACTTGTCCACGTTCCTTACAGGAATATTGCAAGCTATACGCCCGACTTCATCTCCGGCCAAGTTCCCGTCGGATTTCAACTCCTGCCAAACGTTTTAGGTCTAATAAAGAGCGGTGATGCGCGTGCTCTTGCGGTGGCCGGCAACGAACGCATGACGGCATTGCCTGATGTGCCGACGGCTGCCGAGGCCGGCCTGCAAGGCTACGAGAGCTGTGCGTGGCTTGCGTTGCTTGCGCCCGCCAACATAGACAAGGCTCTCGTCGATAAGTTGTACGCCGCAGCCCAGGATGCCACGAGAGATCCAAAGGTGCGCGCGCTCTTCGCCGAGCAAGGCGCTAAACCGACGGACCTCGGGCCGGAAGACCTCAAACAATTTATGGCGTCGGAGATTTCAAAATGGTCCGAGGTTATTGGAAAAATGGGAATTTCGCCGATGTAGTTACAACTGCCAAAGAAGAGTAGGAGGTGCAATGCCTGCTACTGTACTTTTCGGACCTCAACGCTGCGTCGATGTCCCGCTTTGTGCCAGAAGGAGCCGCTCGACGACTGATAAGCTTTGTGTGAAAACCTTATCACTATGCAGCTGACTTGATTTTGATAGAAAGCTATCGTTCCAAGAACTGATAAGCTTTGTGTAACTTCCTTATCAGTCGCCAAACTGCAGGGAGCCTTCGCGCGAACCCGTTGGACGCGGCGGAGCGACACGCAGCCCCCTTGCTGAACTCCGGCAGCTCCGGGCTTGTCACGCCTATTCAGGTCAGTGTCTGAACCGCTGGCGTTCGCATGGCACGCGGAATATGGGGCTATCAGACATCGGCGCTCGACGCGCTGCGTTCAGATTGATAAGCCCCTGTCTGCAGGGAGACTTTGAGTCGAGGCATGACCGTTGCGATCGAGATGGGACACACAACGACGGCCGCCACGGCGACTCTGGACCTGGAGGAACTACTAGCTACCCGTCTGCTGGTGCAGGGCAATTCCGGCTCCGGCAAATCGCATCTGCTGCGACGATTACTGGAACAGAGTGCTCCCTGGGTGCAGCAGACCGTCATCGACCCCGAAGGCGACTTCATAGCGCTTGCCGACCGTTTCGGCCACCTCGTGATCAACGCCGAGGACCATACTGAGCGGGGCCTGCAGGCTGCCGGGGAGCGTGCGCGCATCCATCGCGTCTCCACGGTGCTCAATCTCGAGGAGCTCGACGCCGAGAACCAAATGCGGCGCGCCGCTGCCTTTCTCGGCGGGCTTTTCGAGGCTGCACGTGACCACTGGTACCCGATGCTCGTGGTGGTCGATGAGGCACAGCTGTTCGCGCCAGCCGTCGCCGGGGAGGTTTCCGATGAGGCCCGTAAACTCTCTCTCGGCGCCATGACGAATCTGATGTGCCGAGGCCGCAAACGCGGGCTTGCGGGGGTCATCGCAACCCAGCGATTGGCCAAGCTTGCTAAGAACGTTGCGGCCGAGGCTTCCAATTTCCTCATGGGCCGCACCTTCCTGGATATCGACATGGCGCGCGCCGCCGACCTTCTCGGCATGGAGCGGCGACAGGCAGAAGCCTTCCGCGATCTGGAACGAGGGCAATTTATGGCGCTGGGCCCAGCGCTCTCTCGCCGCCCTCTAGAGCTCCGCATCGGTCCAACGGATACCCAGCCACGCAATGTAACCCCGCGACTGATGCCGCTACCGAGTGCGACACTGGAGGACGCACGCGCCACTATTCTCGCCGCCCCGCCGCCCGAAAATATCCGGCCACCGCGCCGATCGCCGGCGCCTGACGTCCTCGAGCAGCTTATGTTGGCGAAGTCTGTAGCGCTGGAGGTTCGCCCCGAAGTGGTGGAGCAGCCACTTAGCGCTGAGGAACTGGCCGAGCGGCGTGAGCGCGTGGACCGTATTCTGCGCGCCGTCATGGCCGAACCCGACGCGAGTTTCCGTGTCATCGGCGTACTCTATCAGGAGTTCGTCGTCCGCTGCCGAATCGAGGGTCTTGGTCTGGCCGTGCCGGACCTAGGTGACTTCCGTCGTATGCTGATACACGCGCGCGCCGGCCTCGACTGCGATATGACAAAGGATGACGCGTGGCAGGATGTCTCGGTCCGCGCCGCGATTCTGCCCGAGGACATGCAGGGTGTCTTCATGATGGTCGCCCGCGCAGCGAAGGAAGGTTGGCCCTGCCCGAGCGATGCCGCGATTGCCCGCGCCTATGGCTCGCACTCATTGCGCCGTGCGCGACGCCTGCTGACATACATCGAGGAGCAGGGCCTTATCGTCTGCCAGCTTGACGGTACTGGCCGGCGGATCGTGACGCTTGTCGAGTTGGCCTGGGCGACGGCACCCGGCGATCCCAATGCCGAGGTAGTACCGGCGGAGTGAGCCTCAACGTTCGCCAAAACACCGCTTTCGTAGGGATGGGCGCCACCGCCGCACCCACCCAAAGCATCGATGTGCGATACTCCGTATTCGCCAGCGGCTCCATGTGCGGGCCGTCTTCTTGGGCAGGGGCTTCCGCCCGCGACTAGTTCTAAATTCGGCCAGTTACGACAACCCAATGCGTTCGCAACCTCGCGTTCAAATTCCCAACGTGTCCCGCACTTTATAGTATGTCATAATGACTTTCTTTGCTGGCACACGAAACGCATGAAACGGAATTGACGTAAGTGGATCTGTGAGCGGACCGAGTTCGCTCCCCCGCCCTACACTAAGATCGGCAACCATGTAACCAAACAAAGTCGCCAAAGCGACGCCACGACCGTTGTAGCCCATCGCATAGAAGACGTTATCGGCTAATCGTCCCACCCGTGGTAACCCGTCGAGCGTAACGGCGACACGTCCGGACCAGCGAAAGTCGATGCCGCAGTCCGCGAGCGCGGGATAGATCTGCGCCATCTCGCGCGTAAGCCGGCGGTAGATCCGGTTGGATTCCTTGTGTGACGCACCACCTCGCCCGCCAAAGATCATGCGGCCGTCGTCAGAGATCCGAAAATAGTTGGTCAATCTCTTGGCGTCAGTCACGACGTTACCGTGTGGCAGGATCGCCGCGCGCGCCGACTCGCCGAGCGGCGCGGTTGCGATCAACGACGAGGTGATCGGCACAACACGGCACTTGAGGTCGGAGCCCGCGCGCGTCAGGTCTGTGTAGGCATTAGTCGTCAGCAACAGCCTGCGGGCACGCACCGTCGCGCTCGGCGTCCGCACGGCGACCGACGCACCCTCGCGGGACCAGGACAGCACCGGCGTGCCGACGTGAATGCGACCGCCTCGCCGCGCGACCGCTGCGGCAAGCTGGCGACTGAATCGAAGCGGATGGATCGCGCCGCCACGCGGCTCGAAGTAGGCCCCGGTATAGAAAGGCGTTCCGGTGCGCGCCTCGGTCTCGATGCGGTCGAGCAGCCGCGGCACCGCGTCGCCGGCCTGTTTTTCAAGCCAGACCGCGTCCGCGGCGAAACGATTGGCATCATGCGCGTGCACAAATGGCGTGAGGTGCCCGCAACGTGCAAAGCCGCAATCCATGCCCTCATCGCGCACGAGCGTTTCGATCAGATCGACGGCGCGGTGTGCGGCGCAATGCATGTCAAGCGCGGTCCGCACGCCGTAGTCCTTTGCGAGCGCCGGAAAGGTGTGCTTGAAGCGCGGCACTACCATGCCGCCGTTGCGTCCGCTCGCGCCCCAGCCGACGTCGCTCGACTCCAATACCGTGCAATCGATTCCCATCGATCTCAGACGATAGGCAGCCGAAAGCCCGGTGAATCCAGCTCCGACGATCAGCGTGTCGGTTTCACGATCTGCGGTGAGTTCGTCGAAGCCGTGACCGGGGCCTCGCGTTGCCGCCCAATAGGACGCAGGATGCTCGGCGCGCGGAACAGGCGCTGGCACGACCTAACGCCAATCCATGCGAGAGGCCTGCGCGTAGTCATCCGCGGTCGCGTGGATTTCTGCGCCCTCCGTGCTCGCCGCCATCCGCAGTTGGCCCGCGCGACGGATGTGCGCATGAGCGGCCGCTGCAGCAGCTGTTGGGTTTCGCGCCGCGATCGCCTCGAGGATCGCACCATGCTCTGCAGCAACCTCGTGTCCTCGCCGGGGCAATGAGTAGGTGGAAAATCCGAGAAGGCTGACTGAATCGTCGATTATACGCGACGCGCGTATAAGGAAGCGATTGTGCGTCGCGACGTGGATCGCGAGATGGAAGCGCTTGTTCAGGCGGCCGAGATTACGCGCGGTGTCTTCCGGATTCCACAGCGAATGTATCTGCCGCAACGCGTCGATCTCAAGGTTAGTCGCGTTCTGCGCCGCGGTTGCAGCTGCAACGCCTTCGATCATCTCCCATGCATGGTAGAGTTCCACGATCTCGCCCGGCGTCAGTGACGTGACGACGAGACCGCGGCCCGTTACCGACGAGGCGAGGCCATGGGCTTCTAGCAACCTCAGTGCTTCCCTGACCGGGGTCCGGCTAACGTTCAACTGTGCCGCAATGTCGCGTTCGACGAGCCGATATCCCGGCTTGATCGAGCCCTCGCGGATGGCCTCGCGTATTTCCTCGTATACACGGTCAACGAGCGCAAACGACTCCTCCCGCGGCGCCAGACGGCTCGTGGATCCCGGCCGCGGCGGCGCCGACGAACGCCGTGGCTTCTCACGGACGCGGGACAACTTTGATCCGGCCATTCTGGTTCTGCCTGCGAGGTGCAAGAGTCAATTAATTCGCAACGGAGATTTTTGCATCTTTGGCAAGTCGGCGCCACTTTTCATTTTCGCGAAGGATGTACGCCGCAAAACCGTCGGGATTTACGCTGACGGGATCCGCACCCAGGTCAACGAGTATCTTCTTGACCTCCGGCTGTGCCATGATCTTGGCCACTTCCACATAAATCTTCTGGACAATGACCGCGGGCGTTCCGGCCGGAGCCGCGAGCCCCTGCCAAACCGTGAAATCGAACCCCGGAATGCTCGCTGCGACGGTTGGCAGATCCGGCGCTGCGGCGGTCGGCATCAGACCGGTCACCGCCAGCGCCTTCAGATCTCCGGCGCGAACATGCGGGAGCGCCGAAGGGATCGAATCAAAGAACAGCTGCACGCGATCGCCCATCAGATCGATGATCGCCGGCGCCGAGCCCTTATAAGTGACATGAACCATCCGCGTTCCCGTCGCCTGCATGAAGAGCTCGGCGGCAAGGTGCGCAGAACTGCCGACACCGAACGACGCGAAGTTTAGCTGACCGGGCTTCTGCTTTGCGAGCGCGACGAACTCCGCGACCGTGCTCGCCGGCAAGGATTTCGGCACCACCATGATGGCGGGCGCTGTCGTGACCTGGATGATCGGCGCAAAGTCCTTGACCGGATCGTACGGGGTGGTCGTCACCACGCTGGGACCCATCGCATGGGTGCTCGCCGTCACAAGGACCAGCGTGTAGCCGTCGGGTGGCGACTTCGCCACAAAGTCCGTTCCGATCATGCCGGACGCGCCGGCCCTGTTCTCGACGATGACCGGTTGGCCGAGTTGTGCGGTCAGCCGGTCGCTGATGAGACGCGCCACGATGTCGGCGACACCGCCCGGCGCCCAAGGTACGACAATCCGGATCGTGCGGTTCGGAAAGGCGTCGGCGCGCGCTTGGCTTCCGATCAGCACAAGCGTGGCCCCACCCAGCAGGGAGCGGCGGGTCAGTCCGAGGGCGGACATCACGCGACCTCTTTCTTCGTCGCCGCATCCCGCTCCGCGGAATAGCTGTAAGCTTGCTCCGCATGCCCCGCCGAAATGTATCCGAACGCGAGATCGCGACGGACAAGCTCACGATCGCGCTCACTTGGATCGCCGAGACCGCCGCCACCGGGAATCTGACAAATGATCGACCCGCCGGGGGGCACCGTGGTATCACCGCCCGCACCTGCACGGGCGCCCGCGATTAGCATGACCCCTTTCGGCGTCTCGCGGCCGTCAAGCAGACCCGGAACCGGAAAATCATAACGACCGCCCCGGAAGCCAATGAGGATCGGTCCATCTGGTCCAAGCTCGCTGTCCGGGACGAGGAGTTCGAAAATCTGTCCAAGACCGCCGCGCGTACGTCCCGGCCCTGCCGAGTCTTGCCAAAGCTCGCGACGCACGACGATGAGCGGCAGATCAGTCTCTAAGATTTCGACCGGCGTGTTGCCGATGTTTACTGGGAATGTGAGGCAGGACACGCCGTCCTTGTCGTGTCGCGCGCCGAGGCCGCCGCTCGCCGCGTTCAACGTCGCGAATGACGACCCGTCGCGGCGCTTGCCGAAGATGTACTGCGCCCACAATGGCGTGCCGCCGCAGCCGGCGATGACGCGCTCTGGCATCACTGGCGCAAGAGTCGTAAAAATCATCTCCGGCACGAAGTTTCCGATCGTCGTGCGCGCGAACACGGGGGCCGGGAACTGGGCATTCAGGATCGTGCCGGGCTCCGCCCGCACCGTGATCGGCGCGAGTGTGCCATGATTGGTCGGGATCGGCAGGTTAAGGAGCGCGATGACGGCAAATACCGAATAGGCGGCCGTGTATGTCAGCGTGCAGTTGATCGCGGAAACGACCTGCGGCGACGAGCCGCTGAAGTCGACGACAATTTCCTCACCCTCGACCGTCACCTGCGCGCGGACGCGCAACTCCTGGCCGCCGATAATGCCGATCGGCGCCTCGTGCGTGTACACGCCGTCCTTGATGGACGCGATTTCCGCGCGCGTGATCTTCTCGGAACGAATAATGATCTCGTCGGCGAGGATCTGCAGATCCGGCCAGCCGCGCTGAGCACAGATCTCCACGAGCCGCTCGCAACCCACATGGTTGGCCGCGAATTGCGCGCGCAGATCACCGATCACGGTGTCTGACATGCGGACGTTCGAAGCAATAAAGGCAAACACGTCCTCATTCGGCTCGCCGCCCTTAAATATCTTGCATACCGGAATACGCAGACCTTCCTCATAATTGTCGCGGCTCTCGGTCGTTGCGCGGCGCCCGCCAATATCGACATGATGGGCTGCTGACACCGCAAATCCGGCGACCTTCTCGCCACGAAATGCGGGCGTTGCAACGAAGATGTCGACGTGATGTCCGCTCCCGTGCCAGGGATCGTTGCCGATCAGCACATCGCCCGGCTTCAGCTTTTCGCACGGATAGCGCTCCAGCATGTGCCGCAGCATCGGGCCAAGACCGCCGGCGATCCCCGGCGTGCTATCGCTCGACTGCACGAGCAAGCGCCCTCGTCCGTCGAACACCGCGCAGGCGTAGTCCTTAACGTCGCGCACAACCGTCGAGAACGAGGTGCGCACCAGAGCTGCCGCAAGCTCGTCAACCGACGATGCGAGCTTGCGCCACAGCATCTCGAGCGACACCGCATCGAGGCTCTCGCTTGCGCGGCTGGCGGACGCTTCGGGAATCGCCCGCGCGGCCAACGAGACGACGAGCGTGCCGGACGCATCGACCGTCAGCGTGCTGTCGGAATTGATGATCGTCGTCGACTCCGCCTCCTCGACGATCGCAGGACCCGCGATCTCGACGCCTCTCCTAAGCGCGCTGCGCCGCAACACCTTGTGGGAGACGAAATCACCGATGACCGGGCAGTAGGCCTCGCGCGCGCTTTCGGCAGCCTCGGCGGCTTCACCCGCTGGTGTCTCTGCCTGCTCCACAAACTGGCGCCCCGGCGCGATCGCCCGGACTCGGAGATTCATGATCTCAAGTTCAAGCGCATCGAATACACGCCCGTAGAGTTTCTGATAAACTGTATTGAAGGCTTTGCGTACGTTCGTTGCGGAGAGATCATCCGTATTCTCGGTCGGTACCGAAACGTCGTAGCCCTGTCCGAGATAGCGGACGTCAAGCGAACGCTCGAATTTGATGACGGCAGACGGCGTGCTCGCCGGCATGCCCCGTTGTGCTTCGGCCTCCAGCTCGTTGAAAACATCGGCAAGTTGCGTCGGCGACGTCTTCGACAGCCAGACGCGATGCGTGCGCACAGTATCGAACGTCATTGGCGCCACCAGCATGCCAAAAGCGGATGCGACGCCAGCGCGGGGCGGTATCAGAACCGTGCGAGCGCCGATTCTGCGCGCGAGGTCGCTGGCGTGAACTGGCCCTGCTCCGCCAAACGCGACGATCGCGCAGGATGATGGATCCTCGCCCTTCTCGGCGACATACACCTTCGCGGCACTAGCCATATTCTCGTTGACGACGCTGTGAACGCCCCAAGCAGCCTGCGCCGCAGTGATGTCTAGAGGTCTGGCTAGATGTGTCTCGATCGCACGACGTGCCGCAGACGAATTTAGCTTCATCTGTGCGCCGAGGAAGTAATCCGCATTAAGGTAACCGAGAATGAGGTCGGCGTCGGAGACGGTCGGCCGATCGCCACCAAGTCCATAGCAGGCCGGGCCAGGTTCGGCGCCCGAGCTTTCCGGGCCGACCTCAAGTGTTCCCTTCGCGCTGATTTGCGCAAGGCTACCGCCACCGGCGCCAATCTCCATTAAGTCGACGACAGGAATGCGGACCGGCAATCCACTACCGCGCTTAAATCGTCGAACCCGGCCGACTTCAAGCTCATGTACACGCGCTACGCGCCCGTCCTTCACAAGGCACATTTTCGCAGTCGTACCGCCCATATCGAATGCCAGCACCGTGTTCTGACCCGAAAGCGAGGCATAGTGTGCAGCCGCGATCGCACCCGCTGCTGGGCCCGACTCGATGATCTGCACGGGAAAATTGCGCGCGTGCTCGGCCGAATTAATGCCGCCGCTTGACTGCATGAGCAGCAAGTCGCCGGTAAACTTCAGGCGCTCCAAGCGCTTCTCCAGCATGGCGAGATAGCGCGAGACAACCGGTTTCGCGTACGCATTCACCGTGGCCGTGGTCGCTCGCTCATATTCCTTCAGCTCACGCATAACCTGATGCGACAGCGTCACCGGCACCGACGGCGCGACCTTCGCAAGAATCTCGCCGATGCGCTTCTCGTGCGCCGGATTGGCGAACGAATTGATCAGGCAAACCGCGATTGACTTCGCACCCTTCGCAAGCAGCGCTTCCGCGGCTTCGGTCACAGAGCGCTCGTCCAACTGCTTCAGAATGACGCCCGACGCGTGAGTGCGCTCGTCTACCTCAAGACGCAGGGGGCGTGGCACCAACGGTTCGGGCAGGTCGAGTTGGAGGTCATTTCCGTCGTAGCGCTTTTCGGTCGCGATCTCGATTACATCGCGGAATCCACGCGTGGTGATTAGCCCCGTCACCGCACCTTTGCGCTCCAGAACCGCATTAATGACGAGAGTCGTGCCGTGGACCAACAGTGAAGCCCGCGCGACACAACCCTTGATGCGATCGTCAAAGACCTGCAGGCCGCGCTCGATCGCAAGCGAGGGATCGGTGGGAGTGGTCAAGACCTTCTCTATCTCGATCTTTCCTGTCGTCTCATCGATCATCACGAGATCGGTAAAGGTGCCGCCAATGTCGGATCCAAGGCAAATCATATTGGTACTCCATGGTATACCAAAGCATACAGCCTGGAAAACTTGAGGCGCAAGGCCGAATTTTGAGCAAATCGCGCCAAAATGTTTCGCTTTTGCTGCGATGTCGTTGAAGAGCCATAAAAGTCGCTTTTGAACCGACCCGGGTGCCGCCGCCGTTTAGAGAAGTCACGATTACACCCGGACGCCGTCCATCGGATGTTATGGAGATCGAGGGGTTTGTTTCCGCTTCGCAGATCCATTGTTATGGAATACAGGTTTGGGCTTCGGCCCCAAACCAGGTGCTCCAGGAGGTCTCCGAATCCGAGCGGGAGTTCGAAGCTCTCCGAGCGCGTCACTTCGGTCCAAAACTGCGAACGCCTAGCACCGCGCTGGGCAACCACGCGTAGATGATCGCTGGTGCGGTGAGTGCCATCATCATTTCGGAGCCCGCGCCGGGCCGTCCGAGCGAAATCTTGCAGACTCTCGGCGTGATCGCCGCCCCAATTCGCTCGATGCCGGAGCCACGGAGCGCTTTTGGCAGTGCGGCAGCAGCTAAAACTCTAGCTGCATTTTGCGCTCAGATCCCGACCACCATGCCGTCGTATGCGCAGATTTCAGCAATTAGGTCGGCTTTTCCGATCATCTCCGGACTTAGGTGAGTCAACACAATCCGTCTGGCTTCAAGTTCGTGCCAATGCTCCTTCAGGGTTGGATAGTTGAGGTGAAACTTGACCGGCTTTTCATAAAAATAGCACTCGGCGATCAACAGATCCGCGCCTCTCGCCATCGTTGGCATGTAGGACGTCCACTCGCCGTCGCCTGTGTAAGCTATTACTTTTCCGTCCACCGCAACTCGTACTGAAGTTGGATTCGTCTCAGGTGTATGAATAGCAGGAAAGGTTGTGACATTTATTGGGCCAAGGCTTCGTTCGCTTCCCGTCGCGATCTCAACGAACTCGATGTCAAATTTCGGAATCATTCGCTCCATTCCTGGAAAGAGAGCGTCTCGCATCGCGAAGATTCCCGCCTGGATGCCTTTTGGCCCAGCTATGGTAAGCGGTGCTGTTCGTTTAGCCCCAAGCATCGCATCCATCAGGAGAAAGGGAATGCCTCCACAATGATCTCCGTGAATGTGTGTACAGATTATTGTGCTGATGGAATTGTGATCAATTCCCTGGGCTTTCAACGCGATCAGCGATGAGGCCCCAAAGTCAATTGCGAAGCGGCAACTCGGCACATCTACCAGGATGCAGGTATTGAACCGCCCGCCAGAACCGAAAGCGTCTCCACAACCGACAAATCTCACGTGTGACATTGAATTTCCTCTTTTGCATCATGCATACGAACGATGGGCCAATCATTAGTCCCAGAAAAATTCTGCGGGCCCTGCGGCTTCCATCTGGTGCATTCAAGAAAGATATTGAGGCTCATCACTGTGAGGTCGACGACTTCGCAACTCAACGATCATCCATCCTTCTAGCCGGCGTATCACGCTCAGCCGGGCGATCGAGGTCCGCGGACGTCATTGGTGAATTGTCCAACCTTGCGATCTCCGCACTGAGACCACCTGTGAGCCAGAGCAGCAACATCCTGACGTCGCTTACAAACGACCAGGATGGGTACCGCCAACTTGCGGGCCGGTTCCCTTCGATGAAAAAATGCGCAAACCATGCCGGAATGTAAAACGTCAGCACCGCCAAAAGCAGCGGCCACCCGCTCCGGGTAATGGCTGCGACAATGATGAGAGCGAGGAAACCGCTCGTCCCAATGAAGTGGACATTACGCGTCGCGGCACTGCGATGCTGGCTAAGGTAGAAAGGCCAGAACTGGGCATAGGTTTCGATGGGCATGTTTGCAGCTCCTCCGGTCATAAATGAGTTAAATGATCACGGCAGTCATGACTGTGCCTTCGTGCCTTTCCGGCGCGCCTGCGCCGGATGGCGGCTGGAGGCGAGCAGTAGCTCCAACGCAATCAGCGCCGGGAGCAGAACCACGGTGAAAACAACCGCAGTGCCCGCGGACAACCGCTGGTCCAGGTTCGTGAAGGTGTCCACGAGGACGACGCCGATCGGACGATACCGTGCCGATCCCAGGAATAAACTGCTGCCGCTCTCTGAAAAGGAGATGACGAAGGCCGTCGCCGCTCCGGTCGCTACGGCGCGCCAGACATTTGGCAACGCGACAAGCACGAAACGCTGCGTCGGAGAAGCTCCGAGCGTACGTCCGGCCCGATCCAGCATATCCGTATCGAACATGATTAGCGCGGAAGCTATGGGCCAGATCGCAAACGGCAGTGCTTGCAGAACGTGTGCTGTAAGCAAAATCACCCAGCCGCCCTGAAGGCTTGGATACGCCAGGATCAAACCCATCCCGAGCATGAGAGATGGCACGACGGCTGGAAGTGCACCCAGATCGCGAGCAGCTCGCACAAACCATCCCGAGCGCCCTTGCGTCGCATAAGCAAGCGGCGCTGCGACGGCGGTTGCGATTACTGCGGTGGCGGTAGCCAGTAACAGGCTGAACGCGATTGATTCCCGCACGATCCCAAAGGCCTCAATCACGCCTTGCAGGGTAGCCCCTCGCAGGCCGCGGCTGTCCCAGGTAACCGTGAAAGCGCCCACGAACAGGAAGCCAAGCGGAGCGACGAGTAACGCAGGCGGAAGCCAAACCAACAGGGGCTCCAACAGGCGCCACGCGATCTCTGTGCCGCGCCGCGAGCCCGCTTGCCTGCCGCGCACCGGCGCGATCGTCTCAGAACGCATCGCTGCGTTCCCGAACAACGTCCAGCATGTCTCCGGCGTCGCAGCCTTTTGTTCGCATCCTGAGCCGGATAAGTGAACCTGGTGTAGCCTCATGCCATTTGTCCACGTCTGACACGATGGCGCGCCCCTCGCTGTCGCGACCTAATAGCCGCCGTCGATCTCCCAGGAACTGCACGCGCTCAACCCGCATCGTCACGTCCGCGGCTTGGTCATGACCGACCGGCTGGAAATCCTCCGGGCGAACCATCCGCAGGACACCGGTCCGATCCGGAAGATAGTTCGCCGGGCCAACAAATCTCGCAACCTCTTCGGTGGCGGGTTGGAGATAGACTTCCTGCGGCGATCCGTTTTGCGCGATCCGGCCTTCGAGAAGCACGATGATCCGGTCCGCTAGCACGAACGCGTCCTCTTGATCATGAGTAACCAGCACCACCGGGACCGGCAAAGGTTCCAGAAGACTCCGCAACTCCTCCCGAATACGTCTTCGCAGGGCCGGATCGAGCGCAGACAGCGGCTCATCGAGGAGCAGCACGTCGGGCTCCGCTACCAATGCCCGGGCCAGCGCGACGCGCTGCCGCTGTCCTCCCGAGAGCGTCACGACGGATTGCTCGGCCAAGGCCGCTATTTCAACCATCTTGAGCGCGTCACGGGCGCGGGCCCGGCGTTCGCTGCGGCCTATCCCTCGTACCCGAAGCGGAAATTCTACATTGCCGGCCACGCTCAAATGCGGAAAAAGAGCGTGGTTTTGAAACACGTAACCGACTTGACGCGTCTCGGCCGGTTCATTTGTCACGTCCCGCTTGCCAAAGATCACTGTCCCCGAGGACGGCGCGACGAGGCCGGCAACGATGTTTAGGAGCGTCGTTTTACCCGACCCTGACGGACCCAGGAGCGCCGTGACCGCCCCGGACTTGAACAAAAGGTTCGTCTTTCCGAGCAGCGGAGTGATACCGAAGCGCTTTGTGACGTCCTCAAGCCGTACGTCCATTAGTAAACGCCTCCACTTGCGAGACGGCGCATCGCCCCGGCGGTCGCAAACGCGGCGACCGCAAGCGACACAGCCATCGCGCAGGCTGTACCGAAATTGGCAAAGCCGACAAATTCCTTGAAAACCAGCATGCCGAAGATAGGAAAGCTGCGGGTGACCAAGAGGGCCACGCCGAACGAGGCGATCGAGATCAGAAAAGTCGAGACGGTGGCGTTGACAATGGCGCCACCAAGAAGGGGGACTGCAACAAGCAATGCCGTTTGTGCCGGACGCGCACCCAAGGTGCGCGACGCGCGCAGAAGATCAGGATCCAGCTTCTCGACGGCCTGCGCCAGAAGCAGAGCGCAGCGCGGGATCTGGAATCCAGCATAGGCCACGACCAGGCCCGCGGTGGTGTATACAAAGCCGCGGGTCACCTCGGTGCCGAAAAGTTCATATTCCGCGATCGGCACCAGCCCAACATTGCCAATCAACGCTACGGCGAGCATCCCGTAGACCACGCCGCCGAACGCGTAGTTGGCTTGACAGAACCCCCGGAGCAGCACGGCGCCTGAACCGCCCCGCCCGATCCGCCATGCGGCCGGCAGTCCAAGCAGCGCGGCGCCCACTGATGTGAAGAGGCAAAAAGCCAATGTCTGCAGGAGCGCGTTGCGAAAGTATCCGGCGCCGAGCACGTCTCGGTAATTCGCGAGCGTCGGTGCACCCAACTCGTCCGTAAAACTAATTCGCACGACCTCTCCGAGAGGCACGAGAAGCGTCAGCGCCATCGCCAGGATGAAGACGATCAGCAGGAATCGGGGCACGCGCAACGCTCCTCGCAAGGTGTCACGACCTCAACTTGAAACGTTCCAGCACGGCGTCGATGTCGCCGTCGCGAGTAACGATCTCGGTGAACGCACGTTTCAGGTCCGTGACGACGAGCGCCTCGTGATCGAGATCGAGCGACACGAGGCGCTCGGCGCGTGGCAACTGATCGGCGACGGTCTTCGGCATCGCCTCGGTGACGACGGGGCGGAAAAAACTGGCACCAATAATCTCTTGCGCTTCGGTGCCAAGTAGCCAGTCGAAAAAACGCTGGGTCCGCTCAACGTCGGGCGCGCCTTTGGCCATAGACATGCCAAGCTCGACTGCGACCACGCCTTGGGCTGGCGCGACGGCGACAACCGGCGCGCCCTGAACTTTGGAAAGAATCGTGTTTCCTTCTGCGTCGATGAGCACACCCACGTCACCGCTGGCAAGGCGTGGCGCCATCGTCTCTGCGCGAAACTGACCTCCATTCGCGGCAAACGCTTTTAGCCAGCGCATGCCAGGCGTGAAGTCCGCTTTCGTGCCGCCAACGATAAAGTTGATTCCGTAGAGAAACGTCGACGCGGTGCCCGAATAGGTCGGCTCCATGATCGAGCAAAGGCCCTTGTATTCGGGCTTGAGCAAGTCATCCCAGGTTTGCGGTACGCCTAGGCCGCGCTTGCCGAGCACGTCGGTATTGGCTCCGATCACGATGTTAGCCGAGCTGATTGCCCACCAATGTCCGTCGGGGTCCTTGCGGCCCACCGGAATGGCATCAAAACCGCGGGGCTTATACGGCATTGTCACGCCGCTGCGCTTTGCCTCGATCGCTATGTCGAGCGACCAGAAGGCGCCGTTCGTCTGCGGCCGCGCAGCCTCTATCTTCATGGCTGCCAGCGCGGTACTCGACCCGGCCTTCAGGTCGAGCGTCGGAGAGACCCCGGCCGTCTTTTCATATGCTGCAGCGAGCGCGCCCCAATTCATATATTTGGTCGGCAGTTCGTAGAAGATAAGTGTTTCTGCCGATCGGGATGGACGCACCATGCTCATCGAGAGCGCCGCGGCCCCAGCGCCCAAGAACGTTCTACGATCCATCTTCGACTCCTTTGTGGAGCAGCCGGCGTGCGCGAGGGCGCAGCGACTGCGCAGATTTAAAGTACAGGGCGGGTTGCTGGAGGCTGATTTTGCGGCGCCACGCTTTTGATCGTGTCGCCCGAATGCCGCTTCCCCGAAACACCAACCTGTCTACACAGGTGGTATCGAATTCGTATGACGGCCGGATGGCTGTTGAACGACAGCGGCGCGATCTTTGTCAGGGCTGACCTGGAAACTCCACCTGGAGCTCGATCCGATCACCTCGGAAGCGCGTCACGCAGAATTCCACGGGCAGGTTGGATGCGACGTCAGCATTCACGCTCGAGACGCGTATCACGGGTTGCGAAGGGCCAATGTGCAGCAGTGTCGCATCGGCAGGAAGCGGCAACTCGGTGGAGATCGTCGATCCGCGCCGGCTGACCGTGACGCCACATCGATCCCTCAAAAAATCATGCAGAGAACCACCGCCATATTCGGAAGCGACAAGGGGAAAGGTCTCGTGATCCAAAAACTGCGACTGAACGCAGAACGGTCGGCCATCGACGTCGCGGACGGTATCGATACGTACGACTGCGGCAGACTGCGAAAGCCTGAGCTTCCGGGCCATTTCGGCATCCGCGTTCGTTACCTGTTTGCTTATAATTCGGGTGAACGGCGAGTGTCCGCTCTCCTCGATCATCAGGGAAAATCGTGTCGCCGGACCTAGCCTGTAGTCGATGGCTCCCGGCAGAATGTTCACGCCGACCCCGGCCCGCCGTTCGACCAGCCCGGCCGACACGAGGATGTCTATCGCGCGACGAAGCGTGTGCCGATTGACCCGGAACCGGGCACTCAGGGCCTGTTCCGACAGGCGTCCGACCGGATGCTGCTGAGCGCGCAGTTCCTCTCCCAGGACATGAGCAATCTGCAGATACAAGGGCTGCCCATCCTTGTTCGGCTCTTGCGACGGCCCGACCGCTGTTGAGAAGCTCATGACCCGCGTCGTCATGTCGTCAAATGACCCGACGTGCACGCAATTCGGATACCTCGCTCTCACCCATCCCCAGGATTTCGACCAACAAGGCATCGGTGTGCTCACCTAAAGCCGGAGGTTCCAGGCGATAGGTTGCGCCCCTTGCCGACATCCGCACGGGATGGCCGAGCACCTGCACCGTCCCGCCCGAAGCTCGTGGTATCTCGACCACCATGTCGCGCGCACGCACCTGCGGGTCAGCGAAAACCTGTTCGAGCGTGTTGATGGGGCTACCGCCGATGTTCAGGGCAGCGAGTTGCTCCAGCCACCATGCCGTAGGCTGAGCGACCAATACGGGCGAGAGAGCGGCCGTGACGGCAGCCCGGTTTTCAACGCGGGCGGAATTGGTGACGAAGCGTGAATCCTCCATAAGGTGCGACAGCCCAAAGCCCTTACAAAATCGGTCGAAGGTAGCGTCGTTCGCAATGGATAGAACCATGTGCCCGTCCGCGGTACCAAATACCTGATAGGGCACCACGGTGGGATGTTCGTTGCCCAGGCGGTCCGGGTTTCTGCCCGTCGCGAGATAGGTCATGCCTTGATTTGCCAGCGAGGCCACAGCCGTATCCAGCATTGCGATATCGACGTGCTGCCCCAGGCCGGTCCGCTGGCGGTGGCGAAGGGCTGCAAGTATGCCGATGCAAGCATACAAGCCGGCGAACAGGTCGGTGACCGGAATACCGGTCTTGTGCGGCAGGCCCCCTGGTTCGCCGGTCAGGCTCATCATCCCGCCCATGGCCTGGATCAGACTATCGTAACCTGGAAGCGGCGCGTAAGGGCCCGTCTGTCCGAAGCCTGTGATGGAGCAATAGATCAGTTCAGGCTGCGTCGCGTGCAATTCGTTGAAGCCCAGCCCATACCGGGATAGCGCGCCGACCTTGAAATTTTCCACCAGGATGTCGCAGCGGCGTACAAGCCGGCGGGCCAAGGCTTGGCCCTCCTCCGACGCCAAGTTTAATGTGATCGACCTTTTGTTTCGATTTAAGCCCGCGAAGTAAGCGCCGTCTGCGGTGCCAGGCACAAACGGTGGCGCGAACGCGCGCGAGTCATCGCCCGTACCCGGCCTCTCCACTTTCACGACGTCCGCGCCCAGATCGCCCAGGATCTGCGTGCATGTGGGACCCGCAAGCACGCGGGTCAGGTCGAACACACGCAGACCTGCCAGCGGGCCACTAGAAGCATCCACACTCATGCGAAAGCAGGCGTCGTCGGGTCCAGTGGAATCGTTAAGGCGCGCCGGTCAGGAATGTTCACGCCACCCCGGACCGTACCGCGTTCGATCTTGATCCAGCGCTCGGCGATTGACGGATGCAGTTCGCGGCCGTCCGGCAGCGAAAGCCAGATCCGCATCAGATGCCTCTTCCGGGCGGCGTCCGGCCAATCCTCGAACGCCGTGCGCGAGTGGAACACCACATGATTGTGGACGTACTGGAAATCACCGGGCTCAAATGGGATGCGGGCAGCAAATTCGTCCGAGTTGCAAAGATCGAGGAACATCCGCATCGCCTGCCATTGCAGATCGGTCGTCGGCTGAACGTCGGTGAACCGCCTCGCCGATTGCAGGTAGGCTTCCAGCGGAGCATACCCGGTAAAAACGCCGTTCTGCCACATGAACAACGGGATGCGCATCCATGGCTGCTTCCCTTCAGGCACTTCGCCCCGGCGATCGACCGTCAGCGGCTCATACAACGCGCGGCAGAGGTCCGGTCGCCGCCCCATCATCTCATCATGCACCGCAACTCCGCTTACGAGGGCGCTTTCGCCTCCCCGCATCGCCGTAGCCAGGCACATAAGGCCGACAACGTCGCAGGAATCCGAATGGAACTCCAACCCCGCCTTTGTCTGCGTCAGTCGCTTGTTCACATCATCGACAGACGTGCCAATGTCGATCACGTGCCCCAACATATGTCCGTTGCGGTTCTGCGGGACAGGGTCACCCAAGTGGCGCGATATGCCAAAATACATTCGCGTTAAAGTCTCGCGATCGTAACGAGTGACAGGCAAGCCTCGCATGTAAGCGAAACCGCGCCGAAACATAATATCCTCGCGAAGCATGCCAATCTTCGTGGCGAGGCGCGGAAGCGGGAAATCGTCTTTTTCGATTCCCAAGATATCGACCTGTCTCGTGCGGCTGAAACGCGCCGCCTCCTCGATCTCGCGAATGTCCTCGGCATCAAGCCGATGGATCCAACTGTCGTCGCGCGCGAGATCTCCGGCCCGCCACGCCATCGGCCCACCAATCGGACCTGATGGGATTGAATCTTGGGACGTCTTCACATTGCCATCAAACATCCATGCTTCCCCTAGCACAAATAAAACGGCGCCCGTTGGTGTGCTTTAAATCACATCGCACTAACGGCACCTGTCTATACAAGCTTATCTGTGCTGAGTGACGGTTTGGTGACGTTTGAGTCGGGTGCATCGTCACGAGTCAACGCGTGGCGTCCTCTCCTGGCGTGCTGCAGACTCAAAGAAGTATTCCAATCGGATTGGCTATTCACGGAAGTAGCAGAGCTTGAGGCAGCTGCTACCCTGATCAAGATTGATTCTCGACTCTCGCAAAGTAGATTTTCCTTCCACAACCGATGGCGAACGTTTCTCTCTTTCGACAGTTTCGGGCTTGCCCCATCGTGGTGCCGCCCCTACGCGAAGCTCGGTCGCTGTCATCGACTTGAATCAATTAGCTGCTTTTATCTCGGCGTCATCAGATGTGGTATCCGCGACGCAGTGATCGATTGAGCAGAATTATTCGAAAACTATTTGCTGCGCAGCTGAAGCTGCCGTCCGGGCGTAGCGTTATCATCTCGCGTCTAACCGGGAGAAGCATCGCCCGCTTACGAGCGATACTTCCATACTTGAAAACTGACGCAGACGCTTCTTCTTGGTTGATAAGCTGCCTTGTGACAAATGAGAAAGGCGAGAGGCTTTTCGGACTCTCGGTATCGGACAAAACCGAACTCGAAATTGCGATTTTGCGGATGCATAGAAGGATGTACGGCGTCCCCCTGTTTGGCCGACCGAGCGAAACGGCAGTACCTCAGACAAAATCGGATACCGCGTCGGACCTATCCGTTCTAGAATTTGTGGATCGATATGTTGCCTCGGAAGGGTACTTCTCAAACGCAATCCTGTTGGCCTATCGGAGTGGCCACTAAATCGATGATTCTGCTTCAGAGCTCCTTGGAGCCAGGAAACAGATTCCGGTTTGTCGTTGGATCGGTGCGGTGTCGCCTACCTGCAACTGATAAGGTTTTATGCAAAACCTTATCAGTCTGCGCCATGCGGGATTTCCGTTACGCTCAGACTCGAATGTTTTAGAACCTGGCTTCAAATGATTTGAGCGACATGCCAGGCAAGCAGGCCAAAACGCTTTCGACCGATCATATCGACGATCTCTTGTTTTTCGCCGAGCGCTCTCGGCATCCACTCCGGGGCTACGCTGGCTGCCGGTATGACAAGGGCAGCGTTACCTGCGCGGAGCCAGACCATATCGACGGCTGCCCTCCCTATACCCCGCCCTCGCCTACGCAATGGACGGCTGAACCAGACCGCCTACAGCCTCTCCTGTTTGTCCGGGATGACCGGTAGGGTCACGCCCCACACTTTGCGCCATACGGCGGCAACCTGGCTGATGCAGCGCGGCGTGCCGATCTGGGAGGCGGCAGGGTTCTTGGGCATGTCGCCCGAGGTCCTGCAAAACACCTACGGGCATCATCATCCAGATCATTTACAGGGCGCTGCCGCTGCAATCGGGCAAAAAAACAGGTACGTTTCGGTGGTTGAATCGGTAGTTGACTCGGGTAGCGCCAACAATCAGAACAAAAAAGCTAATGAAATCTGGTCGGAGTGGCAGGATTCGAACCTGCGACCCCTGCGTCCCGAACGCAGTGCTCTACCGGGCTGAGCCACACTCCGACAAGAAGGCGGCTTATAGCCTTGGGTTTCGCCCACCGCAAGAAGCCGGACCAAAGGATTTAATTCCCCGTGAATGTGGGCCTGAAAACGCAGATTTTGCCCGCCGGCGAGGCCGCTACGGCCGCGGCGGCGCGTTGGCTGGCTGATGGGGGGCTGGTCGGGTTCCCGACCGAGACCGTTTACGGGCTCGGCGCTGATGCCACCAACCCGGCGGCCGTCGCGCGGCTCTATCAGGCCAAGGGCCGCCCGGCCTTCAATCCGCTGATCGCCCACGTCAACGACCTCGCCGCCGCCCGGCGGATCGCGCATTTCGACACGCTGGCGCTCGCGTTGGCCGAGGCGTTCTGGCCGGGTCCGCTGACGCTGGTGCTGCCCAAAACCAGCGACTGCGCCGTGGCTGATCTCGCCACCGCCGGGCTCGATACCGTCGCGATCCGCATTCCGGCACACCCGGTCGCGCGGGACATCCTGCGCGCATTCGACCGGCCGGTGGTGGCACCGTCGGCCAACCTGTCCGGCCATGTGTCGCCGACCACAGCGGCCCATGTGCAAAGCGACCTTGAGGGGCGCATCGACCTGATCGTTGATGGCGGCGCGGTCGCGGTCGGCGTCGAATCCACCATTATCGGATGTTTCGACGCGCCAATGCTGCTGCGTCCCGGCGGCCTGCCGCGCGATGCCATCGAGCGCGTGCTCGGCCGTGCGCTGGTGCAACTGCCCGAGGACGCGGGCAACGATACCGGAGCCCCGCTGGCGCCGGGCATGCTGGCGTCACATTACGCGCCGCGTACGCCGGTGCGGCTCAACGCAGATCGGGTTGAGGCTGGCGAGGCGCTGCTCGCGTTCGGCCCGGCCGCCATACCGGGAGCGGATGCAGCTCAGGTAGTCATGAATCTGTCGCCGCGCGGTGATCTGACCGAAGCCGCTGCCAATCTTTTCGGCTATCTTCGCGCACTCGACCTCAAGGGCGCGCGCGCCATCGCGGTGATGCCGGTACCGCATCACGGCCTCGGCGAAGCGATCAACGACAGGCTGCGCCGCGCCGCGGTGGGACGGGAATAAAGCACAACACAAAATCCAAACGACAAAGTCCAAGGTAGAAGCCAGGCCATGAATATCGCTCAATCATCCGTACCGCCGCTCTCGCCCGAACTGATCGCGCGCTTTCGCGCCATCGTCGGCGACAAATATGCGGTAACCGATGCGGCCGATATTGCGCCTTACCTCACCGAGGAGCGCGACCTGTATCACGGCCGCTCGCCGCTGGTGTTGCGGCCGGGCTCGACCGCGGAAGTATCCGCAATCTGCAAGCTTGCCAGCGAACATCGGATCGCGCTGGTGCCGCAGGGTGGCAATACCGGTCTGGTCGGCGGCCAGACCCCGCATAATGGCGAGGTCGTGATTTCGATGCGGCGGATGGACAAGATCCGCGACATCGACACCGCATCCAACACCATGACCTGCGAGGCCGGCGTGGTGCTGCAAATCGCGCAGCAAAAGGCCTCCGACGTCGACCGGCTGTTCCCGCTGTCGCTTGGCGCCGAGGGAAGCTGCACCATCGGCGGCAATCTCTCGACCAATGCCGGCGGCACCGCGGCGCTGGCCTATGGCGTGGCGCGCGAGATGGCGCTCGGGGTCGAGGTCGTGCTTGCCGATGGACGCATTTTGAACGCGCTGTCCAAGCTGAAAAAGGACAACACCGGCTACGATCTGCGTAACCTCTTCATCGGCGCCGAGGGCACGCTTGGTATCATCACCGCCGCGACGCTGCGGCTGTTTCCGAAGCCGCGCGCCGTCGAGACCGCCTTTGTCGGCCTCAAATCGCCGGCGGCGGCATTGAAGCTATTGTCGATAGCGCAGAACGAGGCTGCCGGCAGCCTCACCAGTTTCGAGCTGTTGTCGGACATTTCCGTCGATTTCAGCGTGCGTCACGGCATCGACATCCGCGATCCCCTCGCGGGCAAGCATCCGTGGTATGCGCTGATGGAGCTGTCGTCCTCGCGCGATGATGCCCGCGACGCGCTAGAATCGATCCTGGAGAAAGGAATGGAAGACGGCATCGTCGATGACGCGGTCATCGCGGCCAACCTCAGCCAGCGCCAGGCCTTCTGGAAGCTGCGTGACGAAATGTCGGCGGCGCAGAAGCCGGAAGGCGGTTCGATCAAGCACGATATCTCGGTGCCGGTCGCCGCCGTGCCCGATTTCATCGCTGAAGCCAATGCTGCGGTCGTCAAGCTCATTCCGGGTTCGCGGCCGGTGCCGTTCGGTCATCTCGGCGACGGCAACATCCATTACAATGTGAGCCAGCCGACCGGCGGCAATGCGGCTGATTTCCTGGCGCGCTGGCACGAAGTCAATGCCGTGGTGTTCGAGATCGTCCTGCGGATGGGCGGATCGATCTCCGCGGAACACGGCATCGGCGTGCTCAAGCGTGACGAACTGCCCGAGGTGAAAGACAAGGTCGCGATCGAACTGATGCGCGGGATCAAGGCGATGCTCGACCCATCAGGCATCATGAATCCCGGCAAGGTGCTGTGAACGCAGCCCCGACGATGCCGGCTGCCGCGCTGTCGATAGCGCCGATCGCCGATGCCGATATCGCCGCTGTCGTCGCGCTTTGGCAGGCCTGCGGATTGACGCGGCCGTGGAACGATCCCGCAGCCGACATCGCGCTGGCGCGGCGGGGGCCTAACGCGACGGTGCTGATCGGCCGCGACGGCGAAGCGATCGTGGCGACCGCCATGGTCGGCCATGACGGCCATCGCGGCTGGGTCTATTACGTCGCGGTCGATCCGGACCGCCGCGCGCAGGGCCATGGCCGCGCGATGATGAATGCCGCCGAGGCTTGGTTGCGCGGGGCCGGCATCGCCAAATTGCAATTGCTGGTGCGGCGTGAGAACGCCAAGGCGGGAGCGTTCTACCAATCGCTGGGTTATGCGGAGGCGGAAACGATCGTGTTCGCCAAATGGCTCGACGGCCGCGAGCCGACGCCATGACCGGGAATTTCAAGGATTTTCCATGACCGTTTCCGACCGCATCCGCGTCCAGAACGTCCGCCTGCTCTCCGACAACTATTACGTATTGACGACCACGACCTTCGAATGGCGGCGCGCCAATGGCGAGTGGCAGACGCAGCAGCGCGAGGCCTATGACCGCGGCAATGCCGCGACGCTGCTGCCCTATAATCTCGCGCAACGGACCGTGGTGCTGATACGGCAGTTTCGCTATCCGACTTACGTCAACGGTTACGACGACCTCCTGATCGAGGCCATAGCCGGGGTGCTCGACAACGAATCTCCTGAAAACCGCATCCGTGCCGAAGTGGAAGAGGAAGCCGGCTACCGGCTCGGCGAGATCCGGAAAGTCTTCGAAGCCTTCATGAGCCCGGGCTCGGTCACCGAAAAACTGCACTTCTTTGTCGCGGAATATGATTCATCGATGCGGATCGGAAACGGCGGCGGCCTGGTCGCCGAAGGCGAGGATATCGAGGTGCTAGAACTACCGATCGATCAGGCGCTTGCCATGATCACCGACGGCCGCATCCGGGACGCCAAGACCATTATGCTGTTGCAATATGCGGCGCTGAATATTTTCAGGTGAGATCCGTAAGGTAGGCAAAGGCGCAATCTGCGCTGTGCCCAGCATGCATCCTGTAATATCGGTGCAAATAGTGGGCCCGCTTTCCGCCCTCGCTGTTACTTGAGCTACGGCGGACAAGTGGCTTTGCTACCTTGCGATTCCACGATTGATTAAAACAGCGACAGTCTCAAAATAACGACCCTTCAAAACAGCGACCCCTGCCCGTCGTCTTCCGATGCCGCCGACGTCACTTTGCGTGCGGCCGATTTCTTCGCCGCCGCCGCTTGTTCGGCGGCGATCTGTTCCGCCGTGATCGGCAGCGTCAATTGCGCATCGTCATTGGCGACGCGGTTGACCCGTGTCGAGACCTCGTGCCAGGCGAATTCGCCTTCTTGCGGCGCGGTCAATAACAGCATCGCCGCCTCGACGCCATTGGCGCGGCAATCGAGCCAGCGCTCGAAATCTTCCGGTGCAATCGCGACGGGTACGCGATGGTGCAACTCAGCGAGATCGGCGCTCGCGGGTGCCGTGACGACGGCCACGGTGTCGAGTTCCTCGCCGTTCGGGCCGATCCAGGTCTCGGCCAGTCCGGCAAACCCGAACGGCTGGCCGTCGCGGCGGTGGATGAAGTAAGGCCGCTTGCGATCTTCGTATGCCTGCCATTCATAATAGCCATCGGCCGGGATCAGGCAGCGCCGTCGCTTGATCGCATTTTTGAAGGCTGGCTTTTCCTGAATCGTCTCCGACCGCGCGTTGATCAGGAGCGTAAATTTACGGGGATCCTTGACCCAGGCCGGCAGCAGTCCCCAACGCATCAGGCGAAAATGCCTGATACCATTCTCGATGATGACTACAGGTATCGGTTGCGTCGGCGCAATATTAAAGCGTGGCGGGAAATTGGGCTGTTCGGCATAGCCAAAAAGCTGCCGCAAAGCCTCCGGCGCCGAGGTGATTACGAAGCGTCCGCACATTCTGTGATCCGAATAGACATCATCTCTTGCCTTGACGCGTTTTCTTGACGCGAACCGTTACCACTTCGCTTAAAAACGCTACTACGTTCAGCACCTTTTAACCCCAAGCGTTAAGACTGCATTTGATGACCTCGACAGCCTCCCCATCCGCGCGATCCGATCGCCCGATACCGAATACGCCGGTCCCTGATGAAGCGGCCCGAGTTGCCCGGCTGCGCGCCGCCAACATCAATCCGCGCACCGGGCTTGCCACCGATTATCTGAATCACTTCAACGAAGCCATCATGCTCCTGGAGATGATTCCCGACATACCGGAATGCTCGGAAGATTTCCTGGGCTGGCATCCCCTGTCCTATCGCGAGCATTTCACGGCGTCTAATTTCAAGGCGCGAGAGCTTGCGATCGAATCCTATGATTCAGCCAACCCCGGCGTCCGCGCCGAATTCGACAATATTACCTCCGCGATGACCTCCATTCTGACCGCCGTTGGTGCCGCCATGCGTGAAGCCAAGCAGGACAAGACTCGCGCCACACTGGCAGGGCAGGCCACCGGCTGGGTCAAACCGCTGGTTGCGCTGGCCGGAGGCATCATCAATGGCGGCAACGAAGCCAACGTCGAAACCATCATGGCGAGCCGCTAGATCCATGATCTCATTTCGTTGAGGGAAAACCGGTTCCCACTTTTCCGGATGATGTTCTCATGTAGCGAGTTTGAAGGTCCCCTCGGCTTTCGCGGACCGCATTGTATTCGTGGATTTGTTGGAGGTCCTATGATTCCGAAGTTCGCATAAAGTGTGCCACATCTAGCTGCGAACTTTGGAGCACTGATCCCCGTGGCCACGACCGTCCAGCCATCGCATCCCCAGCTTGCCGTCAGCGCCGCGATCTTTCGCGACGACAAGATCCTGCTGGTGCGGCGGGCGCGCTCGCCGGGCAAAGGTTTCTATTCGCTGCCCGGTGGACGGGTCGAATTCGGCGAATCGTTGCATACGGCCCTGTATCGCGAAATCAATGAGGAAACCGGGCTGAAAATCGAGATTGTCGGGCTGGCCGGATGGCGCGAGGTTTTGCCGGGAACCGGCGGCGGGCATTATCTGGTGATGTCATTCGCGGCGCACTGGATCGGCAAGGAGCCCCTCCTCAATGACGAGCTCGACGATTTCCGCTGGCTCGCGCCGGATGCGCTCGGCGACCTCAAGGTGACCGGCGGCCTGCAAGAGGTTATTCAAGCGGCCTGGAGCTTAATCCAGGCCTAGAGCCTTCTTGATCCAGGCCTGGAGCCTTCGGTTCCGGTCGGATCAAGACCCGGCTCTAATGTTCTGTTCCAACGCGCTTTTCTTCACGTGAAGCGGCACCCGCTTCGCTCCAAAACACTTTAGATCCTGGCGCTCAACGCCTTGCTTCCAGCGTGTTGAGAAGGCATATCACCGCTGCCCCGCGGCACCAGGGGTCCTGGACCCATTCATGCTGAAACGCGCTCTCGCCGCTCTCATCCTGATCTCGGTATGCAATCTTGGCCCGGCGCGGGCCGAGGATGCCGCCGCGCCATTCGACGGCGATTTGCAGCGGCTGGCCGAAATTCTCGGCGCGCTGCATTATCTGCGGGGCATTTGCGGCAGCAATGAAGGCGGCAAATGGCGCAACGAAATGCAGGCGCTGATCGATGCCGAGACGCCCTCGGGAGATCGCCGCGCCCGCATGATTGCCGGCTTCAATCGCGGCTATAACGGCTTTCAGCAGACCTACCGGACCTGCACGCCGGCGGCCACCGTCGCGATCCGCAGATATGTCGAGGAAGGCGCGAAGATCTCGCGGGATCTCACGGCGCGCTACGCCAACTAACGCACGGGTGCGGACGTTTTCCTGACCGCGTCGCGACGGTCCGGTGGTACTAGATTGATATTATCCCCTGCCGTTAACCTTTCTTAAAGAACTTAAAGAAGTGCCCTTGGCGGTTCCGTGGTGCGTGCTACACCTCCTGCACCAAAGCGCTCCGCCCTGGATCGCGCATGTCAGCCTGTCAAATTTCATGAGCCATCCAGTGTCCTTCACAGCCGGCCGCGATCCACTGCCCGACCACGAACAGAAGCAGGCCGCGCTCGGTTATCTCAACGAAGCCTGGGCGGAGGCGCGGCACGATGGCGTCGATGGCGATTGCCTTGCGCAGGCCAGCCTGTTTGCGGCATTTGCCGAACTGGTCGGAACCTACGGCGAAGATGCGGTCGCGAAATTCGTCGAAGGCCTCGCCGCGCGCGTCCGCAATGGCGAGTTTTCGGTCTCGCTCTCGAAGCAGTAAGTCTTTCGGACGTTACCGCCCGGTCAAGCCGGGCGACCGCAGTCCTTGATTCATGCCCTCAGCGTTTCCAGAAACCGCACCGGCTCGCCGGTCGAAGGCGTCGACAACTCGCCCTGCCACATCACGCGGCGGCCGCGCACGAAGGTGCCGACCGGCCAGCCGGTGACCCGCATCCCGTCATAGGGCGTCCAGCCGGCGCGCGAAGCGATCCATTTGTCGGTGATGGTCTCGCTGCGCTTGAGATCGGCCACCGTGAAGTCCGCGTCGTAGCCCGCGGCGATCCGGCCCTTGCAGGCGATATTGAACAGCCGCGCCGGACCGGCGCTGGTCAGATCGACAAACCGCGCCAGCGACAGGCGTCCGGCGTTGACGTGGTCGAGCATCAGCGGCACCAGCGTCTGCACGCCGGTCATGCCCGACGGCGATGCCGGATAGGTCTTGGCCTTTTCTTCCAGCGTGTGCGGGGCGTGATCGGAGCCGAGCACGTCGACGATGCCCTGCTCGATGCCGCGCCAGATCCCCTCGCGATGATCGGCCGATCGCACCGGCGGATTCATCTGCGCGCGGGTGCCGAGCCGCTCATAGCATTCCGGCGCCGCCATCGTCAGGTGGTGAGGCGTCGCTTCACAGGAGGCGACGTCCTTGTGGTCTTGCAAAAACTCGATCTCTTGCTTGGTCGAGATATGCAGCACGTGAATGCGTTTTCCGGTTTCATGGGCGAGCTTGACCAGCCGCTGGGTCGCCATCAGCGCGGCGGTCTCATCGCGCCACACCGGATGCGAACGTGGATCGCCTTCGATGCGCAACCCCTTGCGA